>DATFWX010000158.1:0-20182 GCA_035258845.1 Polyangia bacterium | reverse complement strand
GGCCGTGAGCACGTCGAAGCCCTGCGCGGTCAAAAGATCCTCGATCAACGCCAGCACGGTCGGCGAGTCGTCGACCACCAGGATCTTGCGACCCTGGTTGGTCATGCCGCGCCCCCGCGCCCGCCGTGCGCGCGCCGCAACAGCTCCCGCGCCAGCTGGTCGGGCTGCACGATCTTGTCGACCACGCAGCGCGCCAGCACCGCCTTGGGCATGCCAAAGATGGTGCACGTCTCCTCGGCCTGCACCAGAATCTGGGCGCCCCGGTCCTTCATGGCCGCGGCGCCCTCGGCGCCGTCGATGCCCATACCCGAAAGAATGATGCCCAGGGCCCCGCTGCGGAAATTGTGGGCGACCGACTGAAACAGCACATCGACCGAGGGCCGGCAGCCGTGGACCGGCGCTTCATGGAGCAGGGTGACCACGCCGTGCCGCAGCACCATGTGCTGTCCGGTCGGTGCCAAGAGAACGCTCCCCGGACGCACCCGGTCACCCGCACGCGCGACCCGCACCTCGAGTGGAGAGCAAGCGTTGAGCCAGCGGGCCAGGCCATCGGCAAAGCCGGTCGCGATGTGCTGGACGATCAGGAGGCCGGCCGGGAAGTCAGCGGGCAGATCGCGCAGGAGCTGCCCGATCACGCGCGGGCCGCCGGTGGAGGCGCCAATGGCGACACAGCGCAGCGGAAGCTCACCGACCGCACGCACTGGCTGGGGAGGCGACGGCACCGGATCGGGCGGACGCACGCGCGCGCGGGACAGAGCGGGCAGGCGCATCCCGGCCAGAAGGCGCACGCGCTCGACGAAATCGCGCGCCCAGTCGGGCCGCGTGACCGCGGTCAGGTCGACCGGCTTGGGCATCACGTCGAGCGCGCCCGCGCGCAGCGCGTCCAGGCACAGGCCGACATCTCCGTTGCGCGCCACGTTGGACAGGATGAGCACACGCGTGGGCGCCCGATCCATGATGCGCGCCACCGCCTGCACGCCGTCGACATGCGGCATCAGGATGTCCATCACCACCAGATCGGGCGTATGGCGGCAGGTCAGGTCGATGGCCTCGCGCCCGTCGCGCGCCTCGGCGGCCACAACGATGCCATCGGCCTCCAGCACGTCGCGCACCACCTGGCGAACGACCGCCGAGTCGTCGGCAACGATCACCCGCAGCCCCCCTCTAGCGTCCAATCAGTTGCTCCACCGCCTGCAAGAGCGTCTCTTGCTCGAAATCCCCCTTGCCGATGTAGGCCTGCGCGCCCGCGCGCCGGCCTAGCTCGCGCTCGGCCTCCGTGCCCATGGAGCTGACCACAATGCAAGGCATAGTGCCGTGACGTGGATCTCGGCGCAGAAGCTCGATCAGCTCGAATCCCGACATGCCGGGCATCTGCACGTCGGTTACCAACAAATCGTAACTCTTCTTTTGCAGAAGCTCCAGCGCCCCCTCCGCGCTCACGGCCACGTCGACCTCGTAGCCCGAGCCCTCGAGGATGTTCTGCTCGAGCAGACGCGTGGTGAAGGAATCGTCGACCACCAGAACCGTCTTCCGGGTCAGGGGTGCCGCCGGCGCAACCGGCAGCAGGGTGGCCTCGTGAGGCCGCTCGAACGCTGTCGCAAACAGGCGCGGGACGGCCAGGATCATGGCGAGCTGACCGTCGCCCAGCAAGGTGGCGCCGGAGACGAACGGCGACACGTCGGGCGCCATCGGCAGCGGCTTGATCACGACCTCGTCGTCGCGCAGGAGGTGGTCGGCGATCAGGCCCAGCGTCTGGCCGCCGTGGCGCACCACGACCACCGACAGGCGCGCGCCCGGTTCGATGGGCTCGGGCTGTGGGCCCAGGAGCGCGCGCAGCCAGACCAGACGCACGTGCTGTCCGCGCACGAGCAAGGTGCCCGACTCGGCCAGCGTCGGCTGCTCGTCGGGATCGACGCGCAGGCTGAGCTCGATCGCGCCCAGCGGAATCGCATACAGACGGCGATCGACCTCGACCAGTAGCACCTTCATGGTGGCCAGCGAGATGGGCAGCGACAAGAGGTAGCGGGTCCCGCGCCCGGGCTCGCTCTCGATGACCAGGTCGCCCTTGAGCGCGGTGATGGTCGCGCGCACGACGTCCATGCCGATACCGCGGCCCGACACGTCGGTGGCTTGCGGGCGCGTGGTCAAGCCGCTGGCCGTGATCAGGTAGGCCGCCTCGTGGTCGGATAGCTGCGCCGCCTGCTCGGCGGTCAAATGGCCCAGCCGTACCGCGGCCGTCTTGACGGCAGCGATGTCGATGCCTGCGCCGTCGTCGGAGATTTCGATGCCCAGGCTGGCGCCGCGCTGGGAAGCGCGCACGGTGATGGTGCCGATGGGCGACTTGCCGGCGCCCCGCCGCACGTCGGGCGGCTCGATGCCATGGTCGACGCAGTTGCGCAGAAGGTGCACGAGCGGCTCGCGGACCGCGTCCAAAAGATCCTTGTCGCACTCGGTCTCTCCGCCCAGAAGCTCCACCCGCGCCTCCTTGCGCAGCTCGCGCGCCAGATCGCGCACCGCGCGCGGATAGTCGCCAAACAGGGTCGAGCAGGGCAAAAGGCGCATCGACAGGGTCAGGTCCTGCACGTCGCGCACCGCCAGATCGAGCTCGCCTACCGACTGCGAGAGGCCCTCGTACAGGCGCCGCAGCTCCTGGTAGATGGGGTCGCGATGGCGGCCTTTGAGGCGGCTCATGAGGCCCCGCATCTCGATCGCGAAACGCTCGAGGCGCGCGCGGCCGAGCGCCAGCTCGCCGGCCGCGCTGAGCAGACCATCGACCTTGTCGACCGGTACCCGGATGGTGGGCGCGGTGCGAGCGGGCGCGGCCGGAGCCAGGGTGGGCGGCGGCACGGCCGCGCTGGCCGGCGCCTGCGAGCCGGTGACGGTGGGGGCGGGGGCGGCTGCGGCTGGCCCTTGCGGCAGCAGCTCGGCCACGCGCCGCCGGATGACGTCGAGCGCGCGCAGGACCTGATCGATCGGCTCCGCGGTGGCCGGATCCTCGCCCTGCTCGAGCCTGCGCAGCCGGTCCTCGATGTCGTGCGCGTCCCGCGAGATCTCAGCGAGCCCGAGCAGCTGGGCCGATCCCTTGAGCGTGTGCGCGATGCGCATGGCGTGCTTGAGCGGCGCCGCGTCCTCGGGCGTGCGCTCGAGCGCGAGCAGGTGATCGCCCAGCGCCCGCAGGTGCTCTTCGCACTCGGCCTTGAAGACGGTGAGATATTTCTGCCGCTTGGGATCCATGGGAAGTCAAAGAGTCGAAGAGTCGAAGAGTCGAAGAGTCGCCATCAGCGGATCAGGCGGCTGAGGTTTTCGGCCAACTGGTTCAGGTCTGCGATCGACTTCGCGGTCTCCTCGGCGCCGTGGAGCACCTGCTGCGCGATGTCGCGGATCTCGGAAATGGTCTGCACCATCTCCTCGGTGGCGCTGGTCTGCTGGCGCGTCGACAGCGTGATCTCTTTGGTAGCCCGGCTGGTGTCGGTGACGAGCCGGGAAATGTTTTTCAGCGAGTCGCCCACCTTGTCGACCAGGGCCGCGCCCCGGTCGGCCGCCTTGTAGCCCTCCTCGGTCAGCATCACGGTCTTGTTGGTCGAGCGCCGGATCACCTCGATGATGCCCGCGATCTCCTCGGTCGCCTCGACCGTGCGCTCGGCCAGCCGGCGCACCTCCTTGGCCACCACCGAGAAACGTCGCCCCGCCTCGCCCGCGCCCGCGGCCTCGATGGCTGCGTTGAGCGCGAGCAGGTTGGTCTGATCCGAGATGTCGTTGATGATGTCGATGATGCCGCCGATGTGCTGCGACTGCACGCCCAGATCCAGCATCGCCTCGGCGATAGACTGCACGTGCTTCTTGACCTCGGCCATGCCCGCGATGGCGGCCCCGACCTCACCGGCGCCCGACTGCACGGCGCCCAGCGTCTGATCGGCGACCGCGGTGACGGCACCCGCGTTTTCGGCAATCACGCGCGCGGTGGCCGCGATCTCCTCGGCGGTGGTGGTGGCCTCCTGCACGCCCGAGGCCTGCTGCGCCGCGCCCGAGGACTGCTGGGTCGAGATGGCAAGGATCTGGCTGGTCGAGGCCGACAGATGGTGCACTGCGTCCGTGATCTGCTTGATCTGGCGGTCCGAGCGCTCGAGCTGCTCGCGGATGCCGCGCGCCATGCGATTGAAGGTGGCGGTCAAAACGCCGATCTCGTCGCCGCCGGTGGCCGACAGATCGCGCGTCCACTTGCGGGCGTCGAAGTCCTTGGCCGCCTGCGCCAGCACGACCAGCCGGCTCACCTTCTTTTGCGCCACCCAGTAGGCGGCCAGGATTGCCAAAAGCGTCAGCGGAATCACGAACGCGAGCGCGTACACCTCCATCTCGCGCAGGCGCGCCGTCACCCGCGCCAGCCCCACCCACACCCGCACCACGCCCCGCTTCTCGCCCGCTCCGGCGGCGCCCGGCTTGCGCAGGTCCTCGCCCCCAGCCAGCTCGCCGCCCGGCATCAGGGCCGCATCGACGTGGCTGCGCACGGGCGCCACCACCTCCCAGCGCCCTGCGCGCGGATCGCGAATCACGGTTACGTCGTCCTTCTCGAGCGCGGAGCGGGTGGGCTCGTCGCTGAGCACCTCGCCCACGCGGCGCCGTTCCATGGACGCCAGAACCTTGCCCGAGAGGTCGAGCACCTTTGCGTCCAGGACGTCCTCCTCGCCCCGCAGGTTGAGCAGCTCGGGATCGAGCAGGTTGGTGTCGCCGGTGATGACGCCAAAGCGCGACACCTCGGCCAGGTTGCGCGCCAGCGCCTTGACCCGCTGCTCGAGCTGGTCCTGCAGGACCACCTGCGCCTGCACGTGGAACAGCCCCGCCATCGCCCCCACGAGCACCACCACCACGACCACCGTAAAGATCAGAACCTGCACCTTGAGGCTGCCCCGGCCCGGGGCCAGACGCGCGTGTGGCGGCAGCGTGCTCGCGGGTCGGCTCTCGCCGGGGCTCGGCATCAGGGCACCAGGCTCACGCGCATTCGCCGCATTTTATCGGGTTTTCAACGGCTTGTGAACTGCTTGACAGCACCCTGACTCGCATGCGTCGATCGCGACGGCGCCTTACGCTCTCCGATGCCGATCCAACGCAAGCTCGTCCAGGCCGTCGATGACGCCGCCGACCGCAGCTGCTGCCTCTGTCGGCGGCGCGGCGATCATCTGCATTATCTGAACCGCGACCCCGACGACCAGCGGTTCGAGAACCTGGTGCTGCTCTGCTTCGTGCACCACGAGGAGGCGCTGCGCAGCCCCATGGCCGAGGACCTGGTGCGCGTACGCGCGGCCTGGTACGAGAAGGTGCGGGCGCGCCGCGCGCAGCCGCCGCCCGCGCAGCTGCCGAGCGTTCTGCGCGCGATCCTGGTGCACGAGGTGCGCAAGCTGCGCTACGAGCTGCAGCACCGAAGCCAGGACTGGCCGGTGGTCGAGGGGCTCATCCGGCGGCTGCAGCCGCACGCCGACGAAGGCGATGCCGCTCTGCGCAAGGAGGTGATGGACGCGCTCGACGTGGCGGCGGCCAAGACGCGCGCGGGCATGCCCCCGGAGACGGCGCGCGCTCTGTTCGAGGTGGCGGCGGCGACCGCGATTCGAGGCAGCCTGGTGGTGCCGGAGCCGCGCAAGAACCGGGACGCCGACAGGTCGCTGCTGGAAAGCGCGGCCTACGTGGGCTTCGTGGTCGCGCACGACGGCGCCAAGTATCTGCACAGCCTGCCGGTCGTGGACGCGGGCGCCAACATCCTGGCCATGGTGCTGCGCTACGCGCATCTGAACAAGCTGCGTCGGGTCGAGGCGCGCGCGCGCACCTACTTTGAAAAGGCGCGCAAGCAGGCCGCCGACGACGCCGCGCGGTGGCTGCAGTTCAAGGAAGCCGACGCAGTGGCGCCGGACGCCGCCATCCCCGACGACGTGGCGCGCCAGCTCCGCGAGTAGGCGCCAATGGCCAGCTAGAGGAATCGGTGAATTCAGGTAGCGGCCTGTGCGGTGTCTGCGAGCAGCGCGGCCAGACGATCCATGTGCTCGACCCGCGTGTGCAGGTTGACCAGGTTGAAGCGGAGCCAGCGCAGGCCCTGGTGCTCCACGGTGCTGAACCAGGCCTGCCCGGTCGCGATGACGCGCTCGGCGATAGTGGTCTGCAGGCCGTCGAGCGCGGCCGGGGAGCGGCCCGGGGGCTCCCAGCGCGCGCATGCGATCGAGAGCTCGCCGGCCGGGAGCACTCGAAAGCCGGCCGCGGCCAGGCGGCCCTCGAGCCGGCGCGTCAGCGCGATATTGCGGGCCACCGCCTGCCGGATGCTGTCCCAGCCGTGGGCGCGCAGCGCCATCCAGACCGCGAAGCCGGAGGCGCGGCGGGTGGTCGGCATGCCGCGTTCCCAGGCATCCGGAGCGCCGGCGCGCGGCACGTAGGACGATGCGCGCGCGCTGAACGCCGACAGTGCGAGCGCCCGGTGGCGGGTCAGGAGCGCGGCCGCCGTCACGGGAACGAAAAACCACTTGTGCGGATCGACCGCGATCGAGTCGGCCTGCGCGACCCCGGCAAAGCGCGCCGCCAGTTCGGGCAGGAGCACGGCCGCGCCGCCATAGCAGGCGTCGACGTGGAGCCAGCTGCCGTGGTGGCGGCACAGCTCGGCCGCCGCGGCGACGTCGTCGAGGGCTCCGGTCCCGGTCGTCCCGATGGTGACCACGACGGCGGTCGGACGCAAGCCGGCGCGCCGGTCGGCGTCCAGGCGCGCCGCCAGCGCGGCCATGTCGAGCTCGCCGCGCCCACGCCCCGGCAGCGCCACCACCTGGGCGGGGCCGAAACCGGCAATGCGGGCGGCGCGGGTGACCGAAAAATGCGCCGACTCCGCCGTGTACAGGCGCAGCCCGGCATCGATCCCGCCGCCCGGGCAGGCCTGCTCGCGCGCCAGCACGAGCGCTTGCAGGTTGGCAAAGCTCCCGCCCGGCAGGAACAGTCCCTCACTATCGTCGGGCCAGCCGAACCGACGCGCCAGCTGCCGGACCACCTCGTCCTCGCACGCGGTCAGCGCCGGGCTCTGCTCGAAGGCACCCCCGTTGTTGTTGAGCGCAGAGATCAGCAAATCGGCCAGCACCGGGCCCGGCAGGGGCGACGAATTGACCAGCCCGAGATAAAGCGGATGCGGGATCCCCATCGAGGCCGGCAGAATGAGGCGCGCGAAGTCGTCCAGCGCCGCCAGCAGGCCCACGCCCTGATCGGGCAGGCTGTCGCGCAGGGCGCGCTCGAGCGCAGCCCGGTCGACGGGCGGCCGCACCGGCCGCTCTTCCAGCCGCCGGAAGATCTCCACACACAAAGCGCTCGCACGGCCGAGCGCCTCCTCCAGCGGCTCGGCCGCCAGATCGAAAGGCCGCGAGCTCTTCTCGGGCGGGTCCATCGAGCCCGTCTACGACTGCCCGCTCGCCAGCTCGATCAGCCGGTCGACGTCGAGCAAGCGCGCCTCGAGCCCGCCCGGCACGGTCAGCGTGCCGCGAGCCGGCCGGCCGTCGCCGCCCGCCTCGGCCGGCGCGACCTGGATCGCTCCCAGAAGGTCGGCCATGGCGACCTCGACCAGGTCGGACACCGCCTCCACCAGAATCGCAATCGGGAGCGGGCTGCGCAGTGTGACCAGGCGCGCGCTGGGCCCGAGGTCGGACGGCCGGCCCTCGATGACCCGCCGCAGGTCGAGCACCGGCACCGCCTGGCCGCGCACGTTGGTCACGCCGGCCAGCCGATCGGGTGCGCCCGGAAGCGGCACGATGTCGCCGGGGCGGGCCACCTCGCGCGCCTGTCCGGCATGGAGCGCGTACAGCTCGCCGCCCGACGACATCAGCAGCACCTGCTCGGTCATCGGCTCGTCGGTGGGCGCGCTCTCGATCGAGCGCCAGTACTCGCGGCGCAGCTCGCCCAGCACCCGCTCGATCGAGCTCTCGAGCGTGCCCGACCGGCGCGTCATCGCACAAGGCCTCCCGCGCGCGCGATCCGGCGCCGGCAGAAGTCGCGCACCATCTGATCGGGGAACAGGCGCGGCAGAGCCCCGCGCGGCGGGCGCGCGCGCTCGGTGATCTTGAGCGCGCGCCGGAATTCGCGCCGGGCCGCGCGCAGGTTGCCCTCACGCAAATAGAGATTGCCCAGATAGAACCAGGCCAGCGCAAAATCGCGGTCCAGCAGCACCGTGCGCATGTACTGGCGCTCGGCGCCCCCCAGGTCGCCCTCTTTCTCGAGCAGGATCCCGGCCAGGAAGTAGGCCTCGGGCAGGAAGGGATCCAGCTCCAGCGCGCGCTCCACGGCCGCCCGCGCGTCGGCATCGCGGTCGCGGTTGGCCAGCACGAAGGCGCGCCCGAGCGCGGCCAGGGGCGAGGCGGGCGCGCGCGCGAGCGCCTGCTCGAACAGCCGCTCGGCCTGGTCGAAATCGTCGCGCCGCACGTGCTCGACCGCGCGCGCGATGAGGTCGTCCTCGGTGCGCGGCGGCTTGGTCGGCGGCACTGTCGGCGACTGCAGGGGCGGCGGGGCCGGCGGGGGGGCGGGCGGGGACGCGGGCGGCGGTGCCGACGCAAAGGTGGGCGCGCCCTTGGCGACCGGCGCGGGCGCCGGCGGTCGCTCCCGGCTGGCCGAGCGCCGCCGGAACAGAAACCCGCCCACCGGCTGAACCACGTCGAAGTCGCCCAGCTGCCCGAACATGGCCTCGGTCTGGCCCAGGAACAGGAAGCCGTCCGGCCGCAGGAGGCTGGCGAAGCGGCGCAGGGCGAGCACGATCTCACGTCGCTCGAAGTAGATGAGCGTGTTGCGGCAGAACACCACGTCGAAAGGAGGGCCGCTTTCGGGCGGGCACTCTTTGAGGTTGCCACGCTCGAAGGTGACCAGGGCCTGAATGGTGTCGCGGACGCGCCACTCGTCCTGGCCGCACGGCTCGAAGTAGCGCTCGCGCAGAAAATCGGGCACCCGCCGCATCGAGCGCCCACCATAGACCGCGCGTCGCGCGGCCGCGATCGCGCTTCCGTCGAGATCGAGCGCATGCACCTGGAGTCGGGCCTGTCGGCCCAGCCCCTCGCGCAGCGTGATGGCGATCGAGTAGGCCTCCTCGCCCGACGAGCAGCCCGCGCACAGGATGCGCACATCGGGGTCCTCGCGCGGACCGAACAGGGCCGGCAGCACGTGCTGGCGCAGCGCCTCGAAGTGGGGGGGCGAGCGGAAAAAGGAGGTCTCGCCCACCGTGAGCCGAACTGCGATGTGGTCGATCTCGGACAGATCGAGCGCCGGCCGCGTGATGCGCTGGAAATAGAGGGCCGGATCCGAAAGTCCCAGCACGGCCAGGCGCTCCCGCACCGCCAGCGCCAGCTTCCGCCGCACGCGCGCATCCACCCGCACCCCGCAGTGCTCGGCCAGAAGGTCCGCAAAGCGGTGCTCGGCGTCGGGATCGAGCAGGTCCGCTGGCGCGGGCCGGTGCGCTTTTCGTTCGGGCACCCAGAGCACCCCGCTCGAGCGTAGCATCAGATCGGGGGCTGGCGCAATTTTGCGAAGAATTGTCGGAGCCTGTCGGCGCACTCGGCGGCCGCGACGCCGCTTGTCACGATCACGCGATGATTGAGCCGGCTGTCTTCGAGCAGCCGGTACAGCGTGCGCACGGCGCCGGCCTTGGGGTCGTCGCAGCCGTAGCAAAGCCGCGCCACGCGCGCATTCACGAGCGCGCCCGCGCACATCGGGCACGGCTCGAGAGTGACGTAGAGCGTGCAGTCCTCGAGGCGCCACGAGCCCAGCGTCCGTGCCGCCGCGCGCAGCGCAATCATCTCGGCATGCGCGGTCGGGTCCTGCGCGCTCTCGCGCAGATTGTGGCCGGCGCCGACCAGGCGCCCCCCGGTCGCGACCACCACCGCGCCCACCGGTACCTCGCCCGCCGCGGCCGCTCGATCGGCTTGGGCCAGCGCCATCGCCATGAGGGTTTGGTCGTCCAGCAGCGAGTGATTCTAACACGATGCTGAGCTTGCTCAGGTTTTCCCCATTTCCGTCGGGCCCAATGCTTGTATAGTCGGCCGATGCCGCGGCTCGCGGTCGTTCTGGTCCTGCTTTCAGCCTGCGGACCGCGAGCGGGCGCTTCGCGCGACCTCCTGGCCGGGCGCCTTCCCCATAAGACCATCGCGGTCAAGCGCGCGGAGCTGCTGACCGATCGCGTGATCGCGGTAGCGGGGGACCCCGCGACCTCGCATCTGGCTGTGCTGATCCCACCCGGTGGACTCGTGGAGTACGACCTGGGCACCTCCCGGACCATCCGGGGCGCGTATGTGCAGGCCGACAACAACGACGAATACGTCCTCTCGGTGTCCGAGGACGGCAGCGCGTTCTGGCCGCTGTGGGTCGCGCCGCCCGTGGGAGGCGCGGGGCTCCGATCCCGCATCGCGCGCGGCCTCGAGGCGCACGGCCGCTACGTGCGGCTCACGGCGACGGGCGGCGATCGGGTCTACACGGTCACGGAGCTGGCGCTGTATGAGGAGGAGCCGCCCAGCCAGCTCGACTTTGCGGTTCGGCGCGGCATGCCGGTGGAGGAACTCGTGCGAAGCTCGATCCTTCTTTTTGGGCTGGCTCTGGTCGGATGCGTGCTGCTGGCGCGGCGCGGCAGCCGCGTGCTGACCCTGATCGCCCTCGCACTGCCGGCCGGTGCCGCCTGGCACCTCGTGTATTCTTTCTGGTTGGTCTGGCCGATCGGTCAACGCGAAATGGCTATGCTGCGCTCGACGCTGGCCCTGGTGACGCTGGTCGCGCTGGCGCGCGAAGTGCTCGTTCCGCGCCGCTTTCCACCCAACCGTGCGGTCGTGCTGGGCACGCTGGGCTTTTGCGCGGCCCTGGCGATGGCCTCGTTCTTCAATCTCGGCCATCCCCAGTTCTGGGACGCCAAGCGCCAGCGGCCCAACCTGGTGCACAACCACGACCTGCGCGCGTACTATCCGGCCGCCAAGTACTTCCGCGAGCTGGGCTACGACGGCGTGTACCTGGCCAGCGTGGCCGCCTACATCGACGACGTGCCGGGCGCGAGCCCGTCGATACTCGCGAACGTCTCCATCCGCGACCTAAAGACCCATGAAATGCGCCGCGTCGCCGATCTGGCCGCCGACATGGAGGCCGTGCGCCGGCGCTTCACGCCCGAGAAATGGCGTGCCCTGGTCGAGGACATGCGCTACTTCCGCGAGACCATGGGCGAGCGCGACTACATCGGCAGCATGTCGGATCATGGCGCCAATGCGACCCCGGTCTGGCTTGCCATCGCGCACCTCATCTTCGCGCGTACGCATGCCAGCAATGCGACGCTGACCGTCACGGCGCTGCTGGATCCGCTGCTGCTTCTTTGCGCGCTCATCGCGATGGGGTGGGCCTTCGGCATCCGAACCGCGTTCGTGTGCGCGGTCGTGTTCGGCACCAACGACTTCTACATGTTCGGCTCGAGCTGGACGGGCGCCACGTTGCGCTACGACTGGCTGGCCTACGCCGCGTTCGGCATCTGCGCCCTGCACCGGCGTTACTGGCGGGCCGGCGGGGCGCTGCTGGCTCTGTCCGCGCTGATCCGCGCCTTTCCGCTTTTGGCCCTCCTGGGCGCAGGCCTGCCCGCACTGTGGTGGCTGGTCGATCGGTTTCGCGCGAACCGCAAGCTGCCCACGTGGCAGGAGCTCCGCCTCGCCCACCGCCCGCTGTTTGCGATCGCCCTGGGCGCCGTCCTCTCGGTGGCCGCCTTGCTTCTGCTTACCCTCGTCCTCTTTCCGCTGAGCGCGTGGCCGCAGTGGCTGCACAAGGCGGCGCTGCTCGACAGCGGCGTGCACGTCAATCACATCAGCCTGCGTGCGCTGGTGGCGGGCAACGACGCCTTGCAGCGCAGCACGCTTCTGGCCCGGCTGCCGCTCTTCATCGCGCTCATCGGGTTTTTCGTGGCGCTGGTCCTGCTCGCCTCGCGCGGCAAGAGCTACGCTCTGAGCGCGCTCCTGGGCCTGCTGCTGCTGCCGGTGGTGTTCAATCCGGCCAACTACTACATTCACTTCATCTTCCTGTTTCCGCTGCTGGTCCCGGAGCGGACGGCGGCCGAGATCCGGGAGGGGGCGGCGCCTTTGGCCTGGACCGACTTCCTGGTGTGGGCGGTCCTGCTCGGCCTGTGCGTGCTGTTGTATTGGACGGTGCTGGCCCCCAATTGGGAGCTTCACTTCGATCTGGACACGGTGTTCTTTTTTACGACGCTGACCGCGATCCTGGTCACCATCGCGGCGCGCGACGCGGCGGCCGGGAGCGCTCGCAGGGCGGTCCCGGTGTCCAGTCAGGCCGCCTCGAACTCGGCCTCGTCGGCGATGTAGGGCACATAGCGATAATCGCGAATCGCCTGCACGCGGCCATCGCGCCACTCGAGAAACATGAAGTAGGCCGGCCGCGCGGCGGCTTGCGGCGTGAACGCGCCCAGGGCCAGCCGGCCCTCGACCCGCCCGACCACGAGCCGGACCTGCTCGCCCGCGTAGCGATCGTAGTACTCGCCGACCTCTTTGCCCCGGCGCGTGGCCCGGGACACCAGATCAAGCCGGCACTCTTCGGCCAGCAGCGCGCGGACACCGTCCCAGTCGCGTCGCGTTGAACAGGCGCGCATAGCGTCGGAGATCTTCCAGCTCGTCGGCCGCCATGGCACCCTCCCTGGTCTCGGGGCCCTGGGCGCCCATCTGGCGCAGCTTCGAGCGGCCGCGCGCCAGCGCCGCCTTGACCGCGGGCACCGTGGTTCCGATCGTGCTCGCGATCTCACCGAGCGAATGTCCGAGCACATCTTTCAGGATGACCGCGCTGCGCTGCAGGACCGGCAGCGCGAGGAAGCTCAGAAGCGCGCTCCGTACTGCGTAGGGATCGACCGCCTCGCCGGCTGGCAATGGCTCGGGCGGCGCGGCCACCGGCTCCACGTGCGTGTGCTCGTAGCGGCGCAAGAAATCGACGGCCGTGTTGTGCGCGATGCAGCTCGGGGCGCAGGTCGGACACCAGGGCCAGAAAGCGCTCGCGCGCCTGCGCCAGCTCGGGAGGCGTCTTTTGCTCAGGCATGCGCCGACTGTACCTGGTCTGCCATCCATGAAAACGGTTAAGGCCCCGAAAAGGATGCGGGGCGGCGCCGGCGGCGACGGGCTTACGGCTCGCCCTGCAGCCTGCGCATACTTTGCATCACGCGGCTCACGGCCGCCGAGCCGAGCACGCGGTTGGCCAGCCACATCTTGCCGTCGCGCAGGTCGGCCAGGATCTGGCGCATCCGCGGCGGGCGGGGGCTGCGCGCAAGACGCTGCGCGCGCTCGTCCATCAGCGAGCGGACGAAGACCTCGAACTGATCGCGCAGCCGGTCGCGGCGGGCCAGCACGGCCTGCACGAGCGCGTCGCGGGTGGGATAGGGGCCGTAGCCGCGCCCGGGCGCCTCGAAGACGCGGTCCAGGAAGGGACCGAGCGCGTCCCGGATCTCCTGGTCCGACAGCCCGTGGATGCGCTCAATGGCGTCGAAGCTGGGGCCAAAGTCGAGATCGAGCGTCCCCCGCACGTAGGAGCGATAGAGCAGGTTGTGCGCGGGCGGGCTGGGCGTCCCCTGCCGGAAGCGCGACAGCGGACGAGTGCGCCTGTAGTCGAGCAGGCTGCGGTCCCAATCGATGTTCATCGAGCCCGGCTCCGTCATTCCGGGCGCATGAAGCACGATCGACTGCAGGCGATGCGTGTCGTCATTGCCGAGAAACTCCGCCCACACGTGATCGGCCAGCACCACGTTGCGCTGTGCGAGCGTCCACTGCGCCGGATCGGGCGCCAGCGGCCCCTGCGCGGGCAGCATCGGCTTGACGTAGCCGTCGAATCTGCGCCCGGCCTCCAGATCGATCGACTTCGACACGACCGGAACCGTTGGCTCGCCAGCCGCCTGCCGCAAGCGGGTCGCAAACAGCTCGCGCTCGAAGTTCAGATTCACCGGATCCTTGGCCTTGGCCAGGAACGTGCGGCCGTTCGGGTCCTGCACCAGCAGCTTGGGGGTGGTGCCGCTCAACGAGCGATTCTGGCCGGTCAGCGGCCGCAACCGCGCCCCCTCGATCTCGGCATCGATGCGGTGGACATGTGCAGACAGCGGCTCGGCGCGCCGCCAGGACGGATAGACCGCCTTCCAGGCCTGTCGACGAGCGGGTCCGCCTGCGTTCGCGTGGAGGGAGCTGGCGGCGAGCGCGGGCGCGGCCGGCACCAGGCCGGCCAGCAGCAGGAACGCAGTGGCGCGTGGACGAGCTACCACGAGAAGGTATCGAAGCAGGAACCGGACCAGCACGCATGCGTCTGAAATCGTGCCGATTTCGGGCGGGCTGGGCGGGGGCGAGCAAGTCCAGTAGCCGGCCAGTGACGACCCCTGCCCGGCCGGTGAAACCTGTGAAAGGATGCTGCCATGATCAGGTTGGCCAACTCCGGCGACGCCCAAGCGGTCGCCGAGATTTACGAACCGATGGTCTCGCGCAGCGCGATCTCCTTCGAGCTGGTTGCACCCACCGAGGCCGAGATGGCCGCCCGCATCGCGTCTACTCTGGCGGGCATGCCTTGGTTGGTGTACGAGCGCGCGGGCGAGGTGGTGGGTTACGCGTACGGGTCGCGACACCGCGAGCGCGCGGCGTATCAGTGGTCGGTCGATGTCAGCGTCTACGTGGGCGCGTCCGCGCGGCGCCAGGGTATCGGGCGCGCGCTCTACCTGTCGTTGCTCGGCTTGCTGCGCCTGCAAGGTTTCTACACCGCCCACGCGGGCATCACGCTGCCCAATCCGGGCAGCGTCCGGCTGCACGAGTCGCTCGGATTTCGCGCGATCGGAATCTATCCTGCGGTCGGCTACAAGCTTTCGGCCTGGCATGACGTCGGCTGGTGGCAGCTCGCTCTGCGCGAGCGGGTCGGTCAGCCGCTCCCGCCGATTCCCTGCGAGCAGGCCCAGAAGCTGCCCGAATGGAATGCTGCGCTCGCATGTAGTGAGAAGCTTTGAGTCTTTCCATCGGCCCAAGTCGCTCCAGACCGGCCTCGTGGATGAGTCTCGCCTCGCCCCGACTCGCTTCGCTCGCGGGGGCCCCTCGGCTCGACTGAACAGCGACAGCGACAGTAACCGCTCGGTTCCAGCGCGCTCGAAAATATGCGCGGTAGGGCGAGCGCGGCCTCTGCATCGTGCTAGCATCCGACCAGCCGGGGACGGAGGTTCGGCGATGAGGATCCGACCTGGCAGGATCGTCCCAGTCGTGTTGGTGTGCTTGCTGGTTGGTTGCGGCAGCGGCGGCGGGAGCGGAGGCAGCGGCGGTCGCGGAGGATGGGGCGGCAGCGGAGGAGGCGCTGGCAGCGGGGGCGGGAGCGGAGGCAGCGGCGGGAGTGGCGGCGGCGGCGGAATCGGCGGTGGGAGCGGCAGCGGGGGCAGTGGTGGCAGCGGCGGTGGCGGCGGCGGCAGCGGCGGGAGCGGCGACGGCGGCAGCTGTGCGCCTCCGGCCGGCGGCTGCCCCACGACCGCGGGCAACTGTCTCGGCATCGGGACTCCCTGCACGGCCGGCGGAGGCCAGTGCCCATCTGGCACCAGTTGCGACAAGGACCTGAGCCCTCAAATGGGCGTCGGGATCTGCATCAAGCTGTTCTGCAACCGCGACGGAAGCTGCGGCACTGGCGCCAGCTGCTGCATGTCGTCCCAGACCATGAACGTCGCGATCTGCCTGCCCAATCAATGCCTGCTGCCTGACTGCACGCCGGAACCGTAGTATGATCCGACTCAGATGAGGGGGATGCAGCGGCTGAGCACCTGCCGATTGCGCCGGTGCCTCCTTGCGACCGCGCTCGTGGGCGCCCTCTCGGCACCGGCTGCCCCCGCGCGGGGGCAGGCATTCAACATCGATTTCGGCGGGCCGGCGAGCAAGCCAGCCGACACGTACGCGGCCGCCGGCTTGCCCGGCGTCTGGAACAGCGTCATGGGCGACAGCTCGATGACCTATCCGCTGGTCGGGCTCGATGGCCGGCCGACCAGCGTCACGCTCTCGCAGTCGGGTGCCACGTCGTTCCTGTCGGCCAGCGATCCATCGGTCAGCGGTGACGACGCGGCGCTGCTCAACGACGCGCTCATCACGACCGATCCAACCAACGAGGTCTGCCTCTTCATCCACGGGCTCCAGCCGGCCACGTATGAGGTGCTGGTGTACGCGTGGATGCCGAATGCCCCCAGCGTCAAATCGCGGGTTCGTCAGGACCTGGCGACCATGACCATCGACGTGGGCGGCGCCTGGACCGGGAGCCACGTCGAGGGCGTGACGTATGCGCGCCACATTCTCCAGATCGACTCGGCCGGCTTTCTGGGATCCCATTCCGGGATCGTTCCGGGCGCGCTGGCCGCCAATGGTGCGGCGCTGAACGGGATCCAGATCCGACCGCTGGTTCCGGGCGGCCCCGATGCCGGAGGCGGATCGCAGCCAGATGCGGGCCCCGATGCGCGCCCTGCACCACCGCCCGACGCGGCCGCCGATGGCCGCACGTCTGGTCCCGAAGCCGGGCCCCCGTCGGGTGGCGGCGGCCCGAATCCAGAAAGCGGCTCCTGCGCGGTCGCGGGCGCTGGGAGCGGCGGCTGGAAGGGAATGGCCGGCGTCTTTTTCTTCGGCATCCTGCTCGGGTCCGGGCCGCGCCGGCGCACTCGCGCGTAAGTCGCGGCGGCCGCGTTCAAAGAGGGCGCGGGCGGCCACGGCGCGCGAGCGCTACGCAGGCGCTCAGGATGAGCATCCCTCCGATCCCCGTTGGGCCGGTTCGGGAGTCGGGGGCGATCGCGCACCCCGTGATCGTGGTGTCGCCGGAGGAGCCGCCCGCGCCCATGCCAGACGAGCCGCCCGCGCCCGACGACCCGGGTGCGCCCGAGGACCCGCCCGCGCCCGGAGCCGCATCGGGGCTGGGCGGGCTGGGCGGCTCGGCGTCGGGTGATCCCCTGTCCCGGGACGGTGGCGCGGGTGGATCGTAGATCTGGATGGTCGTGGGAGAAGGCTTGCGTGGGAAGGCCGCCCGTCCAGCCGACCGCATTGAGGTCATTGACCGTGAACACGTCGATCACGAAGCTCGTGCCCACGGTCGAAAAAGCATATGCGTAATAGCGCGGGTCCACGCAATGGGCCGCGGTCACGATGACGTGCGGGGAGGCCACGACGCCGGAGCAGATCTGGCCAAAGCTGGCGTCTCCGGGGAGGTGTCCGAACAGCGCAACGACGGAAGGATCGCCGAGATCGAGCGTCCCGCCGATAATCGGCTTCTCATGCGGTCCGGTCGCGCTCGGATCGCCCGCGCAAGCCCACATCAATCCCGCGCAGAAACAGGCGAGGCGCTTCATGTGTCGACTCCTGGAAAGTCCTCGAGGAAGGCAACGGCAATGAGCCGGCCAGCTTCGGCGGCTCGGGGCTGCCTGGAGTTACGCGGGGAGGAACTCTTGCCTGGGGGTGACTCCCCTCACGAATGCGGGCTGTGCAACCGCCGACGGCGCGGCGTCCTCAGCGCGCCGAAACGCGCGCGAAGCGGATGTGGGTGGTGCCACCGGTGTTGTCGCCGAAGGTGGCGTAGAGCTTGCCGGCTGCGGAAGTGAGACCCAGATAGTCGCCCAGCCAGTCGTCGCGGTCGCGGCTGGTCGTGAGCGTCCCCGCCGCGCTCCAATCGGCGCGCATCCAGTTCGCGCCGCCGTCGGTGGAAACGGCGCGCACCAGCGTGGAGGCCTGACCCACCTGCCCCCGGTAGTAGAGAACCGCCAGCGTGCCGTCCGCCGCGCGCACCATCTCGGGCAGCGAGTAACGGTCGCTCGGCGACTCGGGCGCGATCGTGACCGGCGGATCGAACGTAGCGCCGTCGGTCGCGTGCACCATCCGAACCGCATCGCCGGGCGAGTTCTGGCCGCTGCCGCTCGCGTCCATCGTGCCGGCGAGGTGGCTCAGCCAGAGCTCGGGCCCGCGCGCGGCGCAGTTGACGTCGGCGGTGACAACGCCGCTCGCGACCAGGGTCTGGGGCTGCGACCAGGTGGCGCCGGCGTCGGTCGAGCGGGCCAGTCCGACCGAAGCGGCGCCGGTGCCGAATCCTCCGTTGACGAAGGCGCCGTAGATGGGCGCGCCCGCGAGCGTCCGGTCAGCGCACGGGAACGCCAGGTCGCGAAACGCGCCCGATGCCAAGGTCGACAGGACGAAGCTCGCCCCGCGGTCGGTCGAGCGCGCCGCGCGAATGGTTCGCGGCTGCAGATCCCCCCAGGTCACAAGCAGCGTGTCGTCCTGCAGGATGGTGATCCACGGCTTGTCCACCTGCTGTGAGCCATCGGTGGACACGAGCACCGGCGCAGTAAAGGAAGCGCCCGCCGGATCGAGTCGCGACACATAGATCTGCCCGTTGGTGATGTTGCCGCTGGCATCGAATTGGAAGCCCAGCCAGGCCAGGAAGAAAGTCCCGCGCGAATCGACCGCCAGCACCGGATCGCCTCCGGTGCGTCCACCCGGCGCATCGAGATGGCGCGCCGGCATCCAGGTGTTGCCGTCATCGCGCGAGATCGCAAAGCCGATGACCTCGCTCACGTTCCAGCCGTTCACCGTGAGGGCATTCCAGGCCGCAACCACCGTACCGGCGCCGTCGGCGGCCACCGTGCTCTCCGCTTCGAGAGTGGTGCCGTCGCCTGTGGAGATCGGGCCCGTGAGCACGCCACCGCCGCCACCGCCACTGCCACCACTACCCCCGCCCGCGCCGCCCGCACCACCACCACCAAAACCACCACCACCGCCGCTGCCGCCCGACCCACCGCGACCACCACCGCCGCTCGCGCCGCCCGCACCCCCGCTACCGCCACTGCCACCGCCCACGCTACCGCCCATCGGCCCGCATGCACCAATGACCAGGACAAGGACGAGACAGAGCTTCATGCTCCCATCCCTACTGCATCGAGCACGCCCGACCCGACGTCGCCGCTGTCGTCCGACGGTGACGCAAAGAATCGGTGACGGTGCGGCGCACGGTCCGCACAATCCAGAGAGCCCCTTCCGCCGAAAATCAGGCGGCGCGCGGGGTTGCGGAAGCCCAGTCGCGCGGAGTGGTCAGCCGGTCCGGCCACGCAGAGCCGCCCGCCGTCTCGGTCCGAAACCGTTGCAGTGTGCTTTCCTCCGCAGGTGGGGTCTCGCACGCATGCCCGTCGCTATTAGCAGAGCTTGCTCGGCATCCGACGCCCGCCACGAGCAACGCCGTGAATGGGAGCCGGTACAGACGCATCTCATCGTGATTATATCTTCGATTCGCCGTCGGTGAGCTTAGACCGAACAAGGACTTAACGTTTCAGGGAGCAGCGGACCGTCCAACCCTGTTGCGGGTGATGATTCAAGTGGTGGTGGTTCGCCAGCGAATGAGACTGAACAGCCGGAGCGAAAAGCCGAGTCGCTTCTGGCGCGGCCAACAGGACTTGAACCTGTAACCCTCGGTTCCGTAGTCGGAATTGCAGTCGAGGGTGACCGCGTGGTTGGAAGTGATTCTAGCGGTTTACTGTTTCGGAGCGTCGCAAGCCGTCCCCAGTTTGCGCCGCCAGGTGGTCCGCGAGGTGGTCCGTCCGCCCGGGGGTACAGGACAGGTCGCAACCCAGGGGGCAGTCGACCGCTCTTCCGGTGTTGCTCGTTCACCAACGAAGGCTGCGGGCGACCAGAATGTCGTATTGGGACCTGTTCGTTCGACGATCCAGCCGTGGCGCCGCTAATACGCTGACCTTAACGGCTGTGGGCCCCGCAGCTCTGGTGTCGACACCAATCGGGCGCGGTTGAGAAGACGGAATTCGTCATCCGTGACGGATTTCGATCCAGTCAACGCAAGGCGAGGCGCGTTTTCAATGCCTTACGTGCGGCATGGCAATTGAACACTGCCTCCGCCGTACGCATCCGACTCAGCACTTGACGACGGCTTCAGCGGGTAAGAATATATATATATCTACCGATCAAAAGGTAAATATATATTTATGGCGCCGCGTATTCGAAGCAGGTTGACTAGCGGAAGGCGATTGGCCAGGAGGCCGCGCGCCCCAAGAGAGCGTTTGGCTTGCGTGCGAGCCAGTTACTTTCCCGGTGAAGCGGCGCGCATCCTCGGACTAAAAGCGCTGGACTACCACCAGCTCAGAAAGATATTCGCGCTCGTCCGCTCCTCCTCCGCACCGAGGAATCCCAATAAGCGATGG
>DATFWX010000157.1:0-32278 GCA_035258845.1 Polyangia bacterium | reverse complement strand
AGCCTATATGTGGATCGCCTCGCCGAGCGCATTTGCAACCGCCTCCTGCACCGCCTCCGAAAGGGTCGGATGGGCGTGCGTGGTGGCCAGAATTTCGTGAGCCCCCGCCTCCGTGGTCATTGCGAGGCCGGGCTCGATGATCAAGTCTGTCACATGGGGGCCGATCAGATGCAAGCCCAGAATCTCGCCGTGCTTGCCGTCGACGACCGCCTTGACGAAACCTTCGCTCTCGCCGATCGCGGACGCTTTGCCGGAAGCCGAGAAGGGAAAGCGCCCCACGCGCACGTCATGGCCCCGCTCGCGCGCGGCCGGCTCGGAAAGGCCCACCGAGGCCACCTCGGGGGCCGAGTAGGTGCAGCTCGGGATGGCTGCGTAATCGACCCGGTGCGACCGCTTGCCGAGCATGCCCTCGACGCACACGATGCCTTCCTGCATGGCCTTGTGGGCCAGGAGCGGCGGGCCCGCGCAATCGCCGATCGCGAAGATGCCGGGCGAGGAGGTCTTATAGTCGCCGTCGATGGCAATGAAGCCGCGCTCGGTGAGCCGGACGCCCAGGCCCTCGAGGCCCAGGTCGTCGGTGTTGGCGCGCACGCCCACCGCGAGCAGCACCTTTTCGGCGGCGAGGTCCTGACCGTCGACGGTGACGCGCACGGCGCTCTTTTCGACCTTGGCCGCGCTGACCTTCGCGCCCGTGCGCACCTTGATGCCCCGTTTTTTGAACGAGCGCTCGAGCGCTTGCGAGATGTCGGGATCCTCGAACGGCAGGACGTGCGGCAGCGCCTCCAGGAGTGAAACCTCGGTCCCCAGGGCGTGGTAGAACGACGCAAACTCGACGCCGATCGCGCCCGCGCCGATCACGACCAGCGACTTGGGGCGCTCGGGCAGAAGCATGGCCTCGCGGTAGGTTAGAAGATGCGTGCCGTCGGGCTCGAGGCCGGGCAGGCCGCGTGCGCGGGCACCGGTGGCCAGGATGATGCGGGCGGCCTCGACCGAGCGCGCGGGGCCCTTGCCGCCGGGCGCCGTGACCTGAAGCCGCCCGCGGCCGGCCAGGCGCGCCTCGCCGCGCACGAGCTCGATCTTGTGCTTGCGAAACAGAAACTCGATGCCCGACGAGTGCTTGTCGGCGACCGCACGCGAGCGCCCAATGATTTTTGCAAAATCGATGCGCGGCGGCTCGACGATGATGCCGAAATCGCCGGCGCGCCGGATCAGCTCGAGCACCTCGGCCGAGCGCAGGAGCGCCTTGGTGGGGATGCAGCCCCAGTTCAGGCAGACGCCGCCCGGCCTCTCGCGCTCGATGCAGCAGGCGCGCAGACCGAGCTGGGCCGCTCGGATGGCGGCCACATAGCCACCCGGGCCGCCGCCGACCACGGCCAGATCGTATGTGTCGGGCGCGGCCATGGCTGCCTCTACATCGCCAGCGTCATCGGATGCTCGAGGATGCGCAGCACTTCCTGCAGGAAGCGGGCGCCGGTTGCGCCGTCGATCGCGCGGTGATCGCACGAGAGGGTGAGCCGCATCCGATGCCCGATCGCGAGCTCATCATCCTTGACCACCGGCTTTTGGGCGAGCGCGCCCACCGCCAGGATGGCCGCTTCGGGCGGATTGATGACCGCGGTAAATTCCTCGATCCCGAACATGCCGAGATTCGACACCGAGAAGGTGCCGCCCGTGTACTCTGCGGGCTTGAGCTTGCGCTGGCGGGCCCGGCCGGCCAGCTCGGCCACCTCGCGCGCGATGGCGCCCAGGGACTTGGAGTCGGCGTCGCGCACCACCGGCGTGATGAGCCCGTCCTCGAGCGCGACCGCGACCCCGATGTGGACGCCGCCATGCACGATGATGCGGTCGTCGGCAAAGCTGGCGTTGACCTGGGGCACGCGCCGGAGCGCGAGCGCGCACGCCTTGATGATCAGGTCGTTGTACGACATCTTGACGCCGAGCGCCTGGTTGACCTGGACGCGGAACTGCACGGCCGCATCCATGTCAGCCTCGACCGTGAGGTAGAAGTGCGGGATGTCGCGCTTGGCTTCGGTCAGCCGGCGCGCGATGGTCTTGCGCATGAGCGAGAGCGGCTGCTCGGCGTCGGCGGCGCCCGCAATCGGCACGGGCGCGGGCGTGGGCGTGGGCGCGGAGAGCTGAGAGGGGGCGGCTGCGGGGGCGGGCCCGGCCGACGGCGCGGGCGCAGCCTGCCAGGACTCGACGTCCTGCTTGACGATGCGTCCGCCCGGACCGGACCCGTGCACGGTGCGGAGATCGATCCCGCGCTCGGCAGCGATGCGGCGGGCCAGCGGAGAGGCCACGATGCGCGGGCCGGCGGAGGCAGGCGGGGCGGCGGGAGCCGTGGCTGTGGCCGGAACCGTGGCCGTGGTCGGAGCCGTGGCCGCGACCGGAGCCGGGGCCGTGACCGGAGCCGGAGCCGTGGCCGGAGCGGCCGTGACCCGAGCCGGAGCCGTGGCCGGAGCCGCAGCCGGAGGCCTCGGTGGAGCGGCAGCCGGCGCAGGTGCCGGAGCCGACTTTGCCCCCGATTTTATCTTACCCAGAAGGTCTGACACATCCTCGCCCGCCGCGCCCAGGATCGCGACCGGCCCGCCGACCGGCGCCACGCCGCCGTCCGGCACCGCAATCTTGAGCAGCACGCCCTCGTCGAAAGCCTCGAAGTCCATGTTGGCCTTGTCGGTCTCGATTTCGGCCAGCACGTCGCCCGGTGCGACCTTGTCGCCCTCCTTCTTGTGCCACTTGATGATGCGCCCCTCCTGCATGGTGTCGGACAGGCGGGGCATCTCGAGGATCTGGGCCATGGTCACTCGCGGTACAGCACCTTGTTGACGGCCGCGACCACGCGCTCCTGCGACGGCAGCACCACGTGCTCGAGGTGCTTGGCATAGGGCATCGGCACGTCGAGCGCGGTCACCCGCTCGACCGGGGCGTCCAGGTCGTCGAACGCCGCCTTCTGCACCCGGTACGCCACCTCCGCGCCGAAACCGCTCACAGGCCAACCCTCTTCGACCACCACGCAGCGGTTGGTCCTCTTGACGCTCTCGACGATCAAGAGCTCGTCAAGCGGCCGCAGCGTGCGCGGATCCACGATCTCGCACTCGATGCCCTCGGCCGCCAGCGCCGCCGCTGCTTGCAGGCTCACATGCACCATCTTCGACCAGGCGACGATGGTCACGTCCCGGCCCGGCCGCTTGATGTCTCCCACCCCGAACGGGACCGTGTGCTCTCCCTCCGGGATCTCGCCCTGCAAGCCGTACAGCGTTTCGCCCTCGATGAAGATGACTGGATTGGGGTCGCGGATCGCGGTTTTGAGCAGCCCCTTGGCGTCGGCCGGGGTGGATGGGATGGCCAGCCTCAGGCCCGGCACGTGCGCGTAGATGCTCTCGAGCGCCTGCGAATGCTGCGACGCCAGTTGGTGCGCCGCCCCGCCGGGCCCGCGAAACACGATGGGCAGCGAGAACTGACCACCCGACATCTGGCGAATCTTGGCCGCGTTGTTGATGAGCTGATCGGCCGCCACCAGCGAAAAGTTCCAGGTCATGAGCTCGATGATCGGCCGCAGCCCCACCATGGCCGCGCCGATGCCGACCCCGCAGAAGCCGGCCTCCGCGATCGGCGTGTCGATGACCCGCTTCTCGCCAAAGCGCTGCAGCATGCCTTGCGAGACCTTGTACGCGCCCTGGTAGTGGCCCACCTCCTCGCCCATCAAGAAGACGCGCTCGTCCCGCGCCATCTCCTCGGACATGGCCTGGTTCAGCGCTTCTCGATACGAAACCGTCGGCATGCGGAAGTCAGGGCTCGTAGGTCGACGACAACATGTCCTCTTCGGTGGCGGGCGGCGACTGCTCGGCGAACTGGACCGCCTCCTCGATCTCTTTCTTGCATGCCTCTTCGAGGGCGGCCAGCTCGGCCTCCGGCATGCCCATGTGCTCGAGCAGAGTCTGGCGCGCGAACGGCACCGGATCGCGCTTTTTCCACTCCTCGATCTCCTCCTTGGTGCGGTACTGGCCCGGATCGGACATCGAGTGGCCTCGGAAGCGATAGGTCTTGATCTCGATCAGCGTCGGCACATGGTCCTCGCGCGCACGCCGCAGCGCCTCGCCGACGCGCTCGCGCACGCGCAGCACGTCCTCGCCGTCGAAGCGATCGCGGGCCATGCCGTAGGCCAGCGCTTTTTGCGATACGTCCTCGATCGAAAGCGAGCGATACAGCGGCGTGCCCATCGAGTACTGGTTGTTCTCGCAGATGAAGACGATGGGCAGGTGCCACAGCGCGGCCAGGCACAGGCCCTCGTGAAACGCACCCTGCGAGGCCGAGCCGTCGCCGAAAAAGCACAGGGTCACGCGGCCGTCGCCGCGGTACTTGGATGCGAAGGCGACTCCGGACGCGAGCGGCACGTGGCCGCCCACGATCCCGTAGCCGCCTAAAAAGTTGTGCGCGGCGTCGAACAGGTGCATGGAGCCGCCGAGGCCCTTGGAAATGCCGGACGAACGGCCGTAGAGCTCGGCCATGATGGCACGCGCCGGCGTCCCCTTGGCGTAGGCGTGACCGTGCTCCCGGTAGGTTGCAACCACATAGTCGTCGGGCGAAAGGGCGGCGATGGCGCCCACGGCGACCGCCTCCTGACCAATATAAAGGTGGAGGAACCCGCCGATCTTGCCCTGGGCATAGGCTTTGGCGGCGGCTTCTTCCATGCGGCGGATGCAAAGCATCTGGCGATACAGCTCCGCAAGCCGCGCGCGCTCGGCGGGCGGCGGCGACTCACGAGCTTCTCGTTCCAGGCGCCTCATTGTGTTCCTTCGCGTCTCGCTCCGGCGCGGCTCGGCGGCTCGCTCCGCTGCACTCCGCTCGCAAGCCTCGAACCCCCGCGCCTCCGCTCGCCGCTCATTGTGTTCCTTCGCGTCTCGCTCCGGCGCGGCTCGGCGGCTCGCTCCGCTGCACTCCGCTCGCAAGCCTCGAAACCCCGCGCCTCCGCTCGCCGCTCATTGCAAATGGCCATCTTACTGCGAGGATGGGCCCGGGGCAATCGCCCGCCGGGCGCCCGCGGATCGGAGCACGAGCGCGTAGCCGATGAACGAGGCCAGCCCGAGCAGCCCGAGCGCGCCCCACATTCGCAGCGGCCACCGAATCAAATGATCGATCGCGACGCCGCCGACCAGCGGCCCGAACGACTGGCCGGCCGCGAAGGTCAGCCCATACAGGCCCATCACGCGCCCCTGGCGCTCGGGATCGCCGAGCTGCGAGGCCAGGCTCTGCTGGGCGGGCAGGAACACCAGCTCGCCCACGGTCACGCCGGCCACGCACAGCGCGAGCCCTCCTACGGTCCGGGCCAGACCCATCGACGCATAGGCCAGCGCGTAGATCAGGGGGCCCAAAAGCACCGCCTGCCGCCGGCCGATGCGCTCGATGAAGCGGACGGCCGGGAACTGCAAGAGCACCACCAGGACGCCGTTCAAGGTGTAAAGATGGCCCAGGTCGATCTTGCGCAGGCCCAGGCGCGCAGTCGTGTAGATCGACAGGGTCGAGAAGAGCTGCGCGACCAGGATCATGGCGAGAAGGGTCACGCCCAGGTACAGGAGGAGCGTGGTCTCACGGCGCACGCTCAGAAACTCGCGCAGCGACAGCTCGCGGACGTGCGCGCCCGCGCCCACGTCGCGCACGCGTGCACACAGCGCGGCCGCGCCCACCGTGGCCGGCACCGCCAGGAAAAACAGACGGCCGTACGCGCCCGAGGCCAGATAGGCGCCCAGGGCCGGGCCCATGGCCCAACCGACATTGATCCCGATGCGCTGGACCCCGAAGGCGGCGACGCGGTCCTCGATCGGCGCCAGATCGGTGACCGCCGCAAAGGCGGCCGGCTCGAACAGCGAGCGCAGCATGGCGTTTGCGACCACCAGCCCGCCCAGGGTGGCGAACGAGCCCCCGCGCCCAATCGCGACGCCCATCGCACCCAGCACGCCCGCGCGCGCGAGCAGCGACGACACCATGACCAGCCGGCGGCCGAAGCGGTCGGCCAGCTCGCCGCCCACGACCTGCGTGGCCGCACCCACGATGCCCGAGAGCGTGTACACCGCCCCGATGCTGGAAGCGGCGATTCCGCGCTCGGTGTAAAGGTAGATGGCCAGAAACGGCAGCACGATCGAGAAGCCCATCGTGTTGATCCCGCGTGCGACCGCGAGCGCGTAGATGCGGGCGTCGAGTCGGGCCAGCGAGGTCGAGCGGGGAGCCTGTGCTATCATCTTGCGTTCATGAAGGTCGAGCTTCACCGCGAATACCGGTTCGAGGCCGCTCATAGGCTGCCGCACGTGCCGGCCGGGCACAAGTGTGCGCGCCTGCATGGCCACAGCTTCAAAGTGGAGCTGTGCGTGGCCGGGCCGGTCGACCCCAAGACCGGCTGGTTTCTCGACTTCGGGCGGGTGGATGAGCTGTTCGAGCCCTTGCGGCAGCGGCTGGATCATTATTATCTGAACGAGATCGAGGGGCTCGAGAACCCGACCAGCGAGCATCTGGCGCGCTGGATCTGGCAGCGCCTCGAGCCGCGCCTGCCCGAGCTGACTGCGGTGACGGTCTTCGAAACCTGCGACGCGCGCTGCGTATACCGGGGCGAGTAGTGGACCGGCTGCGCGTGCTGACGCTCAACCTGTGGGGCGAGCAGGCGCCGCTCGAGCGCCGCATGGAGATGGTTGTGCGCGGGCTTTCCGAGCTGACGCCGGACGTGGTGGCGCTGCAGGAGGTGCGTGAGATCCCGGGGCGCCTGGACAACCAGGCGCAGACGCTGGCCGCGCGCGCGGGCTACCAGGCCTTCGTGTTCGCCCCTGCCACCGGGTGGGGCGGGGGGCAGGAGGGGGTAGCTCTGCTTTCGCGCTTTGCGATTGGCGAGCACGCGCGCCACGTGCTGCCGGCCTCGACGCCCGACGAGACGCGGGTCCTTTTGATGGCGCGCGTCCACACACCGCAGGGTCCAGTGCACTGCTACGCGACCCATCTCAACTACCGGCTCACGCATGGCCTGCAGCGCGAGCAGCAGGTGGTGGCGATCGATGAGCTGGTGCGGGCGCAGGCAGGTGCAGGGCCGCAGATCGTGATGGGCGACTTCAATGCCACCCCCGATCACGACGAGATCCGGTACCTGCGCGGCCTGTGCACGCTGGCCGGACGCCGCACGTTCTACCAGGACGCCTGGGCCGTGTGCCACCCCGGCGAGCCCGGATTCACGTGGGCGCAGCGCAACCCGTACACCGAGGGGCTGGCGTTTCTGGGACGGGACCGCCGCATCGACTACGTGTGGGTGACGGCGCCCGCGCGCGACGGCCGCGGGAGCGTCGTCGACGCCCGCATCGTTCTGGCCGAGCCCGACCGCGATGGCACCTGGGCTTCGGATCATTTCGGCGTGCTGGCCGAGATTCAGCTCACCGCGCGACCGTAAACGAGTCCCTGAGCGAGTCGTCGCTCTCGCGGTACGAGCTGACCAGGGCCGTACCATCGGTGCGGACGTCCAGGGTCGCGTAGCCGAAGTAAGTCCCGTCGAGCGGCGCCGCGCCCCCGTTGCCAATCACGACCTCGCGCAGGCCCAGGTCGCGCGAGTAGGTGTGGGTGTGGCCGTCGATGAGCAGGGTCGGGTGCGCGGCCATGATGAGCCCGTAGATGTGCTGATTGGTCGCATCGGTGTTGTAGCTGGGATGGTGGCGGCACACGAACGTGTAGGTGGTCGGACGGGCCAGCGCTGTGCCCAGCCACGACTCCTCCTGCGCCGTCCACACGTCGTCGGCGACGATCACGAACTTGAAGGTGCTGGTGCCAACGGTTCCGTGGAGGGTGAAGTAGGCGGCCGGGTTCATGGCCTGCCGGAACGCGACGATGTTGTCGCCATAGCCTTCGTGGTTGCCGACCACGTAATAGACGGCGCCCCGGTAACCCGACTGCGCCTGCTTGTAGTAGCCAAACTGCGTGGTGGCCTGGTTCAGGTTGGCCGGCGAGACATAGATGTAGTCGCCGAGCGAGATCGCGAAATCGGGCGCGCGACGATCCAACTCCTGAAAGATGTGGCTGATGATCTGCTGCGGGTAGGTCCCGCCCGGGAGGGCGGGTCGGGTGTCGCCGACCAGGCCGACCAACAGGTGCTCGTAGTGTCCGACGTCGAGATCGTCGCCGTCGCGGTTCGGCAGCGGAAGGCCGCTCGCGCCGCCCGCGCCACCCGCGCCGCCCGCGCCGCCACCGCCGGTGCCGCCACCGCCCGCGCCTCCCGAGCCGCCAGGGCCGCCCGGGCCGTCGCTGCAGGCGGCTGCGCCGAGCACACACAGGACGAAAAAAGCAAGCGAAGCGCGCATGGCCGGTAGTCTACTCGAATTCGCTTCGCCTAGTGCTTGCACTCAAAGTGCAAATTGGCTAGACTCCGGCCCGAGATGAGCGTCGTGACGAGCCGCGGTTCGGCTGCCCATGGCCCGGGCAAGGAAGACGGCCGGCTTTTGCGCAGCCAGCGCGCGCGCGCCGCGGTGGCCGATGCCCTGCTCGAGCTGATCGAAGAGGGTGATCTGCGGCCGACGGCACCCCGGATCGCCGAGCGGGCCGGCGTGTCGCTGCGCCTGGTGTTCCACCACTTTACGGACCTGGAGGCGCTGTTTGCGGCCGCCGCCGAGCGGCAGATGCAGAAGGTGCTGCCGACCATTCACCCGGTCGAGGCCGAGGGGCCGCTGCAAGCGCGCCTGGACGCGTTCGTCGGCGAGCGCTGCCGCCTGCTCGAGCGGGTGGCGCCGGTGCGCCGGGCGGCGCAGCTTCAGGAGCCGTTTTCGCAGGTGATCTCCGAGCGGATCCGGGCCGGGCGCGCCTGGCGCAGGGCGGACATCGAGCGCGTGTTCGCGCCCGAGCTGTCGGCTTGCGATCCGGCCACGCGCAAGGAGCTTCTGGCCGCGCTGGTGGCGGTGGGCAGCTTTTCAGTCTGGGATCAGCTGCGCAGCCACCAGGGGCTCCCGGTGGCGGCTGCACAGAAAGTGATGGCGCGCCTGCTCTCGGCGCTGCTCGGTGTGACGGCAGGGAGGGGTCGAGGCAAGTCCAAACCCTAGGAGGCACGATGCGGTCCAACCGGTTCCGGTTCTCCCTTCTCGGCTCCCTGACCCTCGGGCTTTTCGGCTGCAGCGATGACGCGGCCACGGCTCCGACCTACCACCGTGACATCCGGCCGCTGGTCGAGCAGAAGTGCGCCAACTGCCACGTTGCCGGCGGCATCGCGCCCTTCGCGCTCAGCAGCTACGACGACGTAGCCGGCCACAAGGATCGCATCGCGGTCGTGGTGCCGGCGCGCATCATGCCGCCCTGGCTGGCCGATCCGAGCTGCGCGGAATACTACCAGCCGCGCAACCTCTCCGACGCCCAGATTGCGACCTTTACCCGCTGGATCGACGCCGGCGCCCCGGTCGGCACCCCGGCCGACTACAAGCCGCCCGACATCACGCAGACCGGCCTCTCCCGCGTGGACATGACCATGCCCATGCCGGTCGTCTACACCCCCAAGATCACGCCCGACGAGTACCGGTGCTTCCTGCTCGACTGGCCGGCCACCACCACCAAGTACGTGACTGGCTTCCGCGCGCAGCCGGGCAACCCGGCCATCGTGCACCACGTGATCGCGTTTCTGGCGCCGCCCGACCAGGTGGCCCAGTACGAGCAGCTCGACGCCGCCGATCCGGACCCGGGTTACACCTGCTTTGGCGGCCCGGGCGGGCAGGGTTTTGGCGGTTGGGTGGGTGCGTGGGCGCCCGGCAGCTCGGGCGGCGACTACCCGCTCGGGACCGGCCTCAAGATCGAGCCGGGCTCCAAGATCATCCTGCAGGTGCACTACAACATGCTGGGCAGCCCGCCCGTGCCCGACCAGACCGCGGTCCAGGTCAAGGTCGACGACACGGTCGACAAGACCGCGCTCATGCTGCCGTGGGCCAATTTCTTCAGCTGGGTGCGCGACCATCAAATGTTGATCCCGGCCGGAAATCCCGACGTGTTTTACGAGTTCCAGTTCGACCCCACGCCCTACTTCTCGCGGTTCATCCCGGGTTTCGTCGACAACACGCCATTCACCATCTACGGCGCCGGGCTGCACATGCACCTGCGCGGCACCCACACCACGCTGCAGGTGAACCATCGCGGCGGGGCCCAGGAATGCCTGCTCGACATCCCGCACTGGAACTTCCATTGGCAGATGATGTACGGGTTCGCGCAGCCCAAGCTGTTCACGCCCGGCGACCAGCTCTACATCGGCTGTCACTGGGACAACAGCGCGGCCAACCAGCCGGTCGTGAACGGGCAGCGCCTGCCGCCGCAGGATCTGAACTGGGGCGAAGGCTCGACCGACGAGATGTGCCTGGGGCTGGTCTACATCACACAGTAGGTGGCCTGGCAGCCCCACTTCCGGTAGCATCTCGGGCGTGAAGCATCCGTACGCCGACTTCATCGGAAAGGTCGAGAAGCCGGCCCGCTACCTGGGCGGAGAGTACCTGCAGATCCGCAAGCCGCCGGCGGGCGTGGAGGTGCGGGTGTGCCTGGCCTTTCCCGACCTCTACGACGTCGGCATGTCGCATCTCGGGACCAAGATCCTGTACTCGCTGCTCAACCAGCACCCGCGCATTGCGGCCGAGCGTGCCTTTGCGCCCTGGCCCGACCTGGAGCGCGAGCTGCGCGCGCGCGGCCTGCCGCTTTTGAGCCTCGAGTCGGCGCAGCCGCTCTCGGCCTTCGACGTGGTCGGGTTCTCGCTGCAGTACGAGCTCACCTACACCAACGTCCTGAACCTGCTCGATTTGGGCGGCATTGCGCTGCGCAGCGCGGATCGGCCCGACCAGGCGCCGCTCGTGCTTGCGGGCGGGCCGACCGCGACCCACCCGGAGCCGCTGGCTCCCTTTGTCGATGCCTTCTTCATCGGCGAGGCCGAGGAGGTGCTGCCGGACGCGCTGCTCGGCTGGCAGGAGCTGTGCCGGCAGGGCGTGCCGCGTCGCGAGCGCCTGATCCGGCTGGCCGCCGGCGGCCATTTCTATGTGCCCGCGCTCTACGCCACGTCGATCGACGAGCGGGCCGGCTTCCTGGTGGTGGGCGAGCCGCTCGATGCACGCGTGCCGCGGCGCACCCGGCGCGCGGTGGTGAAGGACATCAATCGGTTCCCGTTCCCGACCCGAACCCCGGTGCCGTACGCAGAAGCCGTGTTCGATCGGGCCGCCATCGAAATCGCACGCGGGTGCACGGAAGGCTGTCGCTTCTGCCAGGCCGGCATGATCTATCGGCCGGTGCGCGAGCGCGACCCCGCCGAGATCGTGAAGGCGGTCCTGGACGGGATCGAGCAGGGCGGCTACGACGAGACCTCGCTCACCGCGCTCTCGACCGCGGATGTATCGTGCGTGACGCCGCTCGTGCGCAAGGTCATGTCCGAGCTGCGACCGCGCAAGGTCGCGCTCTCGGTGTCGTCGCTGCGCGCCTACGGCCTGAACGAGGATCTGCTCGACGAGATCACGACCGTGCGCGCGACCGGCCTGACCTTCGCCCCCGAGGCCGGCACGCAGCGCATGCGCGACGTGATCTGCAAGAACGTGACCGAGGAGCACATCACCGAGTCGGCGCATCGCGCGTTCTCGCGCGGCTACGGCCGCATGAAGTGCTACTTCATGATTGGGCTGCCCACCGAGACCGACGACGACGTTCGCGGCATCCCGCAGACCGGCGGTCGGCTGCGCCGCATCGGACGCGGCTACGATCGGCGTGCGCAGGTCACGGTCAGCGTGTCGACGCACGTGCCCAAGCCGCACACGCCCTTCCAGTGGTGCCAGATGGACCCGCTGCCCGAGATCGAGCGCAAGCAGCGCATCCTGCGCGAGATCGCGCGCAAAGAGGGGGTCGAGCTCAAGTGGCACGAGGGCGGCCAGTCGCTCATCGAGGGCATCTTCTCGCGCGGCGACCGGCGGCTGGCCGACGCGCTCGAGCTGGCCTGGCGCCGGGGCGCCCGCTTCGACGGCTGGGACGAGCATTTCGATCTGGAGCGGTGGCGGAGCGCGCTCGGCGACACCGGAGCGCCGGTCGAGCTTTACCTGGGCACCATTCCGGTCGACGCGCGCCTGCCCTGGGACCACATCGACATCGGGCTCGAGGACGGCTTTCTGGCCAAGGAATACCGGAAGGCGCTCAAAGGCCGCCTGTCGCCGCCCTGCGGCAAGCCCTTCGGCAAGCTCCTGCACCCGTCGAGCGTCGAGGAGCATCACGCGACCTCGCCCAAGCTGGTCTGCTACGACTGCGGCGTCGAGTGCGACCTCACCCAGATGCGTGAGGAGCGGCTGGCCTTTCTGCGCACGCTGGGTGCAGAGGCGCCGCCGCCGCCCAGGCCGCCGCGCGCGGCCCGGCGCGTGGACCGGCCGCAGGTGGGTTTCGTGCAGGGCGAGGGCGTGCGCTACCGCGTGCGCTACACCAAGCTGCGCCACATGGCCTACATCGGGCACCTCGACATGACCCGCCACCTGGCCCGCGCATTCCGGCGCGCCGGTATCGAGACCATCTACACGCAGGGGTTTCATCCCAAGCCGGCCATGGTGTTCGGGCCTGCGCTCGGGCTCGGCATCGCCTCACTGGGCGAGCTGGTCGACCTGCGGCTGGGCGCGCCCGCAGGCGCCGACGAGCTGTGCCGGCGCCTGCAGGCGGCCGCGCCCGATGGGCTCGACTTTGTGGCCGCGCGCGCGCTCGCGCCGGGCGAGCCGGGGCTGGCCAAGCGGGTGGCCGAGGCCGAGTATGCAGCCTCGCTGCCCGGCCTTTCCTGGGCCGAGCTGCGCGAGCGGCTGGCCGATCTGCTCGGGCGCAGCGAGATCCCGATCGTGCGCGAGAAAAAAACCTTCGACCTGCGCCGGTTTCTGCGCGCGATCATGGTCGCGCGCGAGTCGGCCTTGAACGAGGTGCTCGAATGGCCGACGGGCGCTGCGCTCGTGCGCTTTCGGCTGAGCTGCGGCGCCGACGGCTCGGCCCGGCCAGCCGAGGTGTTGGCTGCGCTCCTTCGCGCGCCCGTGCCCGACGGCGCCCGCATCGCGCGCGTGCGCCTGCTGGCGGCGGACGGCGGCGACCCGCTGGCACCGCCGCCGGCGGAGCCGCGCCTAGCGGGTGCAGAAGTAGAGCGTGGTACCGATGAGACCCACCAGGCACTGGGACAGGGCGCGGTACCGAGTGGCTGAAAAGCCGGCCGGGCAGGAGCAGGCGCCGCTCACCGGATTGGCGACGCGACACAGGTTCGTGCTGATGGGGTTGCAGGGGACGTCGTCGAGCTGGAAGAAGCCGCCGAAGTTGTCCGAGCTGGAAACCGTGGGCCGGCACACCCAGATGCTGGAGCCTACGTTGCCGGTCGCCGCGCGCTGGACCAGGACCGGAAGCGGGGTCACGACGGTTCCGGGTGGGCAGTCGCAGGCGTTACCGGCAAACGGGTTGCCGGCCGCACAGGAGCCGTCATCGTCCTTCTGGAACATGCCGGCATACTCGCCGCTCCCGCGCGAGGGCGCTTCGCAGCGGACGATGTCCGCATTCTGAAACATGCCTCCGCCCGGGCAGTCGGACAGCACCTTGATGCCGGTGACCGCAGAGAACCCGCTCGGGCAGTTGCAGCTGCTCCCGTAGGGATTGCTCGAGTATTGCGGACACACCACGCAGGGGGCCGAATTGATCTGATAGGCGCCCGCGAAGGCGGCACACGATCCGAGAAGGCAGGCCCCCTCGCGGCACAGCGTGCCGCCGCAGCAGGGCTGGCCCAGGGCGCCGCAGAGGCCGCCTCCATCCCCACCCGCGCCGTCGGGGGCGGCCGCGTCCAGGGGCCCATCGGAGCCGCCCGGCCGGCGTACCGCGTCGAGGTCGAACGAGCAGGCGCAAGCAAGCGCGGCGAGCGCGGCTCCCACCCAGACGTCGGCGCGCATCGCTTCCATCATACCCCAGCGCGAGCGGGCGCTCGAGTGTCCGTCGCTTCGGTCGCCAGCCGGTATGCCGCTCAGGCGCCCATCACGTGCAAGGGACGCAGCGTTCGCGGCGGCCGCTCGAGGGACGGCATGATCACGTTGGGCACCGGCACCTCCGCGAGCGCTCGCTTCCAGGCCGCAAAGCTGCCGCCGGCCCGCCAGGCGGCGAGCGCGGCCAGCCCCGCTTCCGGGCCTCCCTGCGCGAGCCGATACTCGACCCACGCCCAGCGCGCCGAGGTCGGTCGGATCTCGACGCGCCCGCGCAAGGCCGCGCGCAGCCGGGCCAGCTTGCGCTCGATGGATGAGATGGGCCCGAAGGGTGCCCCGTCGAGCGGTGTCCTGTGCTTGGCCACGAAGGGCGCGATTCCGAGCGCAAGCCGCGGGGCGATGCCGGCCAGCGCGAGCGAGAAGCGGGCCAGCTCATCGATGTCAGCCTCGGTTTCGCCGGGCAGGCCGACCATCTGGTAGAGCTTGAGCCGCTCGAAGCCCGCCTGCGCGGCCAGCTCGGCCGCGCGCAAGAGGTGCTTCTCTTTGGTCTTGCGGTCGACGAACGTGCGCAGCCGCTCGCTGGCGCCATCGGAGGCGGTGGTCAGGCTGCGCGCGCCTCCCCGCCGCAGAAGCTGCGCCAGCTCCTCGGTCAGCCGATCTGCGCGCAGCGAGGACAGGCTGACCTCGCGGCCGTCCTCGACCAGCGCGCGCACCAGGTCGCAGAGCCGCGGGTGATCGCTGACCGCGGCGCCGACCAGGCCCACGCGGCGCGCGTGCGCCGGGATGCGTGCCAGGACGGCGGCCGGCGGCACGACGCGCATCCCACCCGACCAGCGCCCCATCACGCAGTACGTGCAGCCGCGCGAGCAGCCCCGCGCATCCTCGATCAGGAACATGTTGGAAAGCTCGGTCTCGGCGGTCAGGATCTGCGAATACGCGGGCAACCTGGCGTCGTCGGCGGCCCTGATGTCGCCGAGCGGCCGGCCGGCGGCCGGGACGAAAAAGCCCGACTGGGCCGCCAGGCGGGCCAGCAGGCGCTCGCGGCTTGGCTCCTCGCGCACGGCCGCGAGCAGCTCGTGGATGCTCTCTTCGGCCTCGCCCAGCACCAAGAGGTCGCCAAACGGCGCCGCCGGCAGCGGGTTGGAAAAGGTTAGCGGGCCCCCAATCACGACCAGCGGATGGTGCGGCCCGCGCTGGGCGGCCAGCGGCGGCAGACCCGCAAGGTGCAGGCACTCGATGAGGCCGGAAAGCTCGAGCTCGTAGGCCAGCGAAAAGGCAATGATCGGAAAGGACGACACCGGACGCTGGGTCTCGTAGCTGAAAAGAGGGGTGGCGCTCTTGCGGTAGGCGGCGGGCTGGTCGGGCAGAAAGGCGCGCTCGGCGCTGGCGCCCGCATGCGCGTGGATCTCGCGATAGATGGTCTGGTAGCCGAGCGACGACATCGCAACCGCATACGGGCTCGGATACACGAGCGCGACCGGAAGCGCCGACTCCTTGCGGAGGGTGCCCTGCTCCACGGCAAGGCGCGCGCGCGCCTGCTGCTTGAGCTCGAAGGAGGTTGCCACGCACAAGTTTTATAAGGGATCTCGAGACTTTGCGCAAACCCGAGTAAGCTTGCCCAAATGCCGCCACCGCCCGCGCGCCTGGTCGGGGCCGTGTTCCGGGCCTGGTCCCGTTTCTACGATCATCCCATCTTCCAAAGACCGTTCTTTCGGCGCGTGCATGCGGCCGTGCAGGCACAGATCGACACCGCGCCGCACGTGATCGTCGACCTGGGGTGCGGAACCGCGCTCCTGACCTGGGACCTGGCACAGCGCTTTCCGGACGCGCTGGTGATGGGCGCGGATCGTTCGCGCGCCATGCTGCGGGCCTCGCGCCGCCGGGGTGCGCTCACGCTCCCGCTCCTGTGCGCAGACGCGTACGCGCTGCCGCTTCGGACGGGCTCGGTCGACCTCGTGGTCAGCACCATCTCGTACCATTTCTATCTGGAGCCGCGCCAGGCGCTGGCCCAGATCCGCCGGGTGCTACGCCCGGGCGGCCGCCTCATCCTGGCCACCATGGCGACCTGGTTTCTCCGAGGCCGCCTGGGCTACCTGCGGCTGTCGACGACCCGGGACGTCCAGCGCGATCTCGCGGCGGCGGGCTTTGCGACCCTGCGCGTCGCGCATGTGTGGCCGGCCGTGCGCGTGTTCGTGGCCGCCTGACCGGGTCCACGCCTAGCTGCGCGCGACGAAGCAGTCGACAAAGTTTGCGAGCACGCGCTCGCCATCAGGTGTGTCCGTGGCCGCCTGCGCCAGCGCGTGCGCGCGCTCGAGGCCGACCTGGTCCGCGCGCCGCACACAGTACTCGCGCGCGGCCGCTGCCGTCACCTCGGGATGGAACTGCACGCCGCGCACGTGATCCCCATAGGCGAGCGCCTGCACGGGCGTCTGTGCGTTTTGAGCCAGAACCCGCATGCCCGCGGGCAGCGACAACTCGTCGACCGCATCTTCGTGGGTCTCGTTCACGCGCAGGCAGCCCTTGGGGCCACCCAGGCCCCGGAACAAGGGGTCGGCCCGGCCGTCGCTCGTCATCTCGACATCGACCGTGCCCAGCTCCCAGCCCCGCGGGTTGCGGATGACGCGGCCGCCGAATGCCCAGGCGATGAGCTGGTGACCGAAGCACACGCCCAGAACCGGCGTGCCGCGCCGATGGGCCGCCCGCACAAGGTCCGCCACTTCCTCCATCCACGGCTCGGGCCGGCTCACCGAGCGCGGCGAGCCGCTGATCAGCACGCCCGCGTAGGCGGCCAGATCGGGTTTCTGGAACGCACCCTGATAGGGCTCGACCAGGTCCCAGGGCACGCCGCGCAATCCCTGGCTGAACCAATCCTGGTAGTCGCCGCAGCGGGCCGCCATCTCGCGTGGGGCCGCCCCGCACTTGAGAAGCAGAAGGCGCGGGCGCGTCATCGATTCATGCGCGCGAGCGCCTCCTCGGCCGCTCGCCGAACCTCGGGCGCGCGGGCGCCGGACGCCAGCTCGCGCAGCCTCTCCTGCGCGCTTGGACCCACCACCTCGCTCAGGAACCGGATGGCCGGGCCGCGTCCATGCCGACTCTCGATCAGACAGCGTACGGCGTCCGTGATCACGCGCGGGTCCTCGCGCAGCCCCGAATCGATTGCGATCGCGCGCTCGTACTCGGAGAAAGCGTCGCTGCACCAAAGCCGCTCGCCGAACTCATGGCCTTTATACATGTGGCTGGAGGCGAGGCCGCTCGCGCGCGGGGGCGGCGGGTGCGGCGCGGTTGGCGCGGGCCGCGGCTGCCGAAGGGGGGCCGGAGCAGACTGGACAGGCGCCGGGCTGGCCGGCTGTGGAGGCTGCGGGCTCTGCGTGCGCGAGAGCAGGGCGGCCGAGCCAAACAGGACCGCGGCCAGAACCGCACCGAGCACGACGGGCCAGCGCTTGAGCACCGGGGCGGGCGCAGCAGCCACCGGCGGAGGCGTGCCCAGCGTCACCTTCTTTACGCCGCGCGGCGGCGCCGACGGAGCAGGCGCGGGGGCAGCACGGTGCTCGGTCTTGGCGCTCGCCACCGCCTCCGGCAGCCGGCCCAGCGCGGTCAGAAGCTCCTCGGCGGTCTGGAAGCGCGCGCGCGGGTCCTTCTCGAGCAGACGAGCCACCAGGGTCTCCAACTGCGGCGAGATCTGGGGCGCCTGGGGGCGCACCTTGGGTGCCGGGGTCGAGATGTGGTCGCGCAGGGTTTCGATCGGGTCGTCGTGCACGAAGGGCTTGTGGCCGACCAGCATCTCCCACAACAGCACGCCCAGCGAGTACAGATCGGAGCGCGCGTCGGCCGGAAAGCCCTGCGCCTGCTCGGGCGAGATATAGCCGGGAGTGCCGAAAACCGTCCCCATCTGGGTGAGCTGCTCGCTGGGCTCGGGGCCCATGGCCTTGGCCAACCCGAAGTCGAGCAGCTTGCACGGCACGCCGGTGGCCGCGTCATCGAGCAGCATCACATTGGCGGGCTTGAGATCGCGGTGGACGATGCCGAGCGAGTGCGCGTGACGGAGCGCGGTCACGATGCCGCGGGTCACGACGACGGCCTCGGTCGGTCTGAGCGGTCCTTCGTCGAGGCGCTCGGCCAGAAGGCGGCCCTGCGCGAACTCCATGACCAGGAAGAGCTGGCCCTCGAACTCGCCGAAATCGAGCACGCTCACGCAAGCCGGATGCGACAGGCGGGAGGCCGCGCGCGCTTCGCGCTCGAAGCGCTTGCGGAATTCGGGCTGCGAGGCGAAAAGGCCATGCAGCGCCTTGATCGCAACCGGACGTCCGATGCCCACGTGGGCGCCTTTGTAGACCGCGCCCACGCCACCTTCCCCAATCTGAGAGTCGACGCGCCACCGGCCGCCGATGACCTGGCCGATCAGGGATGAGGTCGGCACGCCCATGTCGCTCTATCTTAGCGCCGGGGCCGCATCCGGTAAGCCACGAACGCTGCCAGATCGTGGAACTGTAGATAAGGATTCTGCTTGCGCTCGTCGCCCAGGGTCGACACCGGCCTTTCCGCATAGTTGTGGCCGGGAAAGAGCCGGGTACCGTCGGGCATCGCGGCCAGGGTGCCGTACAGGGTCCGGTACATCTGCTCGGGATCGCCGCCCGCCAGATCGCAGCGCCCGCAGCCACCAATGAAGAGCGTGTCGCCCGAGACCAGGGCGTCGCCGATGAGGAAGCACTGCGAGCCCGGCGTGTGCCCGGGCGTGTGCACGAACGTGATCTTGCAATCGGGGCCCAGCTCGATCTGATCGCCGCTCGCGTGCGCGACGCAGTCGACGCCCATCTTGCGCAGTCGCTCGGCCTCCAGCGCGTGCACGTGCAGGGGCGCGTCGACGCGCGGGGCCGCGTTGACATGGTCGGGATGGGTGTGCGAGACCAGCCCCGCCACCATCTGCATGCCGTCGGCCTCAGCCTGCGCGAGCGCGGTCTCGATTTCCCAGGCGGGATCGACCACTGCACAGCGTCGGCTCTCAGTCGAGCCGACCAGGTACACGAAGTTTTCCATGGGTCCCAGCTCGAGCTGCTTGAGATAGAGCGCCATGGCTGGATCCTACGTCGGAAAGGGTGCACCGAGCCAGGCCTGATAGAGGGCGCGCGCGGGGGCGGGCGCCGCCGGGTCGGGCTTCACGGTCAGCGCATCGGGCGGCCGGCGCCCGAGCTCGACCTCGAGCTCGACGAGCTCGTCGCGGCGCAGCAGGTGCAGGCGCACCCGTTCGCCCGGCCGGCGCGTGGCCAGGCGGTCGCGCAGCGTGCGCTCGTCGACGCGCAGGCCGTCGAGCGCCACCAGCTCGTCGCCCGGGTAGAGGCCAGCCCGCTCGGCCGGCCCGGCCGCGAGCGTGACCGCGACCTGGCTGCGTCCGGAGCCGATCTCGCGCGTCTGCACGCCCAGGTAGCCCGCCTCCGGCTCCGCCGGCTCGGACGGGGCCGGCGGCTCGACCTTGAGCCCGGCCGTCGCCAACACGCGCTCGAGATCGAGCTCGGTGCGCCCGCGCACATAGGCGTCGAAAAAGGAGCCGAGCGCGACCCCGGTCGCTTCCTCGAGCAGAGCCTGCACGTCGTCGTCGTCGAACCCGCGAGCGGCGCGCCCGTAGCGCTGCCAGAGCAGCCGCATGCCATCGTCGAGCGAGCGGGTCCCTCCGGAGGCGCTCCGCACCGTGAGATCCAGAGCCACTGCCGTCAGGCCTCCCTTCAAGTAATAGGAGACGGTCGAATTGGGCGTGGCCTCGTCGGGCTTGTAGAACTTGATCCAGGCGTCGAAGCTGGCTTCCTCGAGCGACTGCACGAGCCGGCCCGGGATCTGGCGGAGCCGCGCCAGCTCCTCGCCCAGCTTGTCCAGATAGCGCTGGGCGGGCAACAGCCCGGCCCGCACCAGCAGATGGCGATCGTAATAGCTGGTCACACCCTCCATGACCCAGAGCGCGCGCGTGTAACTCTCGCGCGTGTAGTCGAAGGGGCCCAGGGCGGCCGGCCGGATGCGCTTGACGTTCCAGGCGTGGAAATGCTCGTGCGCGAACAGCTCGAGCAGCTCCTCGTACTTCTTGCGGGGCCGGAACGATCCGGGTGCGGCCAGAAGAGCCGCCGAGTTGCGATGCTCGAGCCCGCCCGGCTGGGGCGCGGGCGCAAGGTGAAGCAGGAACAGGTAGCGCTCGTAGGGCAGCCCGCCGAACAGGTCGGCCGCACAGCCGACGATGGCAGAAACGTCCCGCGCCAGTCCGGGCCCGTCGATGGGCCCATCGCCAAGACCACAGATCGCAATCTCGTGGGGCCGCTCGGCCGCGTCGAAGCCGACCCGCACGAGCGCGGGCGAGAGCTCGATGGGTGCATCGATCAAATGATCATAGTCGTCGGCGTGAAAGAGGCGTCCGTCGCCCGGGAGCGCGGTCAGAACCTGCCAGCCAGCCGGCGCGGACAGCTCGAGCTGGGCTGGCTCGCGCAGCCGCTCGGGCACATACATGAGCAGCGAGGGCCCGTGCAAGAACGCGTGCCGGCCGTCGACGTGGCTGGTGCGGACGGTGAGCTCGTGCGCATAAACCTGATAGCGCAGGCGCACGCTGCCGGCACCCTCTGAATCGACCGACCAGGTCTGCTTGTCGAGCTTGCGCACGGGTGCGTCGGCCTGGACCGCGCGCACATGGCGCGCGTAGTCGCGCACGAGGTAGCTGCCGGGTGACCACGCGGGCAAGGCAAAGCGGGTGGTGGCGCCGGTGGGCTCGGCCTCCACCTCGACCTCGACCAGATGCGCGTGCGCATCGGCGATCTGCATGCGATAGCCGATCATGGGGTGGCCGCGAAGAAAGCCTCGGTGTGGATCTGCTTCTTGCGATCGACCCCGCGCTCGACCAAGAGCTTGCGCACGTCCTTGATCATGTCGCCATTGCCGACCAGATAGTAGACCGGCCGGTCGAGCTGCGAGACCGAAGTCACGAGGTGCGGTGTGATGCGCGAGCGGTGGCCGCCCGACCAGCTCTCGGGCGGCTGGGTCACGCAGAGCTCGTAGTGAAAGCGTGGGTGTGCGCGCGCGAATGCCTCCAGCTTGTCCAGGTAGAACAGGTCCTCGAGCTTGCGTACGCCGAAGTAAAGCCGGATCTGGCCGCGCTCGTGGGGGCGGCTGCCCAGGTCGTCGAGCATCGGGATGACCGGGGCCAGGCCGGTCCCGGTGGCGCCGAACACCACGTCGCCCTGGTGCTGGAGGTCGAGCACGAAAAAGCCCATGGGCCCGGTGAACTCGACCTCGGCGCCGAGCGGGAGGCGGCCAAAATACTGGCTGGCCAGCCCATCCGGGATGAGCTTGACCGCTAGCACGAAGTGATCATGCAGCGTGGCCGGCGACGCGATCGAGTAGCTGCGGCGGGTCGGGTTGCCCTCGGCGTCGACGCCACAGGCGATCGATACGAACTGGCCCGCGCGAAACCGGATCGCGGGCGGCTCGGTCATGGCAAAGGTATACTCCCAGGTGTCGTAGGTGAGCGCGCGCGCGCCGACCAGGCGTGCCTTGCGGGGGCCGGCTTCCATTGCTAGGCTCCGGCGACGAATGATGCACAAAGGCAATTGGAAATTCTATCTTTTCTGCGCGCTGGCAGCGGCGGCCGGGGCGGGAGCGGCGTGCTCGCGTGGGGGCGCGGGCGAAGCGGCTTCGCAGGCGCGCAAGCCCGCGCCGCCCGGGGGCTTACCCCCGCTCGACGAGCCGGGCGCGCCGGGCGGGCCGGGCGAGCAGCCGGGAGCCGGCGACCGGATTCACGCACCGGCCATGCCGCCCGGCCACCCGCCCATCGGCGGCAGCCTGGGCGAGGGAACAGGCGCGGGCAGCGAACTGCCCGGTGAGCCGCCAAGACCGGGCCCGGTCGATCCGAGCAAGGTATTGTCTGGGATCATCAAGCTGGCCCCCAAGGTCAAGGACAAGGTGGCTCCCGGCGACGTCCTGTTTCTGTCGGTGCGCAAGGACGACAGCGGCCTGCCGGGCCCCATCCTGGCGGTCGATCGCATGGAGGCCAAGGAATTCCCAATCCCGTTCTCGATCGATGCCAGCAAGGCCATGGTCGCGGGCACGCAGTTTGCGGGCAAGGTGATCATCACGGCGCGCGTGGACAAGGACGGCGACGCGATGACCAAGAATCCCGGGGACGTGCAGGGTACGGCCAGGGCCGAGATCCCGCAAAAACATGTCGTCGTTACGCTGGACACGGTGCTGCAATGAAGCTGCCGGTTGCTGAAGTGCAGGCTTTTTTGGTCGATCGGGGGCTCGACGGTTGGCTTTTGTACGACTTTCGGGGGGTCAACCCGACCGCGCTGGGCGCGCTGGGTCTCGAGCGCCACCTGCTCACCCGCCGCTGGTTCTATCTGGTGCCGGCGCGCGGAGAGCCCACGCTGCTCGTGCACGCGATCGAGCGCGGCAGCTTCCCCCACGTGGGGGGCGCAGTGCGGATCTATGCGGGCCGGGAGGCCTTCGCAACCGAGCTGGGCGGGCTGCTCAGGGGCTTACACAAGGTGGCCATGGAGTACTGCCCGCTGGGCGCGATTCCGTATCTTTCGCGCGTAGATGCGGGGATCGTGGAGCTGGTGCGCTCGCTCGGCATGGAGGTGGTGTCCTCGGGTGACCTCGTACAATGGTTTCTAGCGCGCTGGGATCGCGCGCAGGTCGAGAGCCACCGGCGCGCCTCGGCTGCGCTCGATGCCGCGCGCGAGGCCGCGTTCAAGCTGGTCGCCGAGCGCGCCCGCGCCGGCCAGCCGGCGCTCGAAACCGAGGTCCAGGATGCCATGATGGCCGAGTTCGCGCAGCGGCGCTGCGTGACCGATCACCCGCCCATCGTGGCGGTCGGGCCGCACTCGGCCGATCCACACTACGTGCCCACCCGCGAGCGCGCAACGCCGTGCAAACCCGGGGAGATGCTGCTGCTCGATCTGTGGTGCAAGGAGGACGATGCGCGCGCGGTCTACGCCGACATCACCTGGATGGCGTTCATCGGGGCCACGCCTGCGCCTGAGCACGCCAAGGTGTGGCAGGTGGTGCGGGAGGGGCGCGATGTCGGGGTCGAGAAGGTGCGGCGCGACCATGCCGAAGGCAAGCGCATCGAGGGTTGGCAGGTCGACCGCGCGGTGCGCGACCACATCACGAGCGCCGGCTATGGTCCCCAATTTCTGCACCGAACCGGCCATTCGATCGGTGCACAGTCGGTGCATGGCGATGGCGCCAACATCGACGATTACGAAACCCACGACACGCGCGAGCTCGTGCCGGGGCTGGCTTTTTCGATCGAGCCCGGCGTGTATCTGGAGGGGCGGTTCGGGGTGCGCTCGGAGCTGGACGTGTTCCTGGCCGCCGATGGCCCGCACGTGTACACGCCCCCGCAGGCCGAGCTGGTCAAGCTCTTGCCTTAAGTGCCCTCGAGGTGGCCGCGCTCGTTGAGCGCGATCACCTTCCAGATCCCCTGGTCGTGGCGCGCAAAGTGGCTGAGCGCGCAGTTGTCGAGCTGGAAGTAGCACAGCGGTGCCTGCGGGTTGTCGTGCAGGCCCAGGATGTGCCGCACCAGGTGGTACATGCACAGGTTGTGTGAAATCAGGAGCACCCGTTGGCCGGCGTGCTCGGCCAGGACTTGATCGAGAAACCGGACCGCGCGCTGGCTGCACTCGGTGTGGGTCTCACCGCCGGGCGGGCAGGCGTCGGGATCTTGCGTGAGCAGGGCCGCATAGTGCTCGGGATGGCGGGCGGCCGCTTCTTCGAATGTCAGCCCGGTCAGGATGCCCACCGATCGTTCGCGCAGTGCGGCCGTGGGCACCGGAGTGCAGCCCAGGGCGACGCCGATCAGGTCGGCGGTCTCGAGAGCGCGCGCGAGGTCGGACGTGTAGAGCGCGTCCACGCCTTCCGCGGCCAGCGCCCGGCCGGCGGCCTGCGCTTGTGCACGCCCACGTGGGGTGAGCGGCGTCGTGCCATGGCCGCCAAAGCGCCGCTCCGCATTGCCCTCCGACTCGCCGTGCCGACACAGAATGATTGTGGTCATGCGCTGCGCCGATATAATCCGCGCGATGCCCGACTACGACAAGCTCCGAAACATGGTCAGTCACCGGGTCAGCTTCGACTTCGATACCGGCGCGCGCATCGTGGGCTACCTGGCCGCCTGCAAGCCGGCGCAAGGGCCGGTGCAATGCGTTGTGCTATCGAAGGTTGATATTCTGGACGCCAAGGGCGAGGTGATCGAGCATCATGAGCAATTCTCGTTCGTGCCGAACGTTTTGATCTCGTTCCGGGTTACCGAGGGGCCGGGTGGGTTCTAGGCGTTAGCGCCCACCGAGCGGCAGGCGCACCACGACGTTCGGCTCCACGCGCGGCGCGGGTTGCGCGTGTGTACTGAGCGCGTGCAGGCGAGAGAGCACGAACTCGACCGCGCGGACGCGTTCCTGCATCGATACCGACTCGATGGGCAGGTAGGCGATGCGGTATTGCTCCAGCAGGAGCTTGATCATCCCGTCGATACGCACGACCGAGTCCCAGGACAGCCCGGCCCGCACCCCATCGTCTCTGAGCAGGGACGGGTGGGGGCGCAGGAAGAACACCAAGCCTTGCGCGACCCATTCCATGTATTGACCGAAAGCGGGGTTTGCCAGCAGCTCACCGAGGATCGTGGTGTGCTCGGCCGCGTAGGCCAGGTTGCAGAACGCGCGGTCGCTGACGAAGCCGCTTGGCTGCGCCCGCTCGACGCTGATCTGGCGCTCGAAGACCGATCTCTGGTACTGCGCGACCAGATCGATGTCCGTGCGCAGAAGGTCCAACGAGGCTTCCATCTCGGCGAGCACCGCACGAGCGACCTCCGTGATCATGGGCAGGTTGTAGCGGCGGCTGACGTAGCGGCACATGGTGGTCTTGCCGGTGGCATGGCTGCCGACGAAATAGACGCGCATGGCTGATCTATTACGCGAACGCCGGATCGCTTGTCAAGCAGTGTAATGTATGGTCACGCTTGGCAACCGGGCGCTCTGACGCTGGACAGCGGGACGGGAACCATGTGAAAATGCTGGCCCAAATGAGCCAGACACGGGTTTGGTTGGCGGTTGCCACCACGCTGGGCTGTGGCGGAGGCTGGCCGGAGGTGATCGACGTGCGCGAAATGGGGGGCTCGTTTGGCAGCCCCGAGATTTCGCGCGTGCGCGATCTGGGCAATCCCGACCTGCCCGCGCACGGCGTGATCACGGGGGCCGAACCGGATGGGGTGGCGACGCCCGGCGAGCTGCTCTTGATCGAAGGCTCCGGCTTTGGCCGGCAGCCGACGGTGATGGTGGGCGGTCGGCCGGCGGCCGTGGTGGCCCGAACGAGTGGCGGCGGCATCGTGGTTCGCACCCCCACCGCGCTCGCGCCCGGGAGCGCACCGGTCGACGTGTCGACGGCCAAGGGACGCGGCGAAGCCAGCCTGCCCATCCGCCGCTATGCGCTCATCGCGGTCGGCGAAAAGAATCACCTGCACGTGCTCGAGGTGGGCCGGGACGAAGCGCATCCGTTCGGGCACCCTCTCGAGATCGCGAACGCGCAGCTGGTTCGCTTTGCCTTCGACGGCTCGGCCGCATATGCGGTCACGCAGGGCACGGGCAGCGCGCGCCTGTACACGATCGACATGACGGCGCCCGAGGGGCCGCGTGTGGTGGCGACGCAGGACATCCCGGAGCGGCGCATCGTGGCGGCGGCCACCGCCGAAGCGGCACCGATTTTGGCGCTGGTGGGCGAGTCGCAGCTCTTGCTGTACGACTTGGGAGCCACCAAGCGGCCGGCACGCTGGCCGCCGCTCGCGCTGTCCGAAGCAGTCACCAAAGCGCAGGTGGCACAGGTGGCGCTTGATCCGGAAGGCAAGACGCTTGCGCTGCTGACCGCGCACGGCAATCAGGTGCGCTTCTACGACGTGTCGAACCCGCGCGACAAGAAGCTCGTGACTACGGTCGACGTGCTGCCCGATCAACGCACCGCGCTGGTGCGCGACATGCAGTTCTCCACCGACGGAGAAACGCTATGGGTGGTGTCGGGCGATAACGCGCTATCGCTGGGCGCCGGGCCGCAGCCGACCCGGCTGACCGCGATTCGTCTGCTGCCGCCCCGCGACAATCAGGAGGGTCCGCGCGTGGTATCGGTGTGGCGCACGATGGCGGTGCCGGGTGCGGCGGCGCCGCTCGGGCTGGCGGTCAGCCGGGGGCAGCCGTTGGCGAGCGGGACTACGATTCGCATCCCGCCCGAGAAGGCGGCCGTGTTCATCACGGGCGTGCAGAGCGCGTTGTTTCAGCTGGCCGGGGTTGCGCTTGCGACACCGGCGGGGGTCAAGAAGGCGGACGCGCTGCTGCGACCCATCGCGCAGCCGGGTATGATCGTGCGCGCGAACATCAACGGCGGCGGGGGCCCCTTGTTCGCGACCCCGCAGGTTCTGTCCTCGGTGGATTTGACGCCAGACGCGCAGGTGCTGATCGCGACCGCGTGCCGAGCCGTGCCAGGCGGCGACGGCCAGCTCGACCTTTCGTTCGGCGTGGTCTCGGCAGCGCTCTGGGGCAAGCCGTCGCCCAAGTTCATTCCACTCGAGAAGGTGAGCGCCGAGCAGTTCCGGCCGCCGTTCCGGTTGGGCCAGGTCCGCATCCAGCCGTAGAGCCGCGTAGAACGCCGATTTTTGTGCTTGACAAATGTTCAGGCTACTGCTATGCGTCCGTTCAGGATTTTGCTGGGGGGTGTTTCTTGTCTGTTGCGGTGGCAGTGAAACCGATCGATTGGAAGAACGCGCATGAGCAGCTTGTGCGGCTGGCTGGGAGTCGGGCGGCGCTGGATCATGAGGAAGGCCGTTGGCTGCTGGCGGCCCTGCGGTCGGCCGCTCATGTGCGGCTCGGGTACGCGACTTTCGCCGAGTACGTGGAGCGGCTGTTCGGCTATGCTCCCCGCTGGACCGCGGAGAAACTGCGCGTCGCGGAGGCAGTCGAAGAGCTGCCTCAGATGGACCAGGCGCTGCGCGACGGTGCACTGAACTGGTCTGCGCTGCGCGAGCTCACGCGAGTGGCCACGCGCAACACCGAGGGTGAGTGGATCGAGGCGTCCAAGGGGCGGTCGGCTCGGCAGATCGAGCAGCTGGTGGCGGGCCACCGACCGGGCGATCGGCCGGATGACCCGGCCTGCCCGCTCACGCGCAAGCATGTGCTGCGGCTGGAGCTGTCGGCCGACGCGATGGCTGCCTACAAGGAGGCCATCGCGAAGCTGCAGCGGGATGCCGGCGGACGGCTCGATGAGGAGGAGGCGCTGCTTCAGATGGCACGGCAGGTGCTCGGGGGCCCGACCGACCAGGGAAGGGCGAGCTACCAGATCGCGCTCACCGTGTGCGACCGATGCGGTCGCGGATGGCAGCAGGGGCGGGGCGAGCTGATGGAGGTCGGACCGGAAGTGGTCGAAATGGCCGGGTGCGATTCGCAACGGATCGGAGATCCCCACGTGGGGCCAAAGCCGACGCGAGCGGAGCAGGACATCCCGCCGGCCGTTCGCAGGCAGGTGATGCGTCGCGATCAGGGGCGCTGTCATGTGCCAGGGTGCCGTAGCACGCTGTTTCTTGACCTCCACCACATCCGCGCGCGCTCGGAGGGTGGACCGCACGATGCGGACAACCTGATCGCATTGTGTGGCGCGCACCATCGGGCCCATCATCGTGGGTTGCTCATCATCGAGGGACAGCTGTCGACCGGAATGACGTTTCGGCACGCTGACGGCACGCGGTACGGCAGCGTGGTGGCCCCGCAAATCGCCGAGGCGCGTGCCGAGGCGTTCCAAGCGCTGCGCTCGCTCGGGTTTGCAGAACCGCAGGCACGACGTGCACTCCAAGCCGCGTGTGCCCACGTGGGCAACGCGACCGCGGACGTGCTGCTCCGAGAGGCCCTGGCCGCAGCCGGTCGCTAGTCGGTTTCCGCTGCGTCGAAGTAATTGGCGTCGGGCGAGATGCCGGGTGCAAGCTGCCAGGTGCCCTGCGTGGTGAGGGTTGGGGTCGTGATCATGAAGCTACCGCTGCCGCCGGCCATGCCGAGCTGGCCGGTGATGGCGAGAATGCGATTCGGGGTCTGGCCCTGCTCGCCGACCCGGACCGACAGGTCTAAGCGGCCACCAGCGGCATTGCCAGACAGATTGGTCAGGTAGCCCCGGCCACCGATGGCCGTGATGGGCGGCAGCGTGACCGCACCTTCGACCAGCAGCCCGCCTGCGTTTGACTCAAAGAACGTTCCATCGGCGATCCCGTCGAGGTGAAAGTCGATGCGGCCTTCTGCGTCGGCGATCAAGCCACACAAGCCGTGTGTGTGCCCTGCGGCGCCATCGTCGAACAGGCCGGCGTACCGCCCTAGCCCGAGCACGGGCTTGGGCGGCGGCGGTTTCGTGTCGTCACCGCAACCGAAAGCCAGGAGAACGAGGAGTGCGAGAAGCCGCTGCATTCCGTCATCCTTGATCGGTTCGACTCCCGGTGCCAAGATCCACCGCCATGTCGGAGATCGAATCCATCCTCAAGGAGGCGCGCGTCTTTCCGCCCAGCGCGCAGTTCGCCAGCGCCGCGCATGTGAAGAACCTTGCCGACTACGAGCGGCTGTACGCACGTTCGATGCAGGATCCGGACGGCTTCTGGGCGGAGGTCGCGGGAGCGCTCGACTGGTTCCGACCGTGGACGCGCGTTCTCGACTGGCAGCTACCGCACGCGCGCTGGTTCGAAGGCGGGCAGCTCAACGTCTCCCACAACTGCCTCGACCGCCATCTGAAAACCCGCGGCGACAAGGCAGCGCTGCATTGGGCGGGGGAGCCCGGCGATGCGCGCACCCTGACTTTCGCCGAGCTGCACCGCGAGGTCTGCCGGTGTGCCAACGCGCTGCGCGCGCTCGGGGTCAAGAAAGGTGATCGAGTCGCCATCTACATGCCCATGATCCCGGAAGCCGCGATTGCGATGCTCGCGTGCACGCGAATCGGTGCGCCGCACTCGGTCGTGTTTGGCGGCTTCTCGGCCGAGGCGCTCCGTGACCGCTGCAACGACGCCGGTGTGTCCGTGGTCATCACCGCGGACGGTGGTTACCGGCGCGGCAAGATCATTCCGCTCAAGGACAGCGTCGACAAGGCGGTCCTGGAGGCAGCAAGCGTCAAGCATGTGATCATGGTTGAGCGCGCCAAGAATCCGGTGCAGATGAAGCCAGGCCGCGACCATTTCTGGCACGCCTTGGTCGATCAGCAGAACACGAGCTGCCCTCCCGAGCCACTCGACGCCGAGCATCCCCTCTTCATCCTCTATACCTCGGGCTCGACCGGCAAGCCCAAGGGCGTCCTGCACACGACCGGTGGCTACCTGACCCAGGTGACCTACTCCTGCAAGCAGGTGTTCGACCTCAAGGACGACGACATCTACTGGTGCACCGCCGATATCGGCTGGGTGACGGGTCATTCATATGTGGTGTACGGGCCGCTTGCCAACGGCGCCACCACCGTGATGTACGAAGGTGCGCCCGACACACCTGACAAGGATCGGCTGTGGCGCATCGTCGAACAGTACAGGGCAACCGTGCTCTACACCGCGCCCACCGCCATTCGCACTTTCATGCGCTGGGGCGACAGCTATCCCGAGCGTTGCAACCTGTCGTCGTTGCGGCTCATCGGTACCGTCGGTGAGCCGATTAACCCGGAAGCCTGGATGTGGTATCACAAGACCATCGGTGGCGGGCGCTGCCCGATCGTCGACACCTGGTGGCAGACTGAAACCGGATCGATCCTGATCTCGCCCCTCCCGGGCGCGACTCCGACCAAGCCGGGCTCGTGCACCCGTCCCCTGCCCGGCGTGGCGGCCGATGTGGTGAACCGGGACGGCACGTCGTGCGGACCCAACCAGGGCGGCTTCCTGGTCATTCGCCGACCCTGGCCTGCCATGCTTCGAACCATCTGGGGCGACGACGAACGCTACCGCAACCAGTACTGGTCGGACGTGCCCGGTTGCTACTTCACCGGCGACGGCGCCCGGCGCGACGACGATGGCTACTTCTGGGTGGTGGGACGTATCGACGACGTGCTCAATGTGGCCGGCCACCGGCTCGGCACCGCCGAGGTCGAAAGCGCGCTGGTATCGCATCCCAAAGTAGCCGAGGCCGCGGTGGTGGGCCGGCCCGACGAGGTCAAGGGCCAAGCGGTGGTGGCGTTCGTGACCCTGCGCGGCGGCTCGCAGCCCTCGCCTGCGCTCAAGGAGGAGCTACGCGCGCACGTGTCTTCTCAGATCGGAGCGCTCGCCAAACCCGACGATGTGCGCTGGGCCGAGGCACTCCCCAAGACCCGCTCGGGCAAGATCATGCGCCGGCTGCTCAAGGAGCTCGCCACCTCGGGCGAAGTCAAGGGCGACACCACCACGCTCGAGGATTTTGGCGCAATCGCGAAACTGCGCGCGGCCGAAGAGGACTAGCTTCCTCAGGCGCCTCAGGGCGAGCTGTCCAGCGGGGGCTGGAGCAGGCCACAGCGTTACCGGCGCAACAGCACGTACACCGCACCGGCCCCACCGTCGTGTGGGCGCGCGCTCGCGAACGCCAGCACCTGCCGTCCGATCCGCCCGTGCGATAGCCAGCGCACCAGCTTTTCCTTGAGCACCGGAATGTGGTCCTTCGAGCGCAGCCCGCGCCCGTGCACCACCAGCACGCAGCGCAGTCCGGCGCTCCGGCTCTTGCGCACGAACCGTTCCACTGCTGTCCGCGCGTCCTCGCTGCGCAATCCGTGCAGATCTACATGCGCTTGCACGGCGAACTCGCCTCGCCTGAGCTTGCGTAGCAGCCGCCGGTCCACGCCCGGCGCGAGGCCGCACACGAACTCGCCGGTGTCGGCCAGATCGAACCGCCCCACGCCACGCACCAGATCCTCCAGCGCGGCCAGCGCCTCGGCATCCGGATCCGGCCGCGGCGGCGCCATCCGCGCAGCGCCGATCGGTGCCACCCGCTCGCGCTGGCGTTCTGTCAAGGGTCGCACGCCCACGCCCGCCATCTCTCGAACGAACGCCTCGAACTCGCGCTCTCGCTCGTTCATGGTCTCAAGTATAGCGAACTTGTATCGCGAATTTGCACGCCCGCACCGGCTCGCGGATACTAGCTTGCGATGGCGTTCGAGAAGCGGTTCATCAGCCACCGGGGCATCACGGTCATCCAGAAACGGGATCCCTCCGTGCGACCCCTCCGCCCGGGCAAGGTGGCAATCGTTCTTGCCGGCGGCGCCGTCTCGGGCGGTGCCTACAAAGCCGGCGGTCTGCTCGCGCTCGACGAAATCTTCGCGCGCCGCCGCCTCGAAGGCGGACGGGCGCACAGCTTTGGCCTCTGCGACTTCGACCTGTTCGTCGGCTTGTCGGCCGGGAGCGTTCTCGCATCCGTCCTGTCCGCCGGCATCACGCCCCACGAGATGGTCGAGATCATCTTGGGCCGCTCCAGCCGGTACGAGGCCTTTCAGCCCTGGCACTTCATGTGGCCCAACCTGGGCGAGCACCCGTGGCGGCTTTTGGCCTGGCTCGACAAGGAGCAAGAGGTGTTCACCAACTTCCTGTCGGGCGCCACCAGCGAGGACACCGGTGAGCCGTTTTCGGCCGCGCAAACGCTGCTCAAGATGGCCACCATCACGGCGCGCCTCTTGCCCACCGGCCTGTTCGATCCCGCGCGCGTCGAGCGCTACCTGCGCCGCAACATGGATCGCGCCGCCATCCCCAACGACTTTGGCGCGCTCTACCGCCGCACTGGCAAGGCGCTCTACCTGTCGGCGACCGATCTCAACCACGGCCGGCTCATCGTCTTCGGTCACGACGAGCCCTACGCCGGGGTACCCATCTCGCAAGCCATCGCGGCCTCGTGCGCCTTGCCGATCTGGTACCGGACCGTCCGGCTGCCCAATCCGCGCGCCGGCGAGCCGGGGGAGCCCGCTCTGCTCGAGCTGGCCGAGGGCGGGCTGGTGCGCACGGCCAATGTCCGGGTCGCGGTTGAGAAAGGTGCGCAGCTCGTCATCTGCTATAACCCGTTCACACGCATCATCTATGATCGCCTGGGCCGCTCGCTCTACGAGCACGGCCTGTACGCGATCGCGCAGCAAGCGCTGCGCATCGCGATCGGCGCGCGCCTCGATCTGGCCAAAGAGCTCGTGTTCTCGTCCGATGACTTCGACGCCGATGTCGTGTTCATCGAGCCCGCCTCCGACGATTACTCTTTCTTCTCCATGAACCCGCTCAACTTCTGGACCCGCGAGCGCGCGGCACGGCACGGCTACCAGAGCGTGCGAGATGCGCTGGCGGCCAATCATGTCCTGCTCCGTGAGATCTTTCACACGCACGGCATCGA
>DATFWX010000156.1:0-19214 GCA_035258845.1 Polyangia bacterium | reverse complement strand
GGCGATCCAGGTCACGCCAATGTCTTTCTCGTCGAGCGCCACCTGATCGGCCAGCACCAGAAGGGCCGGGCGCACATACACGAGCTGGCGCAGGGCCTTGTGCACCGAGCGCTCGACGCAGCCGTCCTCCACGCACTTGGGCGTGTAGGCGGCCGCGAAGTCGCCACGGACCACCACCACCTGGCCGTCGTCGTCGACCCGTGCGGGCACGACCGTCTGCCCCCACACACCCTGGTTGGGCGAGTAGGTGATATGCTTGCCGCCGTCGTCGATGAGCAGCGTGTTGTGGTTGATGGTCGCGTCCCCCTCCTCGTCACCGGCGTCGATGAACAAGCCGTCGCCGCCGCGCCACAGCTCGAAGTGGCCCTGGTCGTTGTGCTGATGATCCCAGGTCACGCGGGGCCCGTTCTGGTAGGACAGCCAGACCGCGTTTTTGCCCCAGTCGCTGCGCCAGAAGCCGAGCCCGCTGCCGGACAGGTAGAGGCCCAGCGGCGCACCCGCATGCGGATCGCGCTCGGGGGCGCCCGGTCGCTCGGCCAGAAGCGCCACCCAGGTTTCATCAAACCCCCACCAGTTGGGCTGCGCGTGGCTGATGAGCCAGCGCGCCTCGGCCACCCGCGCATCGTCCACGCCCTCGAGCGCAATCGTGATGGCGCGCAGCGCGGTCGTCGACGGGTGGGCAGGATGGTCGCCCCAGGTGCCGCCGTCGTAGACCGCATGCCCGGGCGGCATAAGCTGGTGCACGTGGTGGGTTACCACTTCGCCCAGCCAGGGGATCTTGCGCGCCAACACGACCCCGGTTGCGGTCTGGAACGCCTTGGCGATGAGCGCGATCTCTGTGGTCGAGAACTCACCGTACTGCCAGCCCTCGGGCCAGGCACCGCCGCGCATCTGGTTTGCGAGCGCTGGCAGCTGGAGCCGCGCCAGCAGGTGGTCGCGCGCGAACGCGAGCCAACGCTCACCCTCGGGCGCGTCGCCGGCGGTGGCCAGCCCGGCAAACGTGGTCGCGGCCAGATAGCCGCAAAAATAATTCGCGTACGGATCGTCGCGCATATAGCCCTTGGTGTCGTACCAGCGCAGCCACACCTTGAGCCGTCCGAGGATGCGCGCGCGCAGCTCCGGGGTCATGCCCGGTGCGTCGTGCAGCCAGTCATAGGCCAGCGCGGCAAAGCTGGCGTGGGTCCGGATCGGGTAACCGGTGTCGTGGGTGACCACATCGTCGCCGCCCTGCTTGTCGCCGACCTTGAAGCGATCGTCGAGCAGCGCCTGCAGGTAATACAGCGCGCGCTCGGCGTAGCGGCGCTCGCCGGTCGCGTGCCAGCACACCGATAGATTGGCCACGATGTCGGCCCAATCGAAGCCCTGGTAGCCCCCTCCGATGGGCTTGTCGATCGACTCGTCGCACGCCTTGCGCACTCGACGCCAGGCCGGGCTGTCGCGCTTTCTGGCCTCGCGCAGGCGCTCGAGGGTGGGCGGATCGAGCAGGATGCGGGGCCGACGCGCGACCGGCGCGTGGACCTCGATCGGGATGGGAGGAGGCCCGTGCGTCTTGGCCTCCGCCCGCGCGGCCGCGGCGCGCAGCGCACGCAGCTTGCGGCTCGAGTTCCGCCCCAGGATGAGCATGCACGCGACCAGCGCCAGCGCAATCGTGCCCCACCCCCGCGCGCGCAGCGTCATGTGCCAGCTGATCCTACGGCCCGCGCACGGCTTTGCAAGCGCACGCCCCGCCCTCGCTGTGGTTTCGCGTAGATGTCCTGCCGCTGGATCCTTCTGCGAGACCACTCGTGACTGCGCCCCGACTGTGCTAGCGTACTGGCACCATGAGCGGCGAGCGTGGGGAGTTCGAGATCCAGCTAGGGCCGCGGCGCGCGCGCCGTGTCGCCGACGCCGACCTCGGATTCGGCAAGATCTTCACCGACCACATGTTCGTGATGGATCACGAGGCCAGCAAAGGCTGGCAAAGGCCACGCATCGTGCCGTTCGGCCCCTTGAGCCTCGATCCGTCGGCCAGCGTGTTCCACTACGGACAGGCCATGTTCGACGGGCTGAAAGCGTTCCGCTGGCGCGACGGCAGCGTGCACCTGTTTCGGTCGGACCGCCATTGCCGGCGCATGGCCGACGCCGCCCCGCGACTGTGCATGCCGGCGCCCGATCCGGCGCTGCTTCAGCGCGCGCTCAAGGCGCTCATTCAGATCGATCGCGACTGGGTGCCTTCGTCGGTCGGCAGCGCGCTCTACATCCGGCCCGTCCTGATCGGCTCGGGCGCGGGCCTGGGTGTGCGGCCCTCGGACCGCTACACGCTGTATGTGATTCTGTCGCCGGTGGGGCCGTACTATCCGGAAGGCTTCAAGCCGGTGCGCATCTGGGTCGAGGAGCGCTACGTGCGCGCGGCGCCCGGCGGCACGGGCGCGGTCAAGGCGGGCGGAAACTACGGGGCCAGCCTGGTGGCGGCCGAGGAAGCGCGCCGGCGCGGCTACGCCCAGGTCTTGTGGCTGGACGCGCACAAGCGGCGCGCGCTGGAAGAGGTCGGCGTGATGAATCTGTTCGTGCGCATCGGGGATGAGCTCGCCACCCCGCCGCTCGAGGGCACCATCCTGGCCGGGGTCACCCGCGACTCGGTGCTCACGCTCCTTTCTGACTGGGGCGTCCCGGCGCGCGAGCGAGCCATTACGATCGACGAGCTTCTCGAGGCTGACCGCGCGGGCACGCTGCGCGAGGTGTTCGGCTGCGGCACCGCGGCCGTGATCACGCCGATCTCCGAGCTGGGCATGAGCGCGGGCAATCTCAAGGTCGGGGGCGGCCAGGTCGGCGAGATGGCGCAGCGGCTCTACGATACCATTACCGGGATTCAATACGGTTTGCGCGAAGACCAGCACCATTGGATGCAGCCTGTCGACTGATACGGATAAGGAGGCAGATGATGAGGCTTTCTCGGATAGCACTTGCCGCACTGGCCGGCTTGGCCGGCCTCGTGATGGTGCCGGCTCTGGCCCATGCCGCCGACTGGGAGATCGATTCGGCCCACAGCGCGGCTCAATTCAGCGTGCGCCACATGATGGTCTCCAACGTCAAAGGTGAGCTGGGCAAGGTCTCGGGTGTCGTGCGCCTGGACGACAAGGACGTCACCAAGTCATCGGTGGAAGCCACCATCGACGTCAACGGCATCAATACGCGCGAGGCCAAGCGCGACCAGCACTTAAAGAGCCCCGACTTCTTCGACGTGGCCAAGTATCCCTCGATCACGTTCAAGTCGAAGAAGGTGCAGAAGGCGGGCGCTGGCAAGCTCAAGCTGACGGGCGATCTCACCATGCACGGCGTGACCAAGGAGATCGTGCTCGATGTCGTCTTCCCGCCCGGCGAGATCAAAGATCCCTACGGCAACCTGCGGCGGGGCGCGTCGGCGACCGCCAAGCTGAGCCGCAAGGATTTTGGCCTCAAGTGGAACGCGGCGCTCGAAGGGGGCGGGGTCGTGGTGGGCGACGAGATCGCGATCACCGTCGACGTCGAGATGACGCGCAAGGCACAGACGGCGGAAGCCAAGTAGGCGAGCTTTGGGCTCACATCACATCATCTTGATGCGCGTATACCCGTAGAGCCCCACCACCAGCAAAAGGTCGATCACGACCACCCGCGCGAGATCGCGCCAGTCGAACCGCACCCGCCATTCGGGATCATGTGTGCGCAAGACGCCGTGGAAGGCGCCCGCGAGGCCCACGTAAATCCACAGCACGTAGTGGTAGCAGAACGACAGGAACATGATCCCGACCACGAGGCCGGCCAGCGAAGCCAGGAGTGCCATGGCCCACGTGCGCGCAGCCGCCGCCCGCGGCTCGCTCGCATAGCGGCGCAGCGCCTGCACCGGGATCTTGGCCGACAGGTAGAGCACGCTCGACCACCACACCATCCCGGGCAGACCCAGCTCGGCGGGCGCCTGGATATACGAGTTGTGCGCGGCCTGATAGTGATGCTCGAGAAACTGCCCGGCGCCGACGCCGACGATGGGATAGTCGCGCACCATGGTCATGCCCTCGAACCAGCACTCGAGCCGCTCCAGGGTCGACGATTCGGCCTCCTCGCCCGAGCGTCCACCAAATAAGAGCAGCGGCAGCGCGAGCAGCGCGCCCAGAAGGAGGCCGCGCGGCCCATAGCGCTTGATGAGGTAGGTGCCAATCACGACCAGAAACACGATCTGTCCGCCCCGCGACTTGGTGACGATGGCGCACAGCATGCACAAGACGAGCGCGAGCCAGAGCAGGATCCGGCGCGGCGGCGACCGCTTGCGCTCGGCAAGGGCGAACGCGAACGGGAGCCCGCACCCGATGGTCAGAGCCAGGAAGTTGGGATCCTCGAGCACGCCGATGTAGCGCACCCGGCCACCGATGGTCGAGGTGCCGAGCACCCCCGCGCGCTCGCACCGGTAGTCGGCGCCCGGCTCGGGCGCGTCGATCTGACAGTCGCGAAAGCTTTCGCAGGGGCGGCCGTCGAAGTGGCCGCGACCGGGCTCGCTAGCCGACTCGTCGATGGCCATGCAAGTGTAGGGAGCGAACGACTGGGCGACGCCGATCACCGACAGAAACAGCGTGCAGCCCAGCACCACCGCCGCCACCACCTGAAATGCGCGCAGGGTCTGCACGCCGTGCATGATCGACAGCGCCAGCACGATCGCGACCCCGATCGCGAGCGCCTCGGTGCCCAGCATGGGCGGGTTGCGGAGCATCACGGTCAGCATGCTCCAGGCGAAGAAGATCCCGATCCAGGGCACCTGCGGCGCCAGCTCGAGTCGCGACAGGCGCAGGCGCCAGTCGACGACCAGCCCGAACACGGTCAGCCCGAGCGCCAGGTACAGAAGCGGCAGCGAGCGAGCGGCTTCGGCGAACTCCTGGGGCCGCACATAGATCAGGGTGACCAGAGCCAGGATGCCGGGGATGGCGAACATCAGCCGTGCAACCTATGATGAGGGCCGTCCAATGCCCCCGAACTATAGCAGGGAGTAGGTGTCGCTCGCGCGCAAGGCGTTTCGCGGCGCCGCCTGGTCGATCGCGACCAGCTTGACCGCACGCGTGCTCGGGCTGGTCGGCACGCTGGTGCTGGTGCGGTACCTTCGGCCCGACGAGTACGGCGAGGTGTCGGCGGCCTCGGTGCTGGTGCTGACGGCGAGCCAGTTCTCGACCCTGGGCGTGGGCCAGTACGTGATTGCCAACCCCAAGGCGCCGCGGCCGGTCGTGTTTCACGCCACCCTGATTCACATCACGCTGGGGCTGGTGGCTCTCGCGGCCGTGGTCGCGCTGCGCGGCCCGCTCGGACCCGTGTTCGACGCGCCCACGATGGGCCGCTACGTGCCCGGGCTGGCGCTCGCGGTGCTGATGGACCGCGTCAGCTTCATGCCCGAGCGCCTGCTGGTGCGGGACATGCGCTTTCAGGTGGTCGCCATCGCACGATCGCTGGGCGAGGTGGCCTACACGGTGGCGTCGGTGGGCCTGGCCATGGCGGGCTGGGGTGGCATGTCGATCGTGATCGGGAATCTGGCGCGCTCGTTGGTGCGCGCGCTGATCGAGGTGGGAGCGGTCGAGTGGCGCGAGTGGGCCGCGCCCAGCCCGATTCGCGCGGGCACGCTGCGCGAGCTTGCGGTGTTCGGCATCATCATCGCGGTGGCGGCAGTGGCCGGATTTGCGTCGCGGCGCTGGGACAACCTCCTGGTGTCGCGTTTTTTCGGGCCGGCCGTGCTGGGCGCTTACAACCTGGCCTACAACCTGGCCGACGTTCCGGCCACGCAGGTGGGCGAGCAGGTGACCGACGTGCTGCTGTCGTCATTCGCGCAGATGGAGATGCAGCAGCGCCGGCGGGCCCTCCTGCGCTCGATCGCGCTGCTGGGGCTCATCATGTTTCCGTTGGCAGCCGGGCTGGGAGCGGTCGCGCCCACGCTCGTGCACACTTTCTTCGACCGCAAGTGGGCCCAGGTGGCGCCCATGTTGGCGTTCTTGAGCGTGCTGTCGGTGCCGCGCCCGATTGGAGCCGCGCTGGGGGCGTATCTTCTGACCGTCAACCGGCCGCGCCTGGTGATGTGGCTCGAGTGCCTGCAATTGGCTCTCATCATGGCCGCGCTGGCATCGATCGGGCGGGTGGGGCCGCTGTGGGCCTGCGGCGCCGTGGGCGCCACCTTCATCGTGCGCGCGCTGGCCGGCATGTGGGCCCTGCGGGCGGCCGAGGGCATCCCGGTGCGTAGTCTGCTGACGCCGCTTCTGGCGCCCCTGTGCGCGTGCGTGCCCATGGTGGCGGCCGTGCTGGCGCTCCCGTATGGGCTGCGTTCGCTCGGGATCACGCGACCGGCGGCGGTCCTGGTGACCCAGGTTGGCGTGGGAGCGCTCGTCTATGTGGGTTCCGCGCTGGTGATTGCACGCGCGGCCGCGCGCGAGCTGATCGAGCTGGCGCGCCACGCGTTGGCGGCGCGCCGACAGCCGGCCGCCGAGACGCTATGAGTCTTTCCAACGGCCCCAAAGTCCGGACGGCAGGCCTCGTGGATGAGTCTCGCCTCGCCCCGACTCGCTTCGCTCGCGGATGTAGAGGCTCGCGCTCCGCGCTCGCGCCGATCATCCGCGCTCGCCTCGCCCCACTGCGTGGGGCCCCTCGGCTCGCGCCCCCTCGGCTCGACTGACGCTACCGTCTTGATGGTTACGGGTGGCGGCGCAGCTCGAGCAGGTTCGAGGTCGTGGGCGGCTTGAGATCGCGGTCGTGCTGGGAGAGCTGGTCGCGCGGCTCGGTGCGCGGCTTCTCGGCTTGCTTGGGCGCCTCTTCCTTGTGGTCGACATCCTGAGGCCGGTACACGCGCACCTGGCCTTTGGTGTCCTGGGCCTGCGTGACGTGGTCGCCGAAGCTGCGCTGGGTCCAGATCCAGCGCACCTTGACCGGCTCGTCCGACTCGGCCACCACGGCCAAGGCATGGCGCCGATACGCGCTCTCCCGGCTGTGCTTGCTCGGGTCAGCGAGCGCCTGCCTCGACAGCGCACCCAGCCCAAACAGGCTCGCCAGCGCGCCCAGGAGCATGGTTTTGGTTGCGATTGCCATAATCTTCTCCCGACGTCAAGGTGCCTGATGCAACCGGTGCGCCAGTGCCAGAACCGTCGTTATCTTATGACGTTGGGCCCAAAGCACGCTTTCCTGCGCGCGCGCTGGCAGCGCGAATGGCCGGCGTCGGCGGAAGCCAGGGCGGGCGCGCGAGCGTCACGCTCGGCGAGCTCCGCTCGTCTCTCTGGGTGAAGGGAGTTGGTGAGATGCGTATCGAGGGTGCCGAGCCGCGAGCGCTCGGATTCTGGGCCGGTTTGTTGGTCCGCTTCTTCTACTGGATGACGCGGCGCAAAATGGGTCGCGTGCTGTCGTCGGTGCGGCTGGCCGCGCATCATCCGCGCCTTCTGCTCGGGCGCGGCCTCATGGAGCAGGCGGTCCTTGGGAGCCACCGGGTCGACGTGCCGCTCAAGACCCTGGTCGGGCTGCGCGCAGCCTCGCTGGTCGGCTGCGTGCATTGACTCGACATCGGCTCTGCGGTCGGCAGAGCAGCCGGGATCCCGCTCGCCAAGCTGGAGGCGATTGCCGACTACGCAACGAGCTCCTGGTTTGACGAGCTCGAGCGGTTGGCGCTTTCCTACACCGACGCCATGTGCCGCACGCCGGTCGCGGTTCCAGACGAGGTTTTTGCCGGCCTGCGCCGCTACCTTTCGCCAGCACAGCTGGTCGAGCTGACGCACGCCATCGCGTGGGAGAACTTCCGGGGCCGCTTCAACCGGGCCTTCCTGGTCGAAAGCGATGGCCTCGCCGCGGGCAGCGTGTGCCTGGTGCCGGCGCGGGTATGATGAGACCCGTGAGCGAGCGCGAGTTCGAGGCCCACCGGCGGCTCTTGTTCTCGATCGCCTACCGCATGCTGGGCAGCGTGGCGGAGGCGGAAGACATGGTGCAGGAGGCGTTCTTGCGCTGGCAGGGGGCGCCGCAGGCCGAGGTCGCGTCGCCCAAGGCCTACCTGTCGACGGTGGTTACCCGGTTGTGCATCGATCAGCTCAGGTCGGGACGCGCGCAGCGCGAGCTGTACGTGGGGCCCTGGCTGCCCGAGCCGGTGCGCACCGACGACGGCGTCGACCGGGTGGATGCGGAGTCGATCTCGATGGCATTTCTGGTCCTGCTCGAGAGCCTGAGCCCGCCCGAGCGCGCCGCCTACCTGCTGCACGAGGTGTTCGACTACAGTCACGCCGAGGTGGCGGGCATCCTGGGCAAGGCCGAGGCGACCTGCCGGCAGCTTTATCACCGCGCGCGCCAGCAGGTGACCGCGCGCCGGCCTCGCTTTGCCGCCACCCGCGAGCAGCATGGCCGGCTCCTGGGCCGCTTCATCGCGGCCTGCTCGGCCGGTGATCTGGCCGGGCTCACCAAGCTTCTGACCGCCGACGTCACCGCCTGGTCCGACGGTGGCGGCAAAGCGCGCGCGGCCCGGCGGCCGGTCCGGGGCGCCGACGCGGTGGCGCGCCTGTTCGTCGGCCTGGCCAAAAAGGGCGGAGCCGGCCTGTTCCCCGAGATCACCGATCTCAACGGCTGGCCGGCCCTCATCCTGCGCGACGGCGACCGCGTCGACAGCGTGGTCGCGCTCGAGACTGACGGAACGCGCATCCATGCCGTCCACGTCCTGCGCAACCCGGACAAGCTCGCGCGCCTGTAATCAGCCGCGCTCGACCACCACCACCTGCCGCTTGCCGCTCGCGCCCAGCGGGATCTCGGGCACCACTTCGGTCCGCACCGGCACCCCGGAGAGGTGCCGCTCGCAGTTGCGCACGATGTGCGCGCGCGCGGCGTCGTCGAAGTGGCCCGACGGCACCAGGCGCAGCGTGACCGCGCCGTCGCGGTGCTGCACGACCTGAAACTGCCGCACTTTTTCGGCCAGCTCGCCGGCAAAGATCACGTTGAAGATGAGGCCGCTGACGCGCCCGCCCTGTGCGTTCGTGAGGGTCTCGGTCACGCGGCCCTCGATCGCGGCCAGCCGCGGCAGGGCGCGCCCGCACAGGCAGCGCTCGCTCTTGCCCGCCACCGCCAGATCGCCGTTGGCGTAGCGGATAAAAGGCATGCCGTAGTTGTGCAGATCGGTCAGCACCACCTCGCCCACCTCGCCCGGCCGCGCCGGTCGCAGGCCTCCCTTCTCGCGCACCAGCACCTCCACCACCAGATTCTCGACCGCAACGTGCAGGCCGTCGTGGGCCTCGCATTCGCTGCCGATCAACATGACCTCGCGGCAGCCGTAGGTTTCGTACAGGGCCGGCCCGAACGCCTGCTGGAGCAGCTTGCGGTCGGCCTCGAGCAGGCGCTCGGCGCCGCACAAGACCGGAATCGTGCCCCAGTTGCGCAGCCCGCGCTCGACGATGGTGCGGGCCAGATCGGCGCCCGCCTGCGCGTAGCACAGGATGACGTGCGGGCGCTGCCGGCGGATGGCATGGGCCGCGCGCTCGAGCTGGGCCGGGCCGCGCTCCGTGCAATCGAGGTAGCGCTCGCGCTTGAAGAAGCGGTCGGCCGCGATTTGGATGCGCCGCCCGGGCGCGGGCGGCGGCCAGTACAGGGCGCCCCAGTAATGCAGGGTGGGCTCGCCCAGCCGATAGCCCGCCCACCGGTAGCCGCGCAGCTTGACCGCCTGCCGCCAATGATCGCTCGAGCGGTCGTAGTGGAACGCGAGCGGTCGGCCCATGGTGCCGCTGGTCGCTTTCGCGATGTCGGCGTACGGTGGCGCGGTCGAACGGCGCGCGTCGCCGGCCGCCTGCGCCTGCTCGCGGCTGAGGAGCGGCAGCTCGGCGAGATCCTCGAGCCCGCGCACGTCGCCCGGGCCCGCGCCGGCGGCGTCAAATCGGGCCCGATAAAACGGAACGTGCGCGTAGGCGTGGCGGAGCAGGCGCCTGAGCGCGCCCGCCTGGATGGCGAAAAGCTCATCGGCCGAGCACCACTGAGTCCGTTCGAGATAGTGAAGGCGCGCCAGCGTGGGACGCCGGCGTATCAAATTTTCCCACCCCGGTAGCAGCAGGTGCCGGAACAGCGGGCCGTACAGGTCCATGCGCGGACGAATGGTAGCAGGCCTGTGCTAGGCTTACCCGATGATTTCGTCCTCGGGGCTGGTTCTCTTCCTGCAAACTTCGCTGGTCGGCGCGTTGTCGGTGGGGGGCGGCTACACCGACAACGTGATTGCGGCGCCCGACGACACGGCCGCGCGCGAGGGCGACTCGTTCGCCGAGGTGCGTCCGAGCCTGATTCTCGGCTACCGCTCGGAGCGCGCGCTGCATCGGCTCAGCTATGCCTTCTCGGCCAGCTTCTTCGTCCAGCACTCGGAGGCCAACTCGTATTCGAACGTGCTCGACTACAATGCCGCCATCGAGACCTCGGCGCGCACGGTCTTGCAGCTGGGCGCGTCGGCGAGCGAGGGCCGCTTCAACACCTTCAATCTTCTGCGCATGCCTTCGACGCAGGCCGTCGGTGCGCTCCCGACCGGCGGCTTCACCTATCTCGCGCTGGGGGCACGCGAGGGTCTGACCTGGGATCCGACCCCGCGCTGGCGCGCAATCGAGGGGCTCAGCTTCTCGACCTTCAGCGGCCTCGGCAATGACGTCGTGCTGCCGACCAGCTACGACACCGTGCTCGACCTGCGCACCGACCGCTCGTGGGCCACTCACGCGCTGGGCGCCGAGCTGCGCTCCGACTACACGCTGTTCGGCGAAACCCGCGCGATGGGGATGGTGGTGGTGCCGCGGCGACAGCAGATCGTGGAGACGCTGCTGGCGCGGTGGCGGCATGATTTAAACCCGAGCTGGTCGAGCGAGCTCGACGCCGGCATTACCACCGCGCTCAACGCCGACGACTTTGGCAAGTACATCGTCGAATTCGCGGGTGGGGCCGCGCTCCGCTACCGAAAGGACCCGGGTCAGGCCGAGCTGGCGTACACGCACGGCGCGCAGCCGAACGTGTTCGTGGGGCAGTCGTTCGTGGTCGACGCGGTCGCGCTGCGGGCCGGCCTGCCGCTGTGGGCTCGCATTCTCACGCTCGACGGGGCAACTGGATACTCGCATGGGCGCGCAATTGATCTGGGCACCGGCATGACCGGCAGCTCGGTCGACGTGTGGCTGGCCGACGCCGGGCTTCTGTGGTTGCCACAGTCGCTCCAGCTCGCGTTCGCGCTGCGTTACGCGCATTTCCAGCAGCTCGGCGCCAGCTCCGGCATGGTCGGCCTGCCGTCCATCACGCGCAACGTGGTGCTCTTGACCGTGAGCGGCGCCTATCCCGGACAGCCGGCCGCCCGCGGTGGTGGTAGAGCGGAAGGGTTCGAGCCCGGCTCGCGGGTCGACCGCAGCGACGAGACCCGCCCCGGCGGCGGCAGCGGCGAGAGCGACTGATTCGCCGTCCGCGCGGGGTGGCCGCTGCGCCCGTCAGGGCACGAGCACGGTGTCGCCGGAGATGATGACCAGGTTTTGCTCGGGATGCTCGCCCGAATCGATCTCGGTCAGGTTGACCGGGATCCGACGCGTGCCCGCCTTGTCGGTCCGGATGATCACGGTCTTCTCGGGCGAGGCGAAGCGGGTGGGTCCGCCCGCCAGCGCGACCGCGTCCGCCACCGTGACATAGAACTTGGAGGTGAACATGCCCGGATGCGCTACGTTGCCGGACACGGTGAAGCGATAGCTGATGACCTCGACCACCGCCACCGTGACGGTGGCGCTCTCGTCGCGCACGTAGGCGGCCAGGCGCCGCGTGATGTCGGCCTTGAGCTGACTGGGCGTGCGGCTGACCGCCTGCAGGTCGCCGATGAGGGGCATCGTGATGGTGCCGTCGGGGCGCACGTGGCCGTCGGCGCCCAGCTCGGGGTTTTTCCACACGGTGATGCGGAGCCCGTCGCCGATGCCGATCACGTATTCGCCTTTTCGCGGATCCGGCTCCTTCGAGTAGTCGTAGGGTGGCAGCGTGGTGGCGCAGCTTGCGATGAGGAGCGCGCTCAAGAAGGGTGTGGTCACGGGGCCCTCACTGGTTTTGGGGGCTCATGATATGTCGGCTCGCGCTGGCCGCAAAGCCGGCTGCGCACGCCGCCGCTGTCGGATGCGCGCGGAGTCAACCGGGCGAATCGCTTAGAGTTGGGTTACACTGCGGGAGTGATCGTCTTTTCGCGCGAGGTGTTCGTCTGCAAATGCTCGACCGAGGTGGCGCGCGACGACCCCTCGGCGGGCGAGCTGGCGCGCCGCCTGCGCTTTGTGCGCGGCCGGCCGGCCGATCTTTCACGGCTCGACCCCGCGCATCACGACGACAAGCAGCTCGACGAGCTGCGTGCGCGGCTGGCGCGCGGCGACTACTGGATGCTGGGCGAGGTCGACGGGCGCGTGGCCACCTATGTGTGGCTGCATACCCGCGAGCGCCTCGAGTACCCGTATCTGCCCGGCTGTACGTTCCTGGTGCGCGAGGACACGGGCTGCGGCTATGACGCCTGGACCGCGCCCGACGCGCGCGGTGCGGGCCTGCGTCGGCGCGCCTTTCTCGAGGAGCTGCACGTGCTGCGCGAGCTGGGCAAGAAGTGGGAGGCCAGCTTCTTCGTCAAGCACCAGCTCGAGGGCGCGACGCGCTCGCTGGCCACGGTCGGCATCAAGCTGGTGCCGCTGTGGCGGGTGACGCTCAAGACGCGGCATGCGCTGACTTACGAGCGGCTCGCGCAGGGCGACGAGACCGCGCGCCCGGCGCACGTGGAGGTTCCGGCCTGAACGCGCCACCAGGGCCGCGGCCGGCGCCCGATCTGCACGTGCTGGTGGTCTCGTATGCGTTTCCGCCCGTGGGCGGCGCCGGGGTCGCGCGGGTTCTCAAGCTCACCAAGTATCTGCCCGCGCACGGCGTTTCCCCCACCGTGCTGACCGTCCGCAACCCGTCGGTGCCGCTGCACGATGCGTCGCGGGAGCGCGACGTGCGCGGGGACATGGAGATCGTGCGGGCGCGCACGCTCGAGCCCGGCTATGGCGCCAAGCAGGCGGTCTGGAGCGCGCACCGGGGCGCGGGCACGCGCACGGGCGTGGGCCGCCGGCTGCTCGACGCGGCGGCGGCCTGGGCGCGGCACGCGCTGGTGCCGGACCCGCAGATCCTGTGGCAGCCGGCTGCGCAGCTGGCGTTGGCGCGGCGCCTTCTGGGCCCCGACCCCGATGACGTCGTGTTCATCAGCGGGCCTCCGTTCTCGCAGTTTCTGCTGGCACCGCTGGCGCGGCTGCGCCCCGGCACCGCGGTCGTGCTCGATTATCGCGACGAGTGGAGCACGTACCGCGAAAGCTACGAGATGATGGGACGCCCGGCGGCGGCCGCGGGCGGGCCGCTGGAGCGGGCTCTCCTGCGCAGCGCGCACGCGGTCACCACCGCCACCGATGCCTTTCGCGACCACCTGCTGGCGCAGTTCTCGTTCCTGGATCCGGCGCGCGTGCATGCCATCCCCAACGGCTACGATCGGGACGACCTGCCGGCCCAGCTCCCGGCGCCGCCCGACGACCGGTTCGTGCTGACCTACGCGGGAACAGTGTTTCGCTTGACCAGCCCGCGCGGCCTGCTGGCCGCCATCCGGCGCCTGCACGAGGCAGAGCCGGAGCTGGCGCGGCGGCTGGAGGTGCGCTTCCTGGGCCGCATCGTCGACACCGAGGCCGACGCGTTCGACGGCATGGCCGAGCTGGGTGTCAAGGTTCTGGGCTATGTGGAGCACGCGCGCGTGATCCCGGAGCTTTCAGCCAGTCACATGGTGCTGTGCCTGCTCGACGACGTGCCGGGCGCCGAGCGCATCTACCCGGCCAAGATTTTCGAGCTGATGCTGATCGAGCGGCCGGTGCTCACACTGGCGCCGCCGGGCGCCCTGGCCGAGCTGGTGCGCACGCACCGGCTGGGCGACGTGCTGCCGCCGCGGGACGAGGCCGCGATCGCGGACTTTCTCGCACGCAAGCTTCGTGCGTTCGCCGACGGGGTAGCCGCGCCGGCGCCGGCCGCGGTCGGCATCGAGCGCTATGATCGCAAGGCCCTGGCCGGCGAGTTCGCGGCCGTGTTCCGGCAGGCCGTGCGCGCGGCACGCGGCTCACCAGGTGACGCGCTGTGAGCCTCGCAGGTGGCGCCACAGCCCCAACACGGCGGCCGCGTTGAGGACCACAAAGGTGCGCGCCAGCGCGCCCAGACGACCTGCCAGCGGCCCCGCCGCCGCGAGCAGGTAGCACAAAACCTGACCGGCCGCGAGCACGCCCAGGGTCGCCGGTCGCGTGCGCGCGCCCGCGACCGATGCCACAAGCAGCGCGAGCAGCGCCCACGGGCACAAAAGCCGCATGAGCTTGTGCGACACGGTCTCGAACCACGATGGATTGGCCCGCGGCGACAGCAGGGCCGGCATGCGCGCGAACAATTGATAGCTGCCCGCGAGCGTGCGCACCTTGCGACCGAACTCGCGCGGATCCTCGAACGCGCGGTCGAACGCGAAGGCCTGCTCGCAAAATAGAATGCGCCGGCCGGCCAGACGGAGCCGCATCGGCACCCACATGTCATCGAGAATCAGGTCGGCGTCGAGCGCGGGCAGATCCTCCCTTCGTACAGCATAGATCGCGCCACTGACACCCACGAGACCCCGGAAGCGGCCCTCACTGCGCCGGATCCATTTCTCGTAGCGCCAGTACACGCCGGCTCCGGCCGCACCCTCGAGCACCAGGTTGCCCGACACGCAGCCCACCTCCGGGGGCGCCAGCAGCCCCAGCAAGGCCGGCAGCGCGCCCGGCGCCAGCGGCTGCCGCGCATCGGTCATGAGGAGCACCTCGCTTCGCGCCAGCTCGCGCATGCGCGCGATCGCGCTCGGCTTGCCGCCTCGCGCCGGGCTCTGCAGGACCCGCACCGGCCGCCCGCGCACTGCGTGGGCGCGCGCGACCTCGGCGGTGCGGTCGCTCGATCCGTCGTCGTACACGATCACGTCGAGCTTGGGATACTCCTGTGCCCACAGGCTCTCGAGCTTCTGGTCCAGATAGGCGGCCGCGTCGTGAGCTGCCACGCACGCGGTGACGGTCGGCGCAAAGGTGGGATCCTGACGGATCGGCTGCGGAAACCAGCGCGCCAACGCCGCCACCAGCAGCGGATAGCCCGCGTACGTGTAGACCAGGACCGAAAGCGCGACCAGCGCGACCAGGAGCGCGGTCACGATAGACCGAGGACTCGGCGGTACAGCTCCATGTAGTCGCGAACCATGCGCTCGCGCGAGTAACGCTCGAGCGCCACCTGGCGTCCTTTCCGGCCGCAATCTTCCGCCAGCGCCCGATCCTTGGCAAGCTCGGCCAGCCGCAGGCGTAGCGCCTGCTCGTTGCCGGGCGGCACCAGAAAACCGGTCACGCCGTCCTCGATGACGCCCGGGATTCCACCGACCGAGGTCGACACCACTGGCAGGCTGGCCGCCATCGCTTCCGGGATCACCAGCGGCAGTCCCTCGGTGCGCGACGACAACACGAACACGTCGAGCGCGGACAGGAGGCGCGGCACGTCCGAACGCACGCCCAGCCAGTGTACATGCCGGCCCTGCGGGAGCCGGAAGCACAGATCGCGCAGCCGCTGGGCCTCCTCGCCGTCGCCGACCACGACCAGTCGAGCGTTTTCACCCAGAAGCGGCTCCACCGCTCGCACCAGGAGCGCCTGATCCTTCTCGGGATCGAGCCGCCCGACCGTGCCGAAGACCCAGGCGCGGGGCGGGATGCCGAGCTCCCTGCGCACCACCTGGCGCTCGCGCAGATCGCGGTGAAAGCGCGACAGATCGATCCCGTTCGGGATGACGCTCAGCTTCTTGTCGTCGACCTCGCGATTCTGCCAGGCCACAGTGGCCGTGGTGGGCGAGACCGCGACGTAGGCGTGAACCAGGCGCGCCGCCAGGCGCCGCAGCTTGAGGCGCCGGCTGGTGTCGGGGTTGGCCCCGTGCTTGGTGTGCACGATGCGTGCGCGCGCGAGCTGGGCCGCCAGCGCGCCATAGATGAGCGGCTGCGGGTTGTGCGTGTGCACGATGGTCGCGTGCGCGCGCCGGAACGCTCGCGCCAGCCGCAGGATGAGCCAGCTGTCAAAGCCGGCCCGCTTGGGCACGGTCGCGATCGGGATGCCGGCCGCCGCAAATTCGGCGGCCAGCGGTCCGTCGGGGGGCGGGGCCAACGACAGCGCCACCACGCCGCAGCCGGCCGCACGCTGGCCGACGGCCAGGTCGAGCGCCACCCGCTCCTGCCCGCCCACCCCGAACGAGGACAGGACGTGCGCAATGTTGAGCTGGCGCCTCAGCGTCCGACCCCGCGCAGCATGACCAGCGGCGTCCGCGCGATCACGGACAGCTCCATGCGTATGAACGAGCCAAACTTCTCGAGCGCGGCCACGTAGGCCAGATCGAAAAGCAGCTTCATGCGCATATCGTCCGCGTCGGCACCCTCGGCGCCTTCGATCTTGAACGGGTTGGTCAAAACCGCCTCGAACCTTTGCACGGCGCTGTGCTCGGGCGCGCGGCCGCTGTAGCCGAGCGTGACCTGGGCCAGCCCCGTGATGCCGGGCTTGACGTTGCGCATGCGCTCCTCGAAAAACGGGATCGCGAGCGCGAGGTTGCTCATCAGCTCGGGCCGCTCGGGTCGCGGGCCGACCAGGCTCATGTCGCCGCGCAGGACGTTCCAGAACTGCGGGATCTCGTCGAGCCGCGTGCGCCGCAGAAAACGGCCGATCCGGGTCACGCGCGGATCGTTCTCGCTGGCCAGCACCGCGCCCGTGCCCTTCTCGGCGTCGGGCCGCATGGTGCGAAACTTGAGCATGTCGAATTCGACGAAGCGGAAGCCGCGGGGCGCGGCCGAGCTGCCTTCGCCGTCGGGTCCGATCAGGCGGCCGGCTCGGCGCTGGCGATACAGCAGCGGGCCCCGCGAGTCGAGGAAAAGCGCGGCCGCGATGATCGGATAAAGGGGTGCGGTCAGCGCAAGCCCGGCCATCGACGCGACCAGGTCGAGGACGCGCTTGGCGACCCGCACGCTGCTAATCACGGACGCGCATCTTACCAAAGGATCTGGTACGATCGAGGTTACGTGATTCACTTGCGCCTGCCCGGCACCCTGCGCTACCGCGACCTCGCCGTGCGCGTGGTGGCGGCGGCGTGCAAGCTGGTGGGCAAGGACGGCGATCTCCAGAAGCCCGAGCGCGCATTCGACGACGAGGTGGTTTCGGCGTTCAGCGAGGCCTGGAACAACATCGCCATCCACAGCTATCACGACCAGCCGCTGGGCGAGGTCCAGATCGAAATCGAGCCGGACCACGACCAGATCTGGATTCGCATCCAGGACTTCGGGGCCAGCTTCGAGCCCGCGCGCGTGCCCGCGCCCGACCTCGAGGCGCTGCCCGAATCGGGCCTGGGCCTTTACATCATGCGCTCGTTCATGGACGACGTGACCTATCAGCCGGGCCGTCCCAATGTCCTCACGCTGACCAAGCGGCTTCCGGACCGGGTGCGGTCCGCGGGCCGAGCAGCAGGCGTATCTCGCCGGGGGGATCGCAAGAAATGACGTTTTCGAGGAAAGACAACGGAGAGGAGACAGTCCTTGCCATCGAGGGGGCGCTTGATGCGGTGACCGCGCCCGATCTGCGCCCGACGCTCGACGCGCTGGTGGCCGAAAAGCGCCGCAAGATCGTCGTGGACCTGTCGGCGCTCAGGCTGATTGACAGCTCGGGCGTGGGCGCGATCGTTGCGCTGTTCAAGCGCATCAAGGCGCAGGGCGGCCTGGTTCAGGTGGCCGGGCTGCGCGATCAACCGCTCGCCATTTTCCGTCTGCTTCGGCTCGACCGCGTTTTCACGAGCTAATCCGAATCCTTGAAAAAACTTTGCGAGGATTTCACATCGCCGGCGCGGCGCCGTGCGTACAGAGTACCGGGTATGGGGGCATTGACCCCAGGTGCAGCGGATTTGGAGACTGATTTGCGGCCGCGGGGCCTGTAAGTAGGCTTGCGAACCTGGGTTGTGTAATGGCACGAAAGATGCTACGCAGAGTTCGCGCATCCGGGGGGATTCCTGAAGTGAATCGCGGCTTGCCGATCCCGCTCGTTTCCGACCGGACAGGCGTCCGGTCGGTGCGACGCCTCGACCTCCTGTCGGGCGTCTCGGGCCAGCTTGCGCTTGCGCAGAGCGAAAGCGAGCTGCCCGCTCGGGTGGAGGCCGGCCTGCGCGTGCTGTTCGAATCGGCGCACGAGGTGACGCTGCTGCTGGCCGATCGGAGCGGGCGCGAGCTGCTTCCGGCCAGCGACGGCGGGCGGGCGCGGGGAGCGCTGGCCGCGCTGTGCCGGGGCATCGCGGCCATCCCGGCCGGGTTGCGAACGGTCACCCGCACCACGCCGCTTCTGCCCTATCTCATGGTGCCGGCGCTGGTGGCGCCCGATTTCGAGTGCGGCCGCGGGGCCATGATGTCGGCTCCGCTGCTCGATCAGATGCGCCTTCTGGGCCTGCTCATCCTGGAAGGGGATCCGGCCGCGCCCGACTTCACGCTGGGCGATCTGGATGCGCTCTCGGCGGTGGCGGCCCAGATCGCGCTGGTCATGCAGCGGCTGCGCGCCGAACGGCGGGCCACCGAGCAGCGCCGGTTCGAGCGCGACCTCGGCATCGCGCGCCAGATCCAGCGGCGCTTTCTGCCGGCCCTGGCGCCCCGGGTGGGCGGCTTCCGGGTGGCCGCCGAATATCGACCGGCCTTCGAGGTGGGCGGCGACTTCTATGATCTGGTCCCAACCGGCGACGCGCAAGCGACCGCCGTCATTGGCGATGTATCGGGCAAGGGCATCGCAGCTGCCCTCGTGATGGCGCGGGTCAGCTCCGAGTTCCGGCGCCTGGCGCGCGGCGAGTGCCCGCCCGAGGCCCTGCTGGGTCAGCTCAATGCCGCCATGTGCGAGCAGTCGCCCGACGACAGCTTCGTCACCGCGGCCTGTCTGCAGCTCGATGCCGCCCGGCGCACGGTGCGGGTGGCCAACGCGGGCCACGTGCTGCCACTTCTGCGCCGCGCGGGCGGCGAGGTGCTTCCGCTCGGCAGCGCGTCGGGGCCGCCGCTGGGCATGCTGCCCGGCCAGAGCTATCTGACCGAGGAGTTCGCGCTCGCGGCGGGTGACATCGTGGTGCTGATGACCGACGGTGTGGTGGAGGCGCTTGACAGCGAGGCCGACCCCTTCGGCATGAGCGGGCTGCTCGA
>DATFWX010000155.1:0-17051 GCA_035258845.1 Polyangia bacterium | reverse complement strand
CGGCGCCGGCTGCGCCGGTGACGCCGCCGCTTCTCGAAACCGCGCCGGTCGCGCAGCCGCCCGCGACGCCGCCGGCGGCCGAGCCGCCGAAAGCAGCCGAGCCGGCCCCGGCCCCGCCCGCGGCGCCGCCCGGCCCGTCGGACAAGGACCTCGACAAGCTGCGCGCCGAGTACGAGCAGCTGCGCGACGCGCTGTTTCGCTCGCGCGCGCGCGCCGCCACCCTGCAGGGCGCGCTGTTTTCGACCAAGCTCAACGTGAGCCTGCGCTGGAAGGCCACCCGCCATTACGTGGTCCGGCGCGCCCAGGTACGACTCGACGAGGCCCAGCTCTGGGACTCGGGCGATCGCCCGGTCGGCGACGATCGGGTCAAGGTTGGCGAGGCCCAGCTCGCGCCCGGACATCACGAGCTCAGCCTGCGGCTCGAGGTGCGGGCCAAGGAAAACGACAAGCTGGGCTACAGCTCGGAGCACAGCTTCGCGCTCGACGTGCCCGAGGGCAAGATCACGCAGGCCGACATCATCGCCGACGAGGACGGCGATCTGCCCGAGTACAAGCCCGAGGTCAAGCTGGAGCTCAAGAGCGAGAAGAAATGACCGCGCTTTTGGTTTTCATCTTTGCGCAGCAGGCCGACCCGATCGGCCGATACTTTAACGAGCTCGAGCGGCAGGGCGTGATCCCGCACGAGACCGGATCGGTCGAAAAGATCAAGCAGGCCCTCCTTCTGGCCGAGGACAGCCTGGTGGCCGGCGACGCGCGCACGGCGACCACGATCCTCTTCGGCATCGTCGAGTCGCCCCGCTTCCAGGACTGGAACGACACGCCCGAGTACCAGAACGCCGAGTTCATGCTGGCGCGTGCGCTCGGGCGCGGCGGCGCCCATGGATCGGCACGCCATTACCTCATGCGCGTGCTTGCGCGCGGGCCCCGGGCGCCCTACTTCGCGGCCGCCTATCGCACCATGGTCGATGTCGCGCTCGAGAGCCGGGACGAGCCCGGTGTGCTGGCCGCGCTCGAGGGGCTCAAGCTCGCGGAAACGCTGCCGCGCGACTCCGACAACGAGCTGGAGTACCTGCGCGGCAAGGTGGCCTACGAGCGCAAGGAGCTTGCGGCCGCCGAAAACGCGTTCGTGCGGGTCGACCGGCGCTCGCGTTTTTATGCGGCTTCGCTGTACTTCCGGGGCCTGATCCGGGCCAAGAAGGGCGACTGGCGGCTGGCCCGCGACGCTTTTTGCGAAATCGTCGAGCAGCCGGACAAGGACCGCTTCACCTTCTACATCGACGACCGCTACTTCCCGCTCAAGGATCTGACCTATCTCGCGCTCGGGCGCATCTCGCACGAACAGGGCCGCTACGACGAGGCCTACTACTTCTACTTCCAGGTGCCCGAGGACTCGCAAAAACTGCCCGAGGCCCTGTTCGAGGCCGCCTGGTCCATGTTCCAGAAGGGCGAGTGGGAGGCGTCGCGCGCGCTGCTCGATCAGTTCGATCGGCTGTTTCCGCACTCGGCGCTGGCGCCCGAGGCGGCCGTGCTGAGGGCCAATCTGGACCTCAAGACCTGTGCCTTCGATCGCGCGCGCACCGAGCTGGCAGCTTTCGTCAAGGCCTATCTGCCGGTCAAGCAGGAGCTCGACCGCGTGCTCGCCGATGCCACCCGCAAGCGAGCCCTGTACGGCCGCCTTCTGGGCCAGGAGAAGGCGCCCGGCCTGGACGGGCGCATCCTCGAGCTGCTCAAGGTCGACCCACGCTTCTTCCGCTTCCACGCCTACGTGCGCGGGCTCGATCGCGAGGCCGGCGACGTCAGCCTCACCGTGGAGATGTGGGCTCAGCTCGTGCGCAGGCAGCAGCGCGAAAAGCCCCGACCGGCCGCCGACGGCGCCATCCAGCTTTTGCACGACGTGCGCGCGCTGGAGCCGGCCGCGCAGGGCGACCCGGAGCTGGAAAAGCGCGTCCGCAAGCTGCTCGCCGACGTGTGGCGGGCCGCCCACCCGGTGTCGGGCGATCTGCCGCTGGCGCGCGAGGAGCGGGCCGCGCAGGCGCTCTCCCAGCAGGCGGCCGAGATGCGGGGCCGCCTCATCGACGCCGCCACCGCGCTGGCCGACGACTCCCTGCGCGAGCTCGACGGGCGGCTGAAGATCCTACTGCGCCAGGCGCGGCTGGGCCAGATCGACGCGGTCATCGGCAAGAAGAAGAAGCTCGAAATCGAGATCTCGAATCTCTCGAAGGGGCGATTTCCAGCCGAAATGTTCGGCAAGCTCCACGTCGAGGGCTTGATCGGAGACGACGAGGAGTACTGGCCGTTTGAGGGCGAGTATTGGTCGGATGAGTATGAGAATTACAAGTAGCACGCTGCTGATTCTGCTGCTGTCCAGCCCAGCCGCGCGCGCGCAGACCGACCCCGACATCGAGCTCTACCTGCGCAGGCCGTCCACGGCCGCGCGCGAGCAGCAGATCTCGGGCCAGCTCGAAGCCTACATCCGGCACAAGGAAAGACAGGCCGCAGGCGCGCGCGAGGAAGCCATCCGCCTGCTCGAATCCTTCCTGCACGAGAACCCGCACTCCGACGAGGCGCCGGAGGCGCTGTACAAGCTGGCCGAGCTGTACTGGGAGGACGCGAAGGTGGCCTTTCTCGAGCAGATGGGCCGCTATCAGGTGCTGACCGCCGCCTGCCACAAGGATCGGCAAAAGTGCGCCGCGGTGCCGCACCGCGCGCCCAACATCGACCTTACGCGCTCGCAGAGCATCTACCAGCAGCTCATCAGGAGCTACCCACACTTTCGCAAGATCGATACCGTCTTATACCTTTACGCCTTCTCGCTGCGCGATCAGGGGCGGCTGGCCGATGCGTCGGTGTACTTTCAGCGCATCCTGGACGAGTTCCCCAAAAGCCGCTTCGTCGCGGACGCCTGGATGGCCATCGCCGAGCACCGCTTTTACGACGATAACAACTATCGGACCGCGCTCGACGGCTACGAGCACGTGACCCGGTATCCGGATTCGCAGCTCTACGATCTGGCTCTGTTCAAGACCGCCTGGTGCTATTGGAAGCTCGGCGACACCGCGATGGCCGCCAAGCGGTTCAAGGACGTGCTCGACCTCGGCAAGACCCGCGGCGCCAAGACGCGCGAGCAACAGCGCCGGGTGGCCGAGCTGCGTGAGGAAGCGCTCGACTACCTGGTCGAGCTGTTCACCGAGGACGAATCGAAAACCGCCGAGGACGCCTACGAGTTCCTGACCCAGATCGGCGGCAAGGATTACTCGCGCGACGTGATGCGCAAGCTGTCCGACACCTTCTTCGATCAAACCCGCTACGAGCGCGCGGTGTCGGCCTACCGCTTCCTGATCTCGCTCGACAAGACCAGCATCGACGCGCCCGATTTCCAGAAACGCGTGGTCGACTCGTACCAGCTGCTCGGCGATCCCAGGCGGGCGGTGGCCGAGATGCGAAAGCTGGCCGAAGACTACGGCCCGCAGAGCGACTGGGCCAAGTTCAACGCCGACCGGCCCAACACGGTCGCGCATGCGCGCTCGCTGGCCGAGGAATCGGTGCGCACGCTCGCCAAGACCCTGCACTCGGACGCGCAAAAGAACGAGAAAGAGTCGCACGTGGTCGACTCCAACCGGTACAGCCGCGCCGCCGAGGCTTACGAGTTCTACCTGAAGAATTTCCCGGACGCCAAGGACTCGATCGAGCTGCGCTACCTGCGCGCCGACATCCTGTACTTCAAGCTCAAGCGCTACGAGGACGCCGGCAACGAGTACCTGGCGGTCGGCAAGTCGACTCCGGTCGGCAAGTACCACAAGGATGCCCTCCTGCAGGCCATGGGCGCCTTCGAGAAGCTGCGGCAGCCGATCAAGAGCGGGCAGCCGGGCGCCGCCCGGCGCGAGGTCACCGACAACGATCGCAAATTCGCCGAGGCCGCCGACATCTACGCGACCCTGTTTCCGAAAGATCACGACATCGTCACGGTCATCTACAAGAACGGCCAGTTCTTCTACGACTACGGCGATTACGACGAGGCGGTCAAACGCTTCGGCCTCATCGTCGAGCGCTATCCCGACGATCCAAACGCCGGCCCGGCCGGCGATCAGATCCTGGACGCGCTCAACAAGGCCAAAGACTACGAGAACATCGAGACCTGGGCGCGCCGTCTCAAGAAAACCAAACCGTTTTCAGCCCGGAACGAGCAGCAGAGGCTGGATCGGCTGATCGTCGACGCGGTGTTCAAGTCGGGCGAGCGCAACGCGTCCGCCGGCAAGTATGTGGAAGCGGCCGGCTTCTTCACGCGCGTGGCCAAGGAGTACCCGTCCGATCCCAAGGCGGCCAAGGCGCTCAACAATGCCGGCGCCGCGCTCGAGAAGGCCAAGCGGCCCGAGGACGCCATCGCGGCCTACAAGCAACTGGTCGAGAAGTACCCGCAGGCCGCCGAGGCACCCGACGCGGCCTTCATCATTGCGCGCGTCTACGAGAACATCGCCTACTACGACAAGGCGGCCGAGTACTACGAGACCCTGTCGGGCCGCTATCCCAACGACCCCCATGCCGCGGACGCGCTCTACAACGCCGGCCTGCTCCGGCAGACGCTGGGCCAGTACGATCGCGCGATCAAGCACTATGAGGAGTACACCAGGCGCTTTCAGTCGCGCCCGGACGTCAAAGAGGTCGCATTCCAGCTGGGCGTGATTCACGAGGATCGCAAGGATCCGAGGGCGGCCGCGCGCGCGTTCGGCGAGTTCGCGCAAAAATATTCCAACGATGGGCGCGCGATCGAGGCGCTGACGCGGGAAGGCCAGGCGCAGCTCAAGATCGGCGCGGACGCCAAGGCGAAAGAGGTGCTGGCGCACGCAATCGCGCTCCATCGGGCGCATCCCGCCGACAAGGAAGGCGCCTTCTTCGCCGCGCAGGCGCGCTACCTGCAGGGTGAGATGATTTTCCGCGAGTACGAAAAGGTGAAGATCGCCGGCAAGCCCAAGCAGCTCAAGCACGTGCTCGACCAGAAGGCCAAGCTGCTCGAGCAGGCCAAGGCAGTCTATCTGGACGCGGTCGCGCTGGGAGTGGCCGAGTGGGCAACCGCCTCGCTGTATCGCATCGGACAGGGCTACGAGGCCTTCGCCAAAGCCATGCGCTCGGCGCCGGTGCCGACCGATCTGACCGAGCCGGAGAAGCAGGTCTACCGCGACGAGCTGGAGAAGTTCGTGGTGATCATCGAGGAGAAAGCGCTCGATGCCTACAAGTCGGGCTACGCCAAAGCGCTGCAGCTCGGCATTTACAACAAGTACACGCAGGCCATCCGGGTCGCGCTGGCGCGACTGTCGGAGAGCGAGTATCCGGCCGAGAGCGAGATCCGGGTGGGTCCGCGCATAGGCGAGGTCAAGGGCGGCCTGGAGCCACTCAACGAGGTCCGCCGTGACCGCTAGAACGCAGAGGATGTGGAAGGGATTTTTCTTATTCTCTGCGTTCTCTGCGTTCTCTGCGGTGAATCTTATGGCGTGTGAGGCCACGGCCCCGGTGGCGCCGGCGCCGGTACCGGTGGCAGCCGCCAAGCTGCCCACGGCCTCCCCGGAGGCGCTGCGCGAGTTCGACGCCGCGATGCGCCAGATCCATCTGGGGCCGGGCAGCTACGACCGCGCCGTCGAGCACCTGCACAGGGCCATCGATCTCGATGGCTCGCTCTTCGAGGCCTGGCACAACCTGGGCTTCGTGGTGGCTGCACAGGGCCAGCTCGACGAGGCGGTCAGCGCGTTCAAGAAAGCGCTTGCGATCCAGCCCGCGTCCAAGCCGACCGTGCTCGCCCTTGGCGATGCCCTGCGCCGCTCCGGCCGCGCCGACGAGGCGGCCGACCTGTACGAGAAGCGGCTCGAGAACGAGCCCGACGACGCCAAGCTGCGCATCCGGCTGGCGCAGGTGCTGCGCGAGGGCGGCAAGTCGAACGAGGCGCTCGAGCAGATCCGGTCGGTCCTGCGCAAGGACGGCAAGAACGTGGCCGCGCGCAACGAGCTCGGCCTGGTCTACTACAAGCTCGGCAAATACGACCTCGCGGAGCTGGCGCTGCGACGAGCGGCCGATCTGGAGGCCGGCAACGCTCTGGTGTGGAACAACCTGGGCCTGGTGGCGCTCGCGCGCGGCCGCGACCAGGAAGCATTCCTCGACTTCGACAAGGCTTCGCGACTCGATCCCAAGTATGTGCAGGCGCACCTGAACAAGGCGGTGGTCTACCTCGACTGCGGCGACTACAAGCACGCGCAGGGCGAGCTCGAGCGCGTGCTCGAGATCGATCCGGGCGACGTGGATGCGCAGGTCGCGTTGGGCGTGGCCGCGCGCGGGATGGGCAAGCTCGAGGACGCCCGGCGTGCCTACGAGCGCGCGCTCGACCTGTCACCGAAAAACGCGGCCGCGCTGTACGACCTCGGCGTGCTGTACATGGATTTCAAGAAGGACAAGGCCAAGGCGCGAGAATACCTGACCAAGTTTCGCGACGTTGCGTCGACCAAGGATCCCAAGCGGAACGACGCGCAAAATCGCTTGAACGAGCTAAAATAGCGGCACGAATCTCGCATTGCAAACCAGACTGATGAGACACGGACTCTGCGCCCTGCTCCTGCTTGCGCTGGCCGTCACACCGGCCGCGGCCAAACGGAAGTCACCGCCCACGCGCCGCGCGTCACCGGCGGCCGAGAAACGCAGCGCCGCGCCGGCACCCGCCGCCGACCGCGCAGCGCCCGCCACGACCGATGGGCAATCCACCGCGCCACCGTCGGGAAAACAACCCAAGGTCAAGGTCTACTCGTTCAGCGGGCTCGACGTCGAGGGCAAGCTCAAAACACCCCAGCTCCTGTACTTCTTGAACCGCATCAAGGCCGAATTCGATACCTCTACGCTCGACAAGCGTTCTTTCATGAAGGAGCTCGACCGCAGCGCAGACGATCCAAGCCTGTAGTCTTTGCGCCCCAACTGTGGCCACATGCCCCCACGGTACTCGGGCACCCCTGCTGGGAGCGCTGCCAAGTGGCCAAACCCCAAGGGTTTTCGCGCCTCTGGACCGGGGAACGGTTCTTGCTCAAGGATCTTCTGATCTGATACGATGGGAGGCGCTTTGCAGACTCCAAAGCACCTGCGCGTCGTCCTGATCTGGCACGGCACGATCCTCGAGGAGCAAACTCTCGATGGCCCGCAGCCGGTCACGATCGGGCCGCAACGAAGGTGCACGTTCGTGGTGCCCAAACACCCCGCTTTGCCCAAGCGGTTCGTTCTTTTGCAGCCGGGCAAGCAGGGCTACATGCTCACCCTCGGTCCGGGCATGCGCGGCAAGCTCAGCCTGGGCGACGAGCAGGTAGCGGTCGAGGATTTCCTGGAGAGCGCCTCGGACAAGAAAGGGTTTCGCGCCACCCCAGTGGGCCCGGGCGATTGGGGCATGGTCAGCGTGGACGAGGCCGGCGAGCTGCAGGTGTTTTTCCAGTTCGTCAGCCCGCCCGAGCGCATCCCGCAGCGAACCTTCAAGGAGACTGACCGCTTCCTGGTGCAGGCCATCATCTTCGCGGGAGTGCTGCACGCAGCCATTCTGATTCTTGCGCTTTTGACCTGGGAAGAGCCGCCCACGCCACCACTCGAGATCACGCCCGAGCGCTTTGCAAAGTACTTCGTGACCCGGCCGCCCGAGGAGGAAGGGTCCTCGCCCACGGCCAAGGAGCGCAAGAAGCGCGAAGACGAGGGCCAGTCCAAGCGCATGAAGGGCGAGGAAGGCAAGCTGGGTCGGCAGGACGCCAAGGCCAAGGACACCGTCATCCCCAAGGGCGAGAAGGACGTGCTGCGCGAGAAGGTGGCCAAGCGGGGCCTTCTGGCGGTGCTGGGCAACACCAAGGCCGGCGGCTCCGGTCTGTCCAAGCTTTTGTCGTCCGACACCGGCGATGTCGAGCAGGCCATCAACGGCCTGGCCGGTGCCAATCTGGTGGTGGGCAAGGGCACCGGCGGTCTCTCTACGCGCGGCACCGGCACCGGCGGCGGCGGCACCGGCATGGGCCATATCCTCGGCACCGGCGAGCTCGACACCGGCGGTGGGCACGGCCATGGCCACGGCGGGCCCGGGCTGGGCACGCGCAAAGAGCATGAGGTCAAGGTGGACGTGCAGCAGGGCGCGCCCGACACCGACGGGTCGCTCTCGCGCGAGCAGATCAATCGGGTGGTCATGGCTCACAAGGCCGCCATCCGCTATTGCTACGAGAAGGAGTTGCAGCGGCTGCCGCATCTGGCCGGCAAGATCGACCTGTACTGGGTGATCCTGCCTGACGGCTCGGTGCAAAAAGCCAACATCTCGTCGAGCACGATGGGCAACGCAGGGGTCGAAGGCTGCATGGTGCGCCAGGTCAAGCAGTGGCAGTTCCCAAAATCGGAGGGGCAGACCGTCGTGCAGCGCTACCCGTTCGTGTTCAAGGGAGGGCTCTAGCCATGCGTCGCATTGACCTACTTGCATGCCTTGCCATCGCGGCCGCGGGCTGTGACATCAACACGCCCACCTACTTCCAGGGCATGCCGCTCGAGGTGGGCGGCAAGACCCCGGACGGCATGGACCGGCCCTCGAGCGCCACCGACACGCTCGAGGTCAAGTTCCGCGCGCCCTCGGCCAGCGACACGGCAGCGCTCATGGCCGAGCAGCAGCGCCTGGGCCTCCAGCAGCCGGTGCCGTGGCTCAAGCGCAGCGACCTCGCGATCGAGGTCGCCTTCACGCTCAGAAACCTCGACGACAAGCCGGGCATCGCTCTGGTCATGGTCAATGGCGCCAACGAGTTCACGAACTACGACGTCGCCGCGATTGTCAGCTACTTCAACATGAACCTGGCGAACGCGCAGGATCGGCCGGTCGTGCTGCCGCTCATCCAGGCGGTGCCCGTGATGGTGCCGGCACACCAGACCTACCAGGGTGTGGTGCGCGAGGACGACTTCACGGAAGCCGAGCTCGATCTGGACGCCATCGGCCGCTATGGCGCCAACGCGGCCTCAGTGCTCATCAACCGCTCCGAGGTCAATCCGATCGGCCTTGAAATGGTGCCCAAGAACGAGGTCGTGCCTGCGATGTTCCGGATTCTATTCACGGTGTCCGCCGACACGCACATGACGTGCGACTACGTGGTGCGCGTGCGCGACGGTGCCGACCGGCTGTGGGACAGCCCGAGCCCCCAGTTCATGCCCGCGCCCATGGATTACATGCCCGCGCTCCCGGGGATGTAATTGCTCCCGACCCGCCGCTCCCCAGTGCGCACGGCTGCGTTTGCGATGGGTGTCCTTGCGGCCCTGGCCGTGATGGGCGGGCCGAGCCGGGTGTGCGCTCAAATCACCGATGAGCCGGCGCCGCCGTTTCCTGATCCGGCCAAGTTCTCGCATGGCCTGTACGCGGAGGGCGAGGTCGGTGCGGTAAGCTTTCTGGGGCGCGCCGGCGACAAGATGTCGACCGGGGTGGCGGTGGGCGCGCGGCTGGGCTACGAGGTGTTCCGCTGGTTCGCCATTCAGCTGCACGCGCTCGGGTCGACCCATCAAGGCAGCTTCGAGAACATGCCCGAGGCCGGACAGCTCATGCAGCTCTACCAGATGACCGCCGAGGGCAAGCTGACGCTGACCTACCGGCGCGTGTCGGTGTTCGGGGCGGGCGGTGGCGGCATCGTGCGCATGTCGTCCAATCTGCTCGCGACCGTGGGCCTGCTCAAGGATCCGACCAGCCTGAACTCGGTTGCGTTCGGGGGCGGAGGCGGGATCGACTGGCATACCCTGAACCGTCACTTCTCACTGGGCGCCCAGATCGGTTTCCTATTGCTCGCCGACGTGCGGGAGTCGGGCCTTCTATCGACGACCTTGTATCTCCGCTACACGTTTTAGGCCGGCACCGGAGACGAATCCGCCTACTCGCGGGCGCTGGGGCGGGTCGGCCGCGGAGTCGGAGCCGCCAGCTCCTCGCCCGGCTCCGACCAGAAGATCTCGACTCGGTTCTTTCCGGTCGCTTTGGCCCGGTACAGCGCCACATCGGCTCGATAGACCAGGGCGGCCGCGTCGCCGCCGCCCGACTCGGGATAGCCGGCCACACCCAGCGAGGCCGTCACCCGCACCACGGTCTGGTCAGACAGCACGAGCCGGTGCTCGGCGATGTCGGCGCGGATGCGCTCGGCCACCACGTGCGCGTCGACCAGGCCGGTGCGCGGCAGGATGAACGCAAATTCCTCGCCGCCGTAGCGGGCCGCAATGTCGATGCCGCGCATGTTGCGCCGGATGACGTGCGCGATCTCGCGCAGCACCCGGTCCCCGACCGGATGGCCGTAGTTGTCGTTGAGCTGCTTGAAGTCGTCGAGATCCATGATCACGACCGCAAACTGGGCGCCGAAGCGCTGCGCGCGCGCGAGCTCCTCGCGCAGGCGCGAATCGAAGTAGCGCCGCACGTAGAGGCCGGTCAGCCCGTCGACGGTGGCGAGCTCGTACAGGCGTGCGTTCTGGATGGCGACGGCGGCCTGACCGCCGATGGCCTCGAGCAGCCGCAGATGGTCGGCCCCGAATGCGCCCGGCGTGTGGCTCTGCACCGACAGCACACCGATCACCTCGTCGTACATGATGAGCGGCACGCCCAGCCAAGCGCGGATCCCGGGATCGCCGCGCACCCCGAAATCGAAGCGGTCCTGCGCCTTGCGCAGATCCGGGATCAGAAGCGGCTTCTTGTTCTCGACCACCCACCACGAGATGCCCTCCGAGCGGGGCAGCACGATGCGCTGGAACTCGTCGCGCTCGCGCGAATAAACGTCGAACACGAACTCGTGCTGCTTGTCGTCGCGCAGGCCGATCGCGAGCACCGAAGCCGACGGAATGGCGGCCGCGGTTTCGCGCGAGATCGACTCGACCAGCTCGTGCAGCTGCAGCGAGTGCGCGAGCACGTGCGCGGTGCGGTTGAGTGTCTCCAGCTCGGACACCCGCTGCCGCAGCTTGGAGCCGGTGTCGGACAGCCGGCTGAACGCAAAATTGATGAGCAGATAAGTGGTGCCGAGCAAGATGAATGCGAGCAGGTCGTCGGGCTTGAAGATGAGCACGATGACGACCGCCAGCGGCAAAAGGGTGGCCTCGGCCACGATGCCCGGCAACGCCATCTCGTAAACCAGCGCGCGGGTCGGAAACCCCTGCAGACGAAGCAGCGTGCCTTGGATGAGATAGTGCAGGACCAGAAACATGAGGCCGAACACGGGCACCAGCCAGACCACGGTCGCGGCGGCGTCCGGGCTTGCGGCCACGTGGCGCGCGTCGACGCGGAACAGCCACCCGGTGACCATGAGCAGCGCGCCCGACATGCCGCCGAAGTAGAGCGTGCGCGCCACGTTGTGGGCGAGCGGCCGCTCGCCGTCGCGACCGCTTTTCGAGCGGCGGATGAGGCGCAGGGCCGCGTCGAGGGTCAAGGCGGTCGCCACCATCCAGCCCGTCGCCACCGAGCCCAGGCACATCACGGCCGCGATGTAAAACGCGCTGTCGAGGCTGACCACGGTCTCCGAGAACAAGCGGAATGCCATCGAGCGGGTGGCGATGACGACCAGCAGGAAGAGGACGAACAGGAGCGGCCCGCCCGCGGCCGGCTGCGCGGGCGCGAAGCCGCGCACCAGCGAGGCCGCCAGCAACGTGGCCCAGCTCAGGGCGCCCAGGGCCGCCATGAAGGCCACCTGGGCGGGCCCGCCCGGCGGCGGAACCCGCGGCGCCGACCGGGCCGGCGGGGGATCGGGCCGCCGACGCACGGGCGCAGAGGCGCCACGGCTCTGGCGCGGGCTCGGCCGCGGGCTCTGCCCCGGGCTCTCGGTCAGGTCGGCCATGGAAAGGCTAGCGCAGTTTAGCACGCAGCCTGGCGATCCCCCTTGACCACCTGCGCCCGCACGGCTTAGTCTGCCGCTGACTGAATGGTCATTCCGCACTCGGGCAAGGAGATCGCAGATGGGACTTCTCGACGGTAAGGTTGCCATCATCACGGGTTCGGGGGGCGGCATCGGCCGCGCCCATGCGCTCCTGTTCGCACAGGAAGGCGCCCAGGTGGTCGTCAACGATCTTGGCGGCGCGCGCGATGGCACCGGCAAGGGCGTGAGCGCGGCCGAGAAGGTGGTCGCCGAGATCAAGGCCGCCGGCGGCCAGGCTGCACCCAGCTACGATGATGTCTCCGAGCGCGCGGGCGCCGAGAACATGGTCCAGATCGCGCTCAAGCAATTCGGCCAGGTCGACATCCTGATCAACAACGCCGGCATTCTGCGCGACAAGACCCTGCTCAAGATGGACGAGGCGATGTGGGACGTCGTGATCCGAGTCCACCTGCGCGGCACCTTCTTGTGCACGCAGGCGGCCGCGCGCGCGATGGTCGAGCGGCAAAAAGGTGGGCGCATCGTCAACACGACCAGCGTCAGCGGGCTGATTGGCAACTTTGGGCAGGCCAACTATTCGTCGGCCAAAGCCGGCATCTACGGCTTGACTCGCACGGCCCATCTCGAGCTCTTTCAGAAGCACAAGATCACGGTCAACGCGCTGGCGCCGATTGCGCACACGCGCCTGACCGAGGATCTGCCGGTGATGCAGGCGATGCCCAACGCCAAGGAGATGCTGGCGCCCGAGCACGTCGCGCCGGTGGCGCTGTTTCTGGCTTCGGATCTGGCGGCCGATCTGTCGGGGGTGGTGGTGGGCGTGCAGGGCACGCAGGTCAACCTCTATCACATGGAGGTGACGCCCGGGATCGCACCGCGCGGTGCTGCGTGGACGCCGGCCGAGCTGCGCGAGCGCTGGGCCGAGATCGAGGGGAAGAAATCGTGACGACGCGCCCGCTCGGGCGCAGCCGAGGCTAGACCCGGAAGTCGACGATCACGACGCCCCGCTGGTCGTCGTCGTTGTCCTGGCCGGGATGGCCTTCGTGCTCGGGGTAGGCCGGTCCGTGGCGCGGGATCTCCAGGGCTGGATGCTCCTGTTCCTCACGCCGGCGCCGCTCTTCCTGCTCGCGGCGGCGAATCTCCTCGATGATCCACGGATCGAGCATTTGGCGCAGCTCTCCGTCCCTACGATTTACAGATGCAACACGTGCGCCACGAAGTCAAGAATTCGGTTTGAGCAGCTAAGCAACGAAAACTACTGAGTGCCATGATGATCTGAACGTGTGTGACTGCACACGAGGGTGTGGCCAGTTTGTCACCTTGCGCGCAGGTGCGCGCCCATACGGTTTCGGCGGTTCTCTTTCCTCGGCGAATTCGAACGGTTGCCGGGCCGTCGGCGCTCTGAACTTTTTGCGTAGCAGTGGCGACTCGCCGTCGCGATATGGCCCTAGCGCTGGCGTCTGTCGACCCCGGGCGACGGAAACCCGACTTGCCTGTCGGAATTCCATCTTGCGGGGGCGATCAGTCGAGCCGAGGGGCCCCGCGAGCGAAGCGAGTCGGGGCGAGGCGAGACTCACCCACGAGGCTTGCTGGGAGGGCCTGCGGGCCGACGAAAAACCCACGGCCTCTCAGTCGGGATCCTGGATGCGCCAAAGCCCCTCTTCGCGTACGAACTTGACTGCGAAGCCGCCCCCGTACGGCATGCGCGCTTCGTCGCCCTCCTCCTGGATGGGATCCTGGAGATGCGCGCGCAGGTTGCGCACCAGCTTTTCGATTTCCTCGCGCTGCGGCCCCTCCCACGACTCGCGCAGCTTCTCGGTGGTGGTCATCTCGCGCCACCGCTTGGGCACGAACCGCAGCACGACATCGTAGCGCTTGCGCTCGACGGCACGCACGAATGAGCGCAGCGCCTCGCGCGGGGTGCGCTGGCCGAACAGATCGAGCGGGTCCTCGGTCAGGCGCCAAGCGCCGGCCTCGTAAACCAGGCCCAGACGCTCGCCCTGACCGTACTCGACGTGCGCGCGCAGCTCGACATCGCGGGCACCGGCGCGCAGCCGCTCGGCGGCCGACTGTACGTCGGACGAGTTGTCCTTGAGGAATTTCACGAACTCGTCGCGGCCGGTGCGACGCCGATACTCGGCAGACATGAGCGCATAGGCACGATCGTAATCGCCGCCCCGCACGGCCTCCGCGTAGCTGCCCAGCGCGTCGCGCGGCCCCGGCGTGGGCGAGCTGGCGCAGGCGGCCGCCGACAGCAGCCACAAGAGGCAGCGCCGGAACGTTGCGTGGGGCCCCTCGGCTCGTCTTGTATGACGCCCACCATGCGGCTCCGCTCTCGCTGCGCCGCCGAGATCGCCGCTCCAGACTCGCCTCGCCCCACGCTCCGGTTGAGCCGGGCGGAAACCGGGATCCTCGTTTGCGTGGGGCCCCTCGGCTCGTCTCATCGGATCTTGAGCCACAGCGGCATCACGAGCGCCGCTCGCGCGGCGCGCAAGGGTAGGAGGTCGTGAAGCGGGCCCAGCTCGTACAGCGGCGTCGCCTGCGGCAGCAGCCGACGAAGCAGCGAGCCCGAGAAACGGGATTCGGGCACGACGTCCACCACGTCCAGGCGCTCGCCGGGATGCCGCCGCGCCGCCTCGCGACAGCGCTCGAGCGCCTTGCCGAGCCCGCCCAGCTCGTCGATGAGCCCGCGCTCGCACGCCGCCGCACCGGTCCACACGCGCCCCCGCGCCACTTTTTCGATCTCCTCGCGCGGCCTGCGCCGGCCCTCGGCCACCTTGCTCACGAACTGATCGTAGACTGCGCGCAGCTCGGTTTCCATGCGCCGCCGCTCCTCGCTCGAGTAGCCGCGCGCGGGCGAGGTCATGGCGGCCGCCTCGCCGTGGGCCAACAGCTCCAGGCCCACCCCGGCCTTGGCCATGAGCTCGTCGACCACGATCTTGCCGCCGATGACGCCAATCGATCCGGTCAGGCTCATCGGCTGCGCCACGATGTGACGGCACGGCGCCACGATGTAGTAGCCGCCCGAGGCCGCCACGTCGCCCAGGTAGCCCACCACTGGCTTTTCGCGGGCCGTGCGCACGACCTCGCGCCAGATCAAATCGGACGCATCGGCGGCACCGCCACGCGAGTCGACGTGCAAGACCACGCCTGCGATGCGCCGACTTTCTCGCACGCGCGTGAGCGCGCGCCGCACGGCGTCGGCGGCCGCCACTCGGCGCGCCAGCGCCCCACCCTCTCCGCCTGCGATCAGGCCTTCGATCGACACCACCGCGACGGCCCGGGGGCCGCCTCGGAGCGGACGCCACCGGAACCGCGCGGCATGCGCGCGCGCGAACCGTTCGACCGGCTCCAGCCGAGCCGGCCGGCCCGGCTCACCCAGCCGCTCCGGAAGCTCGTCCTGGTACAGCACCGCGTCGACCAGCCCGGCTTCGACCGCGCGGGCGGCCGTATAGGGCCCGCCGGTCAGGGCGGCGCGGGTGGCCTCGAGATCGTGCTTGCGCGCCTCCGCCACCCAGCCCACCAGCCGCTCCCAGAGCGCGTCCAGGATGGCGCGCGTGGCTTCGCGGCTCCATTCGCTCATGCCCTCGCGTGTCAGCGGCTCGGCCGCGCTCTTGTACTCGCCGATTGCGCACAGCTCCGCGCGCACGCCCACGCGATCGAGCACGCCTTTGAGAAAGAAAGCTTCGGCGGCCAGGCCAGTCAGCGCCAGCGGCGCGCTCTCATCGGCGTAGACCAGGTCGCAGGCAGCCGCGAGCGCGTACTCGGCATTGCCGCCGCCCGACAGGTGCGCCACCACGCGCAGGCCGCGAGCGCGCAGGCCCAGCACAAGCGCGCGCAGCGACTCCAGGCGCGCCCAGCCCACCTCCAGATGATGGATGTGTAAAAGCACGCCCCGAATGCGCGGCACGCGCGCGATCTGGTCGCACAGGCGAGCCAGCTTCTCGAGGCTGAGCCCACGCGCGCGCCGCAAGAGGCCCCGGCGCGGAGGCCGCTCGGGCAGCGCGCCCTTGAGCTCGATGACCACGTAGTCGGGCGGGCGGCGCAACAGCCGCGGCAAAAGGCGCACGAGCGCAACCAGATTGAAAAGAAGATTCACGACGAGCCGGATGGGCGCGCCGAGCATGCCGAAGGTATACCGTGAAGCCGGCGAGCACGCTAGCGCGCTACTCGAAGCCGAGATGCAGCTCGTAGGCGTCGCGTGGATTGGACTGCTTGTCCTTGCCGTGCTCGTCGCGCACGACCAGAAAGTAACTGTGCGCCGGATCGATGAGCGTGCGCAGGACGCGTTCGGCCTCGCCCGCGCCCTGCGATCGCGCCAGCACGCTGCCGTGCTCGTCGGTCAGCACGAGAGCGAGGTTGACTCGCTCGATGGGCCGTACGCTGGCCACGATGCCCTTGGCGCTCGCGGGTGGCGGAGGCACCCGATAGTAGTCCTCGTCGCCGCGCGGATGGATCATGCCGCGCATGATCCCGGCCCCGGCGGGCCAGGGCGTCGCGCGCGCCGGGGTGCCGTTGGGCTCGTGCTCCCAGGTGCCGTCGTCGGGATTGGCCCGCACGTCCAGGCGATACGGCTGATCGACGTTGGATTCGCCCTTGCCGGCGTAGACGTGCAGGTAGGAGTCGCCGGCCGGTACATAGGCATCGACCAGCAGCTCGGGCTCCTGACGGCCGCCTTCGTCCACATGGTACAGCTCGGTGCCCGAAGCATCGTGGAGCGCGAGCTTGATGTTGGTGCGCTCGGGGCACGACACCTCGGCGCGAAGGATCTGGGGCGCCGACGAGGTGATCTTGTAGTAGTCGTGATCGCTCGGTCCGAGGAATCCGGTCATCGAGGTTCCCGGGGTGAGCGGCGTCGCGTGGGCCTTGTCGTCGTTCGGCTCCTGCTCGGCCGGGCCGCCCGTACCCGACTCGGCCTGGACGCGCACGCTGTAGCGGCCGACCAGGTTGCGATCCGAGCCCCGGATGACGACGTAGTAAAAGGGCTCGCCCGCCTTCACGCCGACGTTGCGCAGGGTGAGCGGCTCGCCTTTGCCTCCTCGCCGTTCCAGGAGCTTCGCGCCAATCGAATCGAGCACCTGCACCGTCAGCGCCACGTCGTCGAGGCCGCCCACGTCGACCCGCACCTGCTGGGGCGGCGGGCCGCCCGCGCCGGCGGCAGCCGTCGCGGCGTCGGTCGGCGTCGGAGAACCCCAGGAA
>DATFWX010000154.1:0-75118 GCA_035258845.1 Polyangia bacterium | reverse complement strand
CCGCCCCCGGCACCCCCGACGCCCCCACCACTGCCGCCCGCGCCTCCGCTGCCTGCGGCGCCGCCCGCGCCCGCGCCCCCCGTGCCCCCCGAGACGTTCATCTGCGGGCCGCAGCCCGCGAGCAGCACAGCCAGCAATGATAAAGTGCAGGATCCCGGCCTCATGTCAGCTCGACAGAGCAAGTGCCGTACCGATCGCGCGCGCGCAAAGCGTCGATTTTGACTGGACCCCCTGGGAGTGAACCACCCGACTCCCGGGTCAATTGACCCGACCACGCGCGGTGACATATCGTGCGGCCTCGTGTGGACTTGGGCCGTTCGGTTGCTCCTTCCCGTGCTCCTTTCTTCGGCTGCCTGCTCGCGCCCGGCGCCGCGCGCGTTCGCGCCCCCGGCCCTGAGCACGCCTGAGCTCACGCCCGCGCTGCAGCCACAGGTGATCGAAGATGGACACACCCGTCCACGCGCGCTCGCGGTGGGCCGACGCGACGGCCTGCTGTACGTGGCCGCGACCACCGCCAACGCGGTCTATATCGTGGATCCCGACCAGGCTCTGGTGCGCGCGGTGGTGCCGGTGGGGCGCTTTCCCGACGCCCTGCTCGCGCTCGAGGATGGCCGGGTGGCGGTGGTGCCGCGCTACGCGCCCGAGGTGGGCCTGCTCGAACCGGGCACGCACGCCCTGAAGACGGTTGCGGCCGGCCCCGAGGCAGCCCACCGCGGGCTGGCGCACGACCCCGCCACCCATACCTTCTATTTGGCGTCCCCGGCCACGGGCTCGATCAAGGTGTACCGAGAGGACGCGGGCGGAGGCTGGCGACTCCTGCAGCAGCAACCGGCCGGGCTTTCGCCGCGCGTGGTGCGGCTTGCAGCCGGGCGCCTTCTCGCCACCGATTTTCTCGGTCACACGCTGACCGCCTGGGGCCTTGAGCGCGACGGTCGCGTGGGCGCCCAGCTGGCGCAGGCGCGCTTTCACGCGCCGCCGACCGACTTCGTGCTGGCGGGCGGACGCGCCCTGTACGTGCTCACGCACGAGGACCGCGACGTCGACCGGCGTGACTTCACGGTCTATTACCTCGACAGCGTGCTGTGCGAGCTCGATCCCGACACGCTCGCGCGGCGTGGCGACAGCAACCTGACCGAGCTCGACGGCGCGCGCCTGACCGCCAAGCTCGACGGCGCGGCCTACGACCCGGTGAGCGGCTGGCTGGCCGTCTCGGGGGGCGCCTCCGATGATGTGCTCTGGTTCCGGCCGGGCCTGGAGCCGGCCACGGCCGCCCGCTGGGCGCGCGTGGGCGCAAACCCGCAGGGCGTCGTGTTCGACGCGCGCGGCCGCATCTGGGTGGCCGATCGGCTGGCCGACGCGCTCACCCGCATTGATCCCAAAACCGGCGCCACGCGCCACCTGACGCTGGGCTCGCGCCCCGAGCGCACGACGCCCGCCGAGTGGGGCGAGGTGCTGTTTCACTCGCGCGACCTGACCCCACGCAATGTCGCCGACGGGCCGCGCTCGGTGTACGCCTGCACGGCCTGCCACGAGGACGGCACGGTCGACGGGCGGCTGCATCCGGCCAAGCGCAACCGCTTCCGCTCGATGACCAAGACCGACCGCGGCATCGCGACCACGCCGCCCTATCTTTCGATCGCCGACATCGCAACGCTGACCGAGTTCGCCGACAACATCATCGCCTCGCACGCGCAGGGCTGGGAGCACGACCCGAGCTACGATCGCTATCCGGTCTCCGTGCGCGTGAGCCTCGAGGCCACGCGCACGCTCGATCCCGTCGCGACCCGGCGCGCCCTGGCCGCCTACATGGCCACGCTGCCCAACGAGCCCAATCCGTTTGCGGTACCCGCGGGTGGTTTCTCGGAGGCGGCGCAGCGAGGCGCCCGTCTGTTCGTGGCACGTGCTTGCACACGTTGCCACCAGGCAGTCGGCAACGTGGCGCTCGGAAACCGCATCCCGCGCGGGCGCCTGCTCGAGTATGCGCTGCGCGGCCAGGTCGCCTTCGCAGGTCCGGGTCTTTACGATGTCGGCACGCCGGTTCTGGGCGCGGGTGGCAACAATCCCCCGTCGCTGCGCGGATTGTGGTCCACGCCGCCCTATTTTTCGGACGGCAGCGCGCGTACAATCGCGGCCGTCATAGAGCGAACCGATCCGGACGCTCGAAAGGTTCATGCACCCCAACACCGCAGCGGCTTTTCTGAAGCGGAACGGCACGACTTGGCCGCGTTTCTGACTTCGCTCTGACAAAGGAGATCCGATGAAGCGAATCATTCTGGCAGTCGGTCTGGTAGCAGCCCTGGCAGCATGCGCGAAGAAGACCCCGCCCCCCGAGAACGCTGGTCAGCCAGGTGGCCAGGCCACCACGCAGTCGCCCTGCCAGGGCAAGGCGCCCTGCGGCGCCGGCGCCCCGGCCTGCAACCCCCCCGAGAAGAAAGGCTGGTAGAGGCTACCGGTCGAGCTTGGCCACTCCGCCCCACGCGTCCAGCGGCCCCCGCACCCGGGTCGAGCTGTCCTCATCGAGCGGCTCGCGTTCCTGCTCCGCCGCTTGCGGCCGGGCCTCGCGCGGTCGCGCGAGCGTGGTCTTCTGCTCCTGCGGTGGCACCCGGATCTCGCCCTTGGCGTGAGCCCGCGCGCGCGCCTGGCGCGCGGCCTCCGCCAGGTCCGAGGTCGCCTGGATCGGTCGCATGCGGCTGTGTGGCAGCGGCGTCGGCAGCCGGGACGCGAGAAGGACCTGCGAGTCCTCGTGCAGCCGCGACACTGCGCCCGGGATCAAAACCGGCGGAGGCTCCCGGTCACCGGCAGCGGCCGAGGCCGCCAGCACCTCGTCGACAATATGGTCGGGATCGACCGCGCGCGTGCGCTGATTGAGCCACGAATCCGGGCGCTGGGCCCGCGCCAGCGACCGGGTATCGACTGCGCGTGTGGCCGCCTGCGACCACTTCTGGGGCTCGGCCGGGCGCGGTGTAGGCGGACGCTTGGCGACCGAAAGGCCGGCCGGAACGCCGGCGGCAGCGCCGCCCGGAACTGACCGTGGTGTGACCTTGCGCCAGCGCGGCCGGGGCGGCTGGGCCTGCGCATGCAAGACCTGCGAGGCGTGCACCGCGACCGTGCCGCCGTCGCGTCCGAACACCAGCCTCAGCACGTTGTCCATGGTGGTTTCGGGCACGTGGCCCAGCAGCCGCTCGATCAGCTCATCCGATCGACGCTGACGCAGCATGTGGGGCTGCTGCGTGTACGCGACACCCATGGCCTTGAGCCACTCGATCGGCGGATCGGCGCCGATCAGGAGCAGCACATCGTCGTTGGCGATCTCATGCCGCTGGCCCCCCTCCAGCCGCAAAACCACGCTGCGCCCGCGGATCTCGGTGACGTGGCTGCTCCAGAGCACGCCGACTCGGCGGGCCGCCACGAGCTTCTCCACTTTCTCGCGGTTCTTCATGTTGACGCGCGCCAGCTGCTTGCCCCGGTACGACAGGGTCACCCGTACGCCTGCCTGTGCAAGCGCAATCACGGCCTCGGCTGCGCTGTCGCCGCCACCCACAACCAGAACCTCCCGACCCGCGTGCTGATCGGGATCGTCGAGCAGGTTTTTCACCTTGGGCAGATTCTCGCCTGGGACTCCCAGCCGACGCGGTTTGCCGCGGGTTCCGGTGGCCAGCACGACTCGCTGCGCGTGCAGCGTCCGCTTTCCGGTCACAACCTCGAAGCATCCTCGACGCCGCTGGATCTTCTCGACCAGCTCGCCCAGTTCGACTCTGAGGTTGGTCTCGGCCATCACCTGGCTCCAGGCCGCCACCATCTCGTCCTTGGTCGCGTCGAACACCGGGATGAGACCCACGCACCGGGCGTCGTAGGGCTCGGCCATCACGTTCTTGCCCTTGGGGTAGCGCGCGATGGTCGAAAACGGAACATTCTCTTTCTCGAGCACCACGTACGAAAGGCCGTGCTGGATGCAGGTCAGGGCCGCCGACAGGCCGCCCGGGCCCGAGCCCACCATGAGCACGTCCACGCCCTGGTCCCCGAGCGCGCCCGGCTCGAGGCCGCCTTGGCGCATGTGCTCGACCACCGCGCGCCCGAGGTTGGATGCATTCTTGGTCAACGGCTTCCCGGCCGCTTCCCCGATCAGATACATGCCGGGAATGTTGGTCTGGTAGAACGGGTCGAGCTTGGGCAGCACGACCGGCGGCGGCTGGGTGCCCTCCGGATACATGACCAGCGCGCGGGTTGGGCACACGACCTGACACATCTCGCACTGGATGCAGTCGTCGAAGCGCACCGCACGCGCGTAGTTCTTGACCAGCTCGAGCACGTCGGTGGGACAGACGTTGACGCAGGCGTCGCAGCCGATGCAGCGATCGTCGTTGATCGCATGCACGTACAGCTTGAGCTTGGGCCCCGGGCGCGCAGCCGCGCGAACGCGCCGGCGGCGGCCCCGGATGGAGCCGACCACCATCACCAGAGCGGCTAGCGTAAACAGCGCCGCGGGTACGAGAAGCGACTGCACGGGGCCTTCTATAGCAGGTTGAGTGCCGCAGTCCGAGTATATGATTTCAATGGGTTAGGCTGGACCGGCAGGGAGCTTGAGTACCCGCCTGGGGACTTGGGACCCGGTTGCAGCCACCGTAGAACGGACGACCGGCCCCGACAGGCCCTTGTTAATCTTGCGAAGCGCGCTACGGAATCGTGGGCGGCGGCCGGCCTTCTCGGCCCTCTCACTGCGCCGGGCCCATGAGCTTCTTGAGCCAGCGCGCCATGCGGGCCTCGTAGCCGCTCCCGTAGCCATTGTTGATCCTGCGAACCACCCCCTCGGGGTCGACGATGTACGTGGTCGGCAGTTTGCGCACGCCCATTCGATCGAAAGCGGCGCGCTTGGGATCGAGCAGCACGCGGCTCTGCAGCTTGTGCTCGCGCACGAATCGCTCGACCTCGGCGCGCGCGCTCGGCGCATCGATGCTGATGGTGATGAACTCGACATGCGCGGGCTCGAAGCGCGCCCGCAGCCGCTCCAGCGCCGGCAGGGCCTCGCGGCAGGGCTGGCACCAGGTCGCGAAGAAGTCGATGACGATCGGGTGGCCGTGCACGTCGGCCGGCAGCGTGACCGGCCCCTCGCCCTCGAGCGGCGTGAGCTCGAGCTCAGGCAATGGATCCCCGATCAGAACCCGCGCCGCCAGCACCAGCGCCAGCACGCGCAGAGCTTAGCCGATCTGGATGCAGGTCGCGATCTGGAAGAACAGATACTCGAGGATGCGCTCTTGCGGAATGAAGGGCGCGCTGGGCGAGCTCATGAGAGGGACCGTGTGATAGGAGTTGTACACGATGCGCCCGCAGCCGGTGCCGTCGACGCCCTTGTAGTCGAGCCCGACCGACAGCGGCCGCACGCCCGAGCCGCCGTTCCAGCTCACCATGCCCTGCACCCACACCTTGGTGGTCGCCGGCACCGCGTGCATAACGGCCCAGTTGTTGAGCCAGCCCTGGATCTGGATGCTGCCGTCGGCCGCCACCGTGCTCGGGAACTGGGCCAGCCACATCTTGAGCGTATCGTCGGTCACCTGGGCGCTCACCGGGGGCGAGGGCATCGTGGTCGTGCCGCCGCTTCCGATCTCGGCGGCATCCATCGGGCTCTGCGGCATGTTGGAGGAGAGCTGCGCACCCGCGCTGTCAGGCTCGAAATCGACGGCCTGCGGGAATGGCCACTCCACGAACTCGTACGACAGATCATCGACGAACAGACGGCCGCCGGCGTGCACGAAGCGCTCGAGGTTCTGGGTCGCCGGTCCGCTCGCGAGCAAGGGCTCGTAGCTGTTGCGGCAGTTGATGAGCACGATCTGGTAGGTCGCGAGCCGGTTCGCGTCCATGAGCAGCGCGTCGAGCATCGGATAGGTGTTGCCTTGCGGCGCCGGGTTCTTGCCCTGGTACAGGTCGAACTCCTCGAGCCCGATCTTGGACAGCACGTCCTGCATCTTGTCGACTGCGCCGGTGGCGACCGCGACCTTGGGGATGTCGCCTTCGGTCGCGTTGCGCGGCAGACGCGACTCGGCCGCCGTCAGCATGACGCTGCCGCCGCAGGGCGCGTTGACCGCGACGATGCGACGGAAGTGGCCCATCTCGACCACGACCTGGATCGCGCCCGCAGGCACCTCGGGGAACGCGAAGCCGCCGGTCGGTCCGGAGTGGGTCTGGACCCATGCGCCGGGCACGGTCGCGCACGCGTCGCACTGGTTGCCGCCCGGCAGCGGCTGCGGCGGCCCCATCGGAACGTACACGAGCGCGCCCGCGATCGGGTCGAGCCCGTTGGGGGCATACACGATGCCCGACAGGGTGGGCAGCGCTTGACCGGACGGGCAGTTGTTGGGAATGCTCGTCGAGCCGCCGGCTCCGCCGATCCCACTGCCGCCGCTGCCCGCCCCGCCGCCGCCCCCGCCGCCTCCGGCTGCGCCATGTCCCGCCGTCACCGGCCCGCACCCGGCCAGCAGCGCGAACGCGAGCCGCACAATACCCCATCGGGTCATGACCGCGCGCGCGTGCAGGCCGCGTGCCGGCACGGAAGCGGCACAGAACCGGCACAGAATCCGACAAATTCTGTTCGCTCTGGGTGACAGCGCGCGGTGTTCGGCGGTCGGATCAGCGCACGCGCTTGTGAATCCGGCGTTGACACGTACGGGCGGGGCGCGGTCCGACTCGGTTTCTCGTGCTCAGCGCACACGCTGGCTTCGGTTTTGTCGCAAACCCCGACAGTCTCGGAAACCACACGAAATCATGCGAAAAGCGTGAGGATGTGCGCCTTTGTAGCCGCGCCAAGCGGTTACAGCAAGAAGCTTGCGCAAACATCTCTCAGTGATCTTTCGGGCAGCTGGCGCGCGCGCTCTCTGGCCTCGCCCTTGCCTGTAAAAGTCGACGTCATGCGTCGGCTTGTGTGTGTGCTCGTGCTTCTGGCCTGCGAACCCATGGGGCACGAATCGAGCGGGGGCAGCGACGGCGGCGGCGGGACGGCGGGAGGCGGCGGAGCCGGCGGCAGCGGAGGCGGTGGCGGCGGTGGCGGGACCGGCGGCGCGGGCGGAGGCGGGCTGCCCGACGCGGGCCCACCGCCCATGGGCGGCACGGTCGGCCCGAATGGCGGCACCGTCGACCGGTTCGCGTTCGTGGCGTTCGGCGACGTGCGGCCGCAGCAGCTCAACGACGATTCCAACTACCCGGTGGCGGTCATCACGCAGATCATGCAGCGGGCCCACGCCACCCCGGCCGAGTTTGCGGTCGCCACCGGCGACTACATGTTTGCGTCCACCGCGTCGTCGGTGTCGGCGCAGGTGCAGCGCCTGCTGGGCGCCGAGCAGTCCTTCCCGAAGCCGATCTTCCACGCCCTGGGCAACCACGAGTGCACGGGCGGCACCGCCTCCAACTGTCCCAACGGGACCGAGACCTACAACGTGCGCGCGTTCATGATGCAGCTGGTCCCGTTTGCGCAGAAGCCCTACTTCACGTTCGACCTGCAGACCCAGCTCGGCACCGCCAAGTTTGTGTTCGTGGCCGCGAACGCGTGGGATTCGACCCAGCAGAGCTGGCTGGAGACGCAGCTCGCCCGCTCGACCCAGTACACGATCATCCTGCGCCACGAGCCGCCCGGCAACCTCGAAGCGCCGGGCGCGGCGCCCTCGGATGCGGTGATCGCCGCGCACCCATACACGCTGGCTCTGTACGGCCATTCTCACGAGTATCGACGCATCAACTACCAGTCCGTCATCTCCGGCAACGCCGGCGCGCCCATCAGCTTCGGCACCTATGGCTTTCTGTATGTGGTCCAGCGGACCGACGGCAACGTCCAGATCGAAGAGCATCGCTCCGACACCGGCCAGCTGACCGACGGCTGGATCATCAGCCCGACCGGTCAGCTGGTTCTCTGATCAGGGCTGCGTTTCCTCGTTGCCGAACGTGATGAGCTGGTCGATCATGGAAGAGTACTGCGCCGCCGTCCAGGCCGCCGACCGCACGCTGCCGGAAATGCGCACCTCGTCGACGTAGCCGTCGAAATAGCTCGAGAGGTAGGCGTGGCGGCCGATCTTGGCGGTCACCAGGTCGTAGTCGGAGTTCGTGCTCGAGGTGGCGACGTTGTCTTGCAAAACGCCGTTCAGGAACGCGGCCAGCGTCTGCCCATCGTAGCTTGCGACCAGGTAATACCAGCGCTGCCGGCTGAGCGAGCCGAAGGAGGCCGATGTCCACTGCCCGCCGGTCCGGAACACGGTCGCGCCCTGGTACGCGCTCACCGTGTGGTCCCAGATCAGGTTGTAGTTCTGCTCGCGCATGAGCGGGCCGCTGGTGCTGGTCGAGTTGGGCGCAGTATTGCCATAGGCCCAGGCTTCGACCGTCCAGTGGTTGAGCTGCTCGTTGTCGTGGGTGTCGATGAACTGGCCGAGCTGAGGCTGGAAGCTGCGCGCGCTCGCGATCATGCCCTCGACGACCGTGGTCCCGCCCGAGTCGGTGGCATCAGGTTGGTGGCCCGAGGAGTCATAGAGCCCGGCGCCCAGATGCCAGACCGCCCGGTACGATTGCCAGACCGCGGCCGCGCTGCTCGGATCGAGCGCGGGTGCGGTCGGGTTGCCGTAGTACATCCAGATGAAGTCGCTGGTCGAGCTGGCATTGATCAGCGGCACCCGTACCCAGACGTAAGAGGTCCGGGTGGGATCCCAGCGCTCGATCTCGTAGCGCAGGAAGGTTACGCCGTCGGCTGCCACGAAGCGCAGGTCCTGGCCCGCCGACTGCGTGTGCGCGTAGTCGATGCGGTCGGGACGGATCACCACCAGCGCCGGGAAGTCGACCAGGTTCTCGGCCTGCGCGCTGTTGTCGAAGCTGAGCTTGCGGCGGCGGGTCCAGCCGGCGGTGGGCGAGGCATCGGGGGGCCGGCCGTCGGGCGGCTGCGCGTCGGACGGCTGCTGCTGGGGCGCGTCGGCGGGCGGCGGGCCGCCGGCGTCGGAGCCGCGCACGGTCCCACTGGAATCGAACTGGCAAGCGGTGGCGGCCACCGCCAGGAGCAACACCAGGCGCGCCACGACCGAATCCTACCATGCTAGGTTGGGTGCATGTCCATGGGCTCTCAGAGTTTGACCGGGCGGGTCGCTGTCGTCACGGGGGCCAGCCGCGGCATCGGCCGTGCCATCGCGCTCGCGCTGGCGCGCGCGGGCGCCGACCTCGTGCTGGCCTCCAAGACCGTCGAGCCCCATCCCAAGCTGCCGGGCACGCTCGGTGACGTGGCGCGCGAGGTGGAGGCGCTGGGCCGGCGGGCGCTGGTCGTGCCGACCGACGTCCGGTTCGAGGATCAGATCGCGAACCTGGCGCGGCGCACGCTCGACACCTTCGGGCACGTCGACATCCTGATCAACAACGCGGGCGCGCTGTGGTGGCGGCCGGTGCTGGAGACGCCGGTCAAGCGCTTCGACCTGGTGATGGGCGTCAACGCGCGCGCGGCTTTTCTGTGCGCCCAGGCCCTGTTGCCGTCGATGATCGAGCGGCGCTGGGGCCACATCGTGAATCTGTCGCCACCCATCGACATGCGCAAGCTGTCTGGCCACGTGGCCTACTTCATGTCCAAGTACGGCATGACCATGCTGACGCTGGGGCTGGCCGAGGAAGTGCGTGCGCACAATGTCGCCGTGCACTCGCTGTGGCCGGCCACGGTCATCGAGTCGCAGGCCACCATCAACTATCAGGTCGGCACGCCCGCCCAGTGGCGCAAGGCCGAAATCCTGGCCGACGCAACCCTTCTGATCGTGAGCAGGCCGCCGAGCGCGCGCACGGCCCAGGCTCTGATCGACGAGGACCTCCTGCGCGCCGAGGGCGTGACCGACTTCGATCGCTACAAGTGCGTGCCCGACGGAACGCCCCTGCGCATCGATTTCCTGCCCACCGTATAGGAGGCGCGAGCATGCATTTCGGCCTGTTCTACGAGCTGGCAGTTCCGGGATTCACGGGCAAGACCGAGCCGCAGGTGTACCGCGAGACCCTCGACGAGATCGAGCAAGCCGACCGGCTGGGTCTCGACAGCGTTTGGCTGGTCGAGCACCACTTCATGCGCGAATACTCGCACGCGTCGGCGCCCGACCTGTTCCTGGCGGCGGCCTCGCAGAGGACCCGGCGCATCCGGCTCGGCCACGCCATCGTGCTCTTGCCGTTCTGGCATCCGGTCCGGGTGGCCGAGCGCATCGCCACGCTCGACATCCTGTCGGGCGGACGGGTCGAGTTCGGGGTCGGGCGCGGCTTCACACCGGTCGAGTACGAGACTTTCGGCGTCAAGATGGAGGACTCGCGCTCGCTGGTCGACGAGTCCATGGACGTCATCCTGCGCGCATGGCAGCCCGGACGGGTCAAGCACGCGGGCAGGCACTTCAAGGTGGCCGACGTGGAGGTGCTGCCCAAGCCGGTGCAGACGCCGCATCCGCCCATCTGGACGGCCGCGGTTTCGCCGGAGACCTATGACCTGGCGGCCCAGCGCGGCTGGGGCGTGCTGGCGGGCCCCTTCAAGCCCGGCTTCATGATCCTCCAGGACCTGGAGCGCTTCAAAGCCGGCTGGAGCGCGGCCGGGCGTGCCGCCGGCGACCTGCGCTTCGCGATGACGCTGGGCCTGTTCGTGGCCAATAACCGCCAGCATGCGCACGAGGTGGGCAAGCGCAACATCGCGTGGTTCTACCGGCTCCTGCTGCAGCTCACGCGCCCGGTCCTGGAGCGGGCGCCCAAGACCTACGAGAGCTACGGCGAGCTGCAGAAGCTTTTGGGGGCGAGCGGGCAGAGCATGCACGAGTTCATGCAGAATCCCGACGGCATGTTCGAGATGCTGATGGAGATGAACATGATTCTGGCCGGTACGCCCGACGACGTATGCGAGCGCATCGCGCAGCTCGCGGAGCGGGGCGTCACGCACCTTCTGTGCGCGGCCGGCGCGGGCGGGGTGCCGCACGCCGAAGTGCTGTCCTCGCTCGACCTTCTGGCGCACGAGGTGGTGCCGCAGTTCCGGCGCTGAATCAGCGTAGCTCGCGAGCGGCCTGGAGCAGCACCTCGGGATGCGGACGCACCCGGATGTTGTCCGTGAACATGGCCCAGCGGATGATGCCCTCCCGGTCGAGCAGGAGATTGGCCGGGCGTGCGATGTCTGCGCCCCGATTGCCCTTCTCGTGCAGCAGGTGGTAGCGCTTGATCACCTGCTCGTCGGCATCCGAGAGCAAAGGGAACGGTAGGCCCAGGTCCTGCCTGAGCTTGGCCGACTCGTCGGGCGGGTCGACGCTGATGGCCAGGATGCGAACGCCGGCGGCATCGAACTCGGGAGCGTGGCTGGCCAGACCGGCCAGCTCGGAGTGTCAAAACGGTCACCAGAAGCCGCGGTAGAACACGAGCAGCGTGGGATGTCCGCGCAGCGAGGCCAGCGCCACCGGGTGGCCGGTCTGGTCGGGCAGCGTGAAATCGGGCGCGGCCGTGCCCACCGCGAGCTCCCGGGGCGGCGGCGGCAGCTGATAGCTCCCGACGTGAACCACGGACGCAAACAATGCCGTGGCCCCGGTCGCCAAGAGCGCGCATAGGGTGGCCACCACCCGCACCCGGTGCTGGCGAAAGGCGCGTATCGCCAGCGTCACCGCGACCACGGTGGCCAGCGCCGCCGTAAGCTCCATCGGCCAGGGGTGGTCGCGCAGCCAGAGCGGCATCTTGCCCGCGGAATTGAGGGCGGCATAGGGCAAAAGGCCCGCTCCCAGCGCAATCGCCGCGCTCCCGACCGGCGCCCACCAGCGCAGCGGCTTCATGTGATGCCCACCATGCGGCTCCGCTGGCGCTTCGCCGCCGAGATGGCCGTTCCAGACTCGCCTCGCCCCACGCTCTGGTTGAGCCGGGCGGGAGCAGGATCTTCGCTTGCGTGGGGCCCCTCGGCTCGTCTCATGTGCTCTCCAATCGCTCTCGGATCCCGGCCCGCAGCTCGGCCCAGTAGGCTCCCGCCGCCGCGTCGCGATCGGCCGCGAAACCGGCGCGCCAGGCCGAGAGCGCCGGGTCGGGCCGGCCGTCGCGCGCCACCTCGTCGAGGTAACTCTTGACCAGGTCGCGCGTGCGCGCGGTCTCCCACGGGCGCGGGGCGGCCGCGTCATCGAGCGCACGCGCGAGCTCCCGATGGTGCTCGAGCGGATCCACCTCCAGCCGGGCGGCGCGCGCCAGCTCGTCCATGCGCCCTTCGGCCCACTCGCGCTGGAAGCGGCACAGGCCCAGGTTGTCGAGCGCCAGCTCGCGCACCATGCGCTCGGCGCAGCGCCGGCCCAGCTCGCGCGGGGCCGCAAACTCGAACGAGTAGTCGACATAATAGCGGCCGCCGACCGCGACCGGCGCCAGGATCCCGGGCACCCAGTACTGATTGGGCGCCATGCCGCCGGCCTCGCCGTGCGCGACGTAGACGGCGGCGTCGCCAGCCGCGCCCGCGAGCGACCGCGCCAGCGCACGCACCCCGGCGGCGCCGCGCCCGCCGCGCGCGACCTGGCTCGCGATCTCGCACGCCAGCTTGGCATTGTGCTCGGAATCGGTCACCGGATCGAAGTTTTCTGGATCCCAGTGCGCGCAGCCCGACTGCTCCATCAACAGCGCCACCACGCCGCCCAGCTCGACCGCATCCAGCCCCCACTCATCGCAGGCGTCGTTGACCGCCTCGGCCGCGCGCTGATCGAACACGCCCAGGTTGGGTCCCAGCGCCTGGTAGGGCTGAAAGTCCTTCTTGTGCCCGCCCTGATCGATCTTCTTGCAGTCGGCCGGGCAGGTCTCGCCGCAGTCGCGCCCGCGGCGTCCCTTCATGTCGCCCTGGAATTGGGCCAGATAATGCCCCGCCACCAGCCGCTCGTAGGCGGCTTCCCGCAGCGCGGGCGACCAGTAGATCGATCGATCGTTCATGCACAGAAGCTTTTCGCGCAGCGAGGCCATGTTGCCGCCGAAGGTGCCGCCGGTCTTGAGCCGCGGGTCATAGCGATACTTGACGGTCGCGGCCTCGAGCGCGTCGGGCGGCACGAAGTTGCCCACGCGCGTCCGCTCGCCCGCTGGCAAAACCAGGGCGCACAGGCCGTGTGCTCCCAGAAGCTGGGTACCGAACCCGCCGCGCCCGGCCCAGGTGTCGAACACGTCCGAGCCCGCGCTGGCCGAGCCGATGGCGCCGAAGCGGGTCGCGCGCGCCCCCGGGCCCACGCACAGCACGCGCGCAGGCTCATCCAGAAGCCGCGCGGCCGCCGCCAGGAGCCCGTAGGCGCCCCGCTTGTGCCAGGCCGCCTCGGCATCGATCTCGACCACCCGGGCGCGCACGGGATGGCCCGCCAACACCAGCGCGGCCGGCCGTCCCACCGGCCCCGCGCGCCCGTGCAGAACCAGCGCACGCAGGCCCAGCGCGTGCAGCGACAGGGCGGCGCTGCCGATGGTCGAGATGCCACGGCCGGCCCACAGCGGCGACCAGCCCGACACCACCAGCCGATGCGAGCCCGGCACTTCCAGCGTCGACAGGGGGCCACAGCCGAAGACCAGCGCATCCTGGCACCCGGGGTCGCGCACGGCCAGGTCGATGGGCCCGACCGCCGCGACCTCGCGCGCCGTCAGCGTGCCCGAGCCCAGCTCCACATCGACCACCCGCATCTCTTACGGTGTAATCGTCGTCGGGGCCGAGGTCAAGATCAGCCCATGTATTTTGTGATCCTGCCAACCGCCACCACCACCCCGTCGGCGCGCCGGACCTCGACCTCGGCAAACGCCAGCGTGCGGCCGACCTTGACTGCCCGCGCCTCCGCCACCACCTTGCCCGCGCGCGTCGGAGCCAGGTAGCTCACGTTGAGATCCGTGGTCACGCCGGGCGCCGCCTCCGCATGCGTGGCCATGATCGCGATCGTGCCCGCCGAGTCGATGAGCGTGGCCAGCGCGCCGCCGTGCAGCGCCCCGACCGGGTTTAAGACCGCCGGCGAGACCGCGAGCTCGACCTGGGCGCGCCCGTCTCCCCAACCCAGCACCACCTCGCCCAGGGTTTTCGAAAGGCCGGTGTGGGACAGCCGCGCGGCCACCTTGTCGCTCTTCGTCATGGCTGCATGCTACTACGGCCGTGTCGCTAAGAACGCCTCCACCTCGGCGCGGGTCGGGATGCCGGGCCGGCCCCCCAGCGCGCGCGTCTTGAGCGCGGCCGCCGCGTTGGCGAACCGGAGCGCGCGCGGCACATCGAAGCCGGCCAGCGCCGCATACAGGAACGCGCCATGGAAGACGTCGCCGCAGGCGGTGGTGTCGACCGGCTGCACGGCGAAGGCGGGCGCGTGCACAGCCGCTCCATCCAAAAGCGCCAGCGCGCCCTCGCTGCCCAGGGTGACGCACAGAAAGCCGTGCTGATTCCAACGCCGCACCGCGCGCAGCGCCCGCTCGCGGTCGGTCTCGCCGCTCAGCTCGCGCGGAACCGCTTCCGACATGATGCAGAGATCGATCAGGCCAATCAGCTCCTCCGCCCCTGGTGGCACGTGGTCGATGTCGATGCAGGTGGGCACGCCGGCCGCGCGGGCCCAGCGCGCCGCCTGCACGGACGCTGGCACGTCGGTGGCGTCCAGATGGAGCACGCGCCCGCACACGATTTCCGCCTGCGTAAGCTCGGCCGGCGCCAGCGAAAGGCGCGGGTCCTGATCCCAGACCACCGTGCGCTCGCCGCTGGCGGCGTCGATGAGGATGAACGACAGCCGCGTGGCCGTGCCCGCCTGCACGCGCACGCCGCTCGTGTCCACGCCCTCGCGCGCCAGCTCGCCCAGCGCCACCTGGCCCAGCGCGTCGTCTCCGATCTTGCCGATGTACTTGGCGCGCAGCCCCAGCCGCCGGCACGCCACCATCGCGTTGGCAATCTGGCCGCCGCCCTGCATCTCGTAGCGGGTCACGCGCACCTTGTCGGACAGACCCGGAAAGCGTGGCACCACGCACAGATGATCGACCGAGTTCTCGCCCAGCCCGACCACGTCGAACGGCTTGCCTTCGGGGAACCGGATCGGCAGCACGCCGAAAGCCTGACACTCGACGTGCCCGAGCGTCAATCGTCCACCGCCGATCGCGCCCTTGCAGGAGCTTTCAGCCCGGCCAGCCGCTTGCAGTTGCGGGCGGCGTGCGACGCGTGCTGATCGTTGTCACAGCAACCGTTCTGTGCCGGACGCCCGCCTTCGTGAAGCCGTTCATGGACGGCGACGAGGCGATTTACGCGTCGGTGGCGGCGCTCCTGCACGCGGGCGGCCACCTGTACGGCGACGGCGGGGTCGACAACAAGTTCCCGGCCATCTTCTGGACCTACGCGGCCGTGTTCAAGCTGTGCGGGTGCTGGTCGCTGCACGCAGTACAGGTGCTCGCGCTTTTGTTCGTGCTCGCCACCGCAGCCGTGCTCGCGCGCACGGCGCACCGGCTCGCGGGTCCACGCGCCGGCTTCTGGGCTGCCCTCTTCTACGGCGTCTTCACGAGCGTCTACTACCCCAAGATGCTGGCCGCCAACACCGAGGTCTTCATGATGCTTCCGCTGTGCGGGTCGGTGCTGGCTCTTTTGGACCGCCGCTTCCTGCTCGCGGGCGTGCTGATCGGCCTCGGCTGTCTGTGGAAACAGGTGGCGCTGGCCAACCTCCTGGTTGCGCTCGTGCTGGTGCGGCGAAGGCGTGACCTGGGAGCGCTTGCGCTGGGCGTTCTGGGCGCGCTCGGCGCCGCCGCGGTCGTGCTGGCGGCGCAGGGATCGTTGGGCGGCCTTTGGCGCTGGGCCGTGCGCGCGCTGCTCTCGCATTACGGTCCCAGCGCGTGGAGCCCGCGCGCGTTGGCCGCCAACTTCGCAACCGGCTTCTTGCCTTTTATGGGCGCGTCCCTGGTGCTGTGGCCGCTCGCCCTGCGAACCGTCGTGCGCGTGCGCGCGCGCGGCCCGATTGCAGCCTGGCTTTTCGCTTCCCTGATCGCCGTGTCGGCAGGTGGCCACTTTTTCGGGCATTACTTCATCCAGCTCGTGGGCCCGCTTGCGCTCGCAGCCGCGCTCGAGCTGGCCCATCAGGGGCCGCGCGGGCGGGCGTGGGTCGCGCTCTCGACCGCGCTGCCGGCGCTCGGCTTCGCGATCGCGGCTGTACGCTTCGAGCCCTGGAGCGCGAGCTTGGGCCGGCCGCCGCGCGACTTCGCGGCGGTCGCCGACTGGATGCGCACGCACACGGCGCCCGACCAGCGCGTGTTCGTGTGGGGCCTTTCGGCCCAGCTCTATCTGGCCTCGCAGCGCCTGCCGGCGACCCGGTTCGTGGGTTTCTTGCGCGGGCTGGCGCGCGAGCGTGGCGAGCCGCCCGAGCAGGCCTGGGACTGCGCGCCCGACGTCTGGCCGCAGGTGGCGGCCGACTTCGCGGCTCACCCACCGATGCTGCTGGTCGATACCTCGTCCGTACCCGAGGCGCACTTCGTCGGCTACCCGCTGGCCCGGCTGCCCCCGCTCGCCCAGCACTTCGTCGGCTATCAACGCGCGGTGACGGTGTCCGGAGTCACCATTTTCCGTCGGACCGCCCACCCGCCTGGCTTGACGCAGCGCGCACGTTCGATTATGAATGGGATGTAGATGTCTTACACGATCATCGATAGCTGCACGGGTTGCTCGGCCTGCGAGTCGCGCTGCCCGACCGCAGCCATTCACGGGGTCAAGAAGGAGCTGTACTACATTGATCCCGCGCTCTGCATCGACTGCGGTGCCTGCGGCGCGGTGTGTCCTGACGACGCAATTCTGGACACTTACGGGCGATTGTGCGAGCAGCTCAAGGCCCAGCAGCGGCCCAAGGCCTTTGTCGAGCTCGAGAAATGTACAGGCTGCGTCTACTGCGTCAATGCGTGCCCGTTTGACTGCATCACAATGGAGCCAGCGCCGCCCGGCCTGGCCGGAATCGGCATCGCGGCCAAGGTCGCGGTGGTCGAGATGCGCAAGTGCACGGGCTGCAACGTCTGCGAGCTCGACTGCCCCTACGACGCCATCCACATCTTCCGCCAGGATGACCCGCGCGCCAAGGAGATCGTCGAGCGGTCGAACGAGCTGTGGAAGAGCACGCAAGCGGCCTAGCCCCGCCAGCGCCGGCTCCGGTGGCCGATCCCGAGCTCGGGGCGGCGCAGGCGGCATTTGCGCGCGGCGATTTTCGCGAAACCCGCCGCCTGGCCACGTTGGTGCTGGCGCGCGCCGAGCTGTCCGAAGAGCTGCGGCGCGAGGCCGATCGCCTGCTCGCGGCCACCAGCAACGATCCGCTGGCACTGTTTCTGGGCATCGGCTGCCTGTTATTTTTCGTATTGACCGTGTACTTCACGCTACTCAGGTGAGGTCAAGAGTCCCAGGTTCGTCAAGTCCATCTATTTGATTTCCCATTAGTGTTTGCTGGCATGCCCCTTGAAGTTCGTTCATAATCGAGGGGCTATGGACAGGTCCGGGTGGAGTCTAGGATGCCTGGTTGCGCTGGCGGCCCTGGGCGGCTGCGCGCAGGGCCAGACGCCCCACTCGTTCTCCGGTGGCGACGGGCCCAACCGCCCGCCCCGCGACGGCCAGGCGCAGACCATGCCGGACAGCTTCTCGCCGCCCCCCGATTCCTTCTCGCCGCCGCCCGATAGCGGGTTGCCGCCGGATGCGTCGGTGCCGCCGCCCGATGCCATGCTCCCACCCGACGGGCCGATTATGACGGGCTTGTGCGGTCTGGCCCCGGTCATCCCGATCACGATTCCCTTCGACATCACGATGACCACCTCCGGCGGAACCGACTTCTTCCACGTGGTCGGCTCGAGCGGCGACGTCACCACCAACTGCCTCGACGGCGACGGTGTGGGCTCGCCCGATCGCGTCTTTCAGTTCACCTTGCCCACGCCTCGAAACATCACCATCACGACCGGCAACCCGGGCACCAACTTCCCGGTCATCCTCTACATCCGCGACGCCGACTGCCGGACCTATGACGGCTGCGACAATCAGCTCAGCACCAGCAACTCGCCTGCCCTGCTGATCGGGAACCCGGCGCCGCCCGGTACCTACTTCCTGATCGTCGACGGTTTCAATGCCTCGGGGACATTCCACTTGACCATCCGGTAGCCCGTGCGCGCGCCAGAAAATTCTGAGCCCCGGCGCCCGCGCTGCTAGACTGTGTACCCGTGGCGCCTGAGGGACTCGCCCGCTATGCGCGCTGGCTGGCTGCTCATTCCGGTCGCGTTGTGGTTGCATGTGCGCTGGTGGCGGTCGGCGCCGGTCTCCTGGCGGCCGGGCTCGAGCTGCAGGACGACATTGCCGAGCTTCTGCCCGCGGGCACGAAATCGGTCGAAGATCTGCGGCGCATTTCGCAAAAGGTCGGCGGCGGCAACCTGACCATCGCCATCCAGTCGCCCGACCTGAGGACCAACGAGCGCTTCGCCGAGGATCTGGTCGCGCGCCTGCGTGCGCGTATGAGCCCCGACATCCGCTACATCGACTACACCGTGCGCGCGCTGGTCGATTTCTACGAGCGCAACGCGATCCTGTACGCCGACCTGGCCGATCTCGAGCGGATCGAGCGCGACCTCAAGGCCGAGATCGACGACCGTAAGCTCAAGGCCAATCCGCTCTACGTCGACCTCGATGGCGACGCGCCGTCGCCCGTGTCGTCGCAGCCGGCGGGCCCGCCGGCCCGCGATCGCTTCGACGAGATCCAGGAGCGCATCGATCGGGCACGCCGCGACTACGATCCCTATCCCGACTCCTACTTCGCCAACGAGACCGGCACCCTGCTGGCCGTGTTCGTGCGGCCGTCGCCGCAAGGCATGGCGCTGGGCGCCAAGGCCTTCACGGCGCGCATCCGGGCCCTCATCGACGAGCTGAGTCCGCACCGCTACCGGCCCGACCTGCGCGTGGACTTAACCGGCGAGGTGCAGACCGGGCTCGAGGAGTACGAGTCGGTCAAGCGCGACATCGCGTCGACGGCCGGCCTGTGCGTGGGCCTGGTGGCGCTGGCAGTGCTGCTCTATTTCCGGCGCCTGCGCGTGCTGGGCCTTTTGGGCCTGACCCTGGCTGTGGGTGCGCTGCTGTCGTTCGCGCTGGCGCGGGTTCTGTTCGGGCGCATCAACTTCGAGACCGCTTTCCTGGGCTCGATCATCGTGGGCACCGGCATCAACTACGGCATCATCTTCCTGTCGCGCTACCTGGAGGAGCGGCAGGAGGGCCAGGAGGCCGAGGCCGCCGTTCTGACCGCGCTCCAGACCACCTGGCGCGCCACCTTCGTGGCCGCGCTGGCGACCGCGATCTCGTTCGGCGCGCTGTTTTTTGGGCGCATCACCGCGTTCCATCAGTTCGGGGTGGTCGGGGGCGCCGGCATCTTTTTCTGCTGGCTGCTCACATTCACGCTCCTGCCCGCCTTGACCTTGCTGCTTGAGCGGGTGCGTCCAAGCGTGGGCGAGCGGCGCCGGTTTCGGGAGTGGCAGTACCCGCGCTGGCTGGCCGCGATTCCCATTCGGTGGCCGGAGGCGGTGGTGGTGGCGTCGGTGGTCGTGGGCGCGGTCTCGGTTTGGAAGGTCCATGCGTTCCTGCCCGACTGCCTGGAGACCAACCTGGCCAACCTGCGCAACAAGGCGCTCGATGGCACCTATACCGCCGAGCTTGACGACCGGGTGGCGCACATCTATCGGCGCTCGATGACGCCGGTCTTCATGGTGGCACGCACGGCCGACCAGGCGCGCCGGATCTGCGAGGTGTTCAACGGGCTGGTCCAGCAGATGGGCGAGGCGCACGCACCCATCCGGCGCTGCCACTCGATCTACGAGCGCATGCCGGTGCAGGTGGGACAGAAACTGGCGATCGCGAGCCGGCTCAGGCGGCTGGTCGATCAGGTGCCCGAGGACGAGATCCCCGCGCACGCACGCGAGCTGGTCGGAAAGCTGCGCGCGCGCCTTTACGCGCGGCCCTTCGAGATCGCGGACCTGCCCGAGCCGGTGCGGCGGTTTTACCAGAGCTCAGACGGTGCGCTGGGAACGGTCGTGCACATCGAGCCGCCGGGCGGGCGCGACCTGTGGGTGGCGCGCAACCTGTTCGAATTCACCGATGCCGTGCGCAGCGTGACCGTCGACGGCGAGACCATCACGACCAGCGGCATGGTGGTGGTGTTCGCGGACATTCTGCGCACCATCGCGCGCGACGGACCGCTGACCACTGTGATCGCGGCGGCGGGCGTGCTGCTGGTGGTCTTGCTGGGGCTGGGCAGCGTGCGCGGCGCGGCCGTGGTGGGAGTGGCGCTGGTCGTGGGCGTGGTCTGGATGATGGGCGCGGCGGCGGGCGCGCAGATCAAGATCAACTTCATGAACTTCGTCGCGCTGCCGACCACGTTCGGCATCGCGGTCGATTACGCGGCCAATATCTGGCAGCGGGCGCGCGGCGAGCCAAAAAGTGCGCAGGGCCTCGCGCGCACGCTCGAGCGCACCGGTGGTGCCGTGTTCCTGTGTTCGCTGACCACGATCATCGGCTACTTCGCGCTGGTCATGGCCAAGAACATGGCGCTGGCCTCGATGGGTAAGCTGGCCATGCTGGGTGAATTTACCTGCCTGGCGGCCGCGATGCTGCTTCTGCCAGCGCTCCTGCGACTGGCGACGGGTGCTCGGCAGAGGCCGTGAGACTCGGCGAGGCGCGTCAGAAGCGGCCCGAGAGGACCAGAGCCATCCCCGAAGGCGACGGCGAGAGCGCCCATCGTGTGCGCAGCTCGTGGGCTCGATCGGCCTTGGATTGGCCGACCAGCACGAGCACGATGCCGGAGGCGCCAACGAGCCCGGAAACCACGTATCCGGCCGTGGGCGGCCAAGGCGGCCGGCCGCACACGCCACGCTGGCGCTCATCGTAGTCGCAGCTCTTATTGCTGTCGTAGTCGACCCAGAAGGTCACACCCGCACCGAGAATGCCCAATCCGATCAGGCTGCCGCCCACGACATAGTAGTTTCGGGCGCTCGACTCCAGCCGCCCGGCCTCCAGGCGCAGGTCGTTCTTTTGGCTCTCGGTGAGCGTGGGCTGCGGCGCCAACATCTGCTGGCGAGCATCCTCGACCGTCTGTGCATGCGCCGCAGAACAAATCGCGAGGGTCGCAACTGCTGTGACCTGGTACCACATCAATCGGCTTACTCCAGCGCGAGATTGGACCGGGACTAATCGGCCACTTTCACCATCGCGGGGCGAGAAGCAGCAGGGGGGCTGATCGTGCTCGCGGCCGCGTTGGCCCGGCGCACTGAAACCTGCAGCGCGCGTGCCGGGCGCCGGGTCACGCCGTAAAGAAACAGGCAGGCGCATACGAACGCGGACGCCATCACGGTCCAGGGGCCCCAGATCAGCCAGCGTCGAATCCAGAGGGAAGCAGTCGCCATCGCAAGTCTCACTTTCGATAGTCTCCAGGGCGCAGATTTAGAGGAAACCGCTATGCAAAGCCCATGCGCACGATAACTGGGCGCAACTACAGCAACTGAACGGCAGAGTGTCAAGGATTCACCGCACTGATTCCGATCGAGGTGGTGAAAATTCGACAGGGCGGTCGCGGCGGAGAGCGTGCTAAGTACAGCCGCGAAGGAACAGGATGAACGAGCCGCGAAGGAACAAGCTGATCGGGCGCCTGGGAGCGCCGCTTCTGGTCGTGGTCGCGCTCGCGCTCTATCCGCCTCTCTTGCCGTTCGTGGTCCCGGGCCTGCTGCTCGTGCGCGCGCGTGGGATGGATCGGTTGGTTGCGGTGGCCCTGGCGCCGGTCGCAAGCGTCGCCTTCTGGTCGGTGGCCGTGCAATGGCTGCGCTGGCTCCACCTGCCGCTGCACGGGCTCGCGCTCGGCGTGGCGGCGGCCAGCCTGGTCGCCTATGCGCTGGTGCCGCCTGCGCCGGCCGCGGCCGCGGTCGACCGGCGGGCGGCGGCGCTTCTTTTCGTGGGGGCGCTCTTGCGGCTGTCCCCGCTCCTGGTGATGCGGGCGCCCGCTGGTGCCGATATGAGCATGCACACCGCGATGGCGCGCCTGCTTGCGGACGCCAACGGCTGGCCGGCCTCGCAGAGGCCCTATCTGCCCATCGACAACTTTGGCTCGTATCCGCTCGGGTTTCACATGCTGGTCGCGATCGGGCTGCGCACGGGCGGCGATTGCGTGCGCAGCGCGCTCTTCGCAGCCTGCGCGGTACAGGCGATTGCGCTGGGCGCGCTGTTCGCCGCTCTCACGCGCCTGGACGTGCGGCCCTGGCCGGCGGCGGTGGCGGCGGCGGTGTGCCTCTATGGCTGCTCGCTGCCCCAGACCGCTCTCGCGTGGGGCGGCGCGCCGACCGTGCTCGGTTTCGGGCTGCTCTTCGGCGCGGTGGCGCTGGTGCCGCGGCCACAGGCGCCCGGGCGCACGGCGCCACTGTGCGCGCTGGCGGCTGCCGGTGCGGCCTCGGCGCACCTGATCCCAGTCGCGACCGGCCTGTACGCCCTCGGCCCGGCCGCTTTCATGGTGGCATGGTGGCATCGCCGGGAGGCCCGGGCGATCGGTGCCACCATGGTGGCAGGGGCGGGCGCCCTGGTGCTCCTGTTGCCCTATCTGCTGGGAGGGCGGGCCGATGTGTCGCCGTTCGAAAGGCAGTGGGTGCGCGAGCTCATCACGGCCGAGCACAGCCGCGTGCTCGGCTCGCCGCTCTTGTTCAGCTCGGTGGGGCCGCTCGTGCCGGCGCTGGCCCTGGGTGGGCTCATCCTGGGCTTCCGCCCGGGCGGGCGACGTCAGCTGGCTGCTGCGGCCGCGCTCGCCGTGGCGGGCACGATCCTTTGCTTTCTGGGCAGCTACGGTTTCTGGCTGCCGGAGTCGGAGCTGCTCTATCCGACGCGCCTTCTCACCGTGCTCCACCTGCCCATGGGCCTGGGCGTGGCCTGGCTGTTCGAGGCGATCGAGCCCCAGCGCGCGCTCGTGCTTGTGGGCGGAGGTCTTCTGGCCGGCTTCGGGCTCTTCATGCATTTCCACGAGTACCAGATGGGCGCGGCTGAAGATGTGGTGGTGACCGCCGACGACCGCGCCGCGCTGGCCTGGGTGGCCGTGAAGGTGCCGCCCCATGCGATGATTGCCAACAACTACGGCGACGCCGGGCTTTGGATCCCGGCGCTGGCGCGCCGCCAGGTCACGCGCGTGCACGGCAACCCCTTCTACTTCAGCGAGTATCTGGAGGCGCGCAAGGACCAGCGCGCGGATTGGGTCTATGTGGGCGCGAAATGGACCTATCCCAAGCGGGCGCGGCCGTGGCGGCGCGAGACCGCCGATCGCGACCCCCGGCTCGAGCTCGCCTTCGCGCACGGGGGCGCGCGCGTCTACCGCGTGGTCGGCGAGCCGATTGCGGTGGCCCCGCTTCTGCCGCCGGCCGCCTCGAGCTCGGAAGCGCCATAGCGCGCCAGCACGGCCGCGGCGGAAAGGCCCAGGCCGAGCACACAGCCGGCTGCAATCGGATGCGGAAACAGCCAGGCCAGAAAAGCGCGTGCGGTGGGCCCGGGGTCGCCGGGCAGGGTCTGGCCAAAAGCGACGATCCAGGGCTGGACATCGCGCATCCAGCCGGCGGCGTGCTTGACCACCTGGATGGTCGCCGACAGGAAGAACAGCGCGCCAAAGCCGGCCAGCCAGCCCAGGTGGTCGTGCACGCGATCGAGCGCCAGCCCGACCGGCAGGCAGAAAAGAGGCATCACGGCGCTGAGGTAGCGCGCATCGTGCGGCGCGCCGCCGTGCCAGGTGACGTGCTTGGCGGCGACCAGCAGGGTCAGCACCCATGGCGCGACCACCATCAGCGCCCTCCGCCGTCCCAGCAAGCGCAAGAAGCGCGGCAGCACCAGAAAGCCGCTGAAAAGGATCGGGCTGTACAGGAGCAGCCCCGCCCGCCAGCTGCCCAAAAGCCCGAAAAACCCCTCGACAAAGGAGCCGCCGTACATGGCGCGCAGGCTGCGCGTATTGGCAAACACGCCCCCGTGGTAGCGCAGGTTGTGGAATTGGTAGGGGGTCGCAAACGGCCCGCCGAACGCGATCGTGTGGTAGGCGAGAGCGGGCGCGAGCCCGAGCGCGCAGCCGAGCACAAGCGGCGCCAGCGCGCCCAGGTCGCGCCGCCACCGCCATCCCACCAGCGCGACCAGGAGCACCGACGAGAGCGCGGTCGAGTAGTCGACGCCGACCACGTATCCGGCCGCACCGCCCAGCGCAAGCAGTCGCGCGCTCGACCGCTTCTCTTCGAGCCCCAGTGCCAACCAGACTGTGAGCGCGGTCAGGGCGGCCGCGGGCGCGTGGTTCCAGAGCGCGCTCGAGTAGGTGCGCACGGGCGTGCACAGCGCCAGCGCGAGCGCGGCTGCGGTCGCGCCCGCCAGCGACAGGCCGAGCCGCCTTGCGATGAGGTAGGTCAGCACGGTCGCCAGGGCGCCCGCCAGCGCCGCCAGAAGAGCGCAGGCAAACTGCCGGCCGGCGTCGCTCGCGCCCAGCGCACGCGCGACCAGGTAGAAGGGCAGGGCGGCCAGGGCGGTGCCGGGCGGCCGGTCCGAGTAGGCGTGGCCGTCGTGCTCCGAGTAGTCGATGCCCTGCGCATAGCCGAGCTGGCCATCGATGCGGGCGCTGTGATCTTCGGCCAGCGCGCGCACGAGCGCGTAGTGCGCGCCATCGTTGCTGCAGACCAGGCCCGCGTCGAGCAGCACGGAGGTGGCCGCGCTGACGGCGAACAGCGCCAGCGCGAGCGCGCGATCCGGCCGCCGCCTGCGCAGGGGCGCCATCTATCGGCGCTCGCGCGCGGCCGCTCCGTCCAGCTGTGCGGCCGGATGCGTGCCCAGGCGGCGCCCGGCCGGATCGAACGTACGGCTTCGGACGAGGCCCCACTTGCTGGCCCGGAAGAGCGCGCTCACGCCCACCACGCCGAGCCCGTACACCAGGCTGCGTCGGAAGTTGATCGACGAAGAGTCGGGGGCATACCGGGTCGGGCAGCTGACCTCGCCCACGCGGAAGCCGAAATAGATGCATTGCGCCAGCATCTGGGCGTCGAACACGAAGTCGTCGCTGTTCTCTTCGAGCGGCAGCGTCTCCAACACACCGCGCGAGAACGCGCGGTAGCCGGTGTGGTACTCGCTGAGCTTGGCACCCGTGCACAGGTTCTCGAACGCGGTCAGCGCCCGGTTGGCCGCGTACTTGTAGAGCGGCATGCCACCCTTGAGCGCGCCCCCCGACAGGATGCGCGAGCCCAGCACCACGTCGAACTGGTCGACCGCGATCAGCGAGGCCATCGCGAGGAGCAGCTTGGGCGTGTACTGGTAGTCGGGGTGCAGCATGACGATCACGTCGGCGCGCGTGCGCAGCGCCTCCGTGTAGCAGGTTTTCTGGTTGCCGCCGTAGCCGCGGTTGCGGTCGTGCACGAGCGTGCGCAGGCCGAGCCGCCGCGCGATGTCCGCGGTGCCATCGTGGCTGGCGTCGTCGACCAGGATGATGTCGTCGGCCACCTCCCGATTCACCTCGCGCAGCGTGCGCTCGAGCGTCAGCGCGGCGTTGTAGGCCGGCATGACCACCGTGACCCGCTTGCCCTCGAGCATGTCGGGACAAACTGTGCCGGCAGCGCGGCCGGTCGTCAAGGCTGCTCGGAGTGTTATGCCGCGGCGTCGGCCGCCGAGGCGGGGGCCCGGCGCGGCCGGAGCAGGCGGACCAGCGCCGGCAGAAACGCCACCGCCGTGGTCAGACAGGTGACCTCGCCGAGCGCGGCCAGCATCCCAAACGAGACTAGCGCGCTGTTGTCGGCGATGAGGAGCGAGCTGTAGCCGATGATCGTGGTCATGCTGCACAGGGTGACGGCGCCGCCGGTGGTGGCGACCACCTGATCGGGCGGAAGGTCGGGCTCATCCAGGTGCCGGCGCACCATGTTGATGGCATAGTCGGCGCCCACCCCGAGCGTGATCGGGATGGCGACGAAGTTGAGGAAGTTCAGCCTCCAGCCCAGGACCGAGGCCAGGCCCAGCATCACGCTGGTGCCGCACAACAGGGTCGCCAGCGTGAGCAGGCTCGCGCGCACGCGTCGCATCAGGGCGAGGATCAGCATGAGAACCCCCAAGAGTGAGCATGCGACCGCGCGCGGGCCGTCGGCGAGCACGCTGCGCAGCATGTCCGCGAACACCACCGCCTGGCCCGACGTGTACACGGTCTCGCCGTCGTCCAGACGCAGCTCCTCGACCGCGCGCGCGAGCTGGATCAGGTCGTGGCCGCCCCAGGAGTTGAGCCACTTGGCGGGCTGAATGAACACGATGCGGCCTTTGCGCCCGTCCTTCTCGGTAAAGGGCTCGGTGAGCTTGCGCGGCAGGTCGGCCACGGTGAGCGCGCGCAGCGTCTCGGGCGGCCGCTCGTCGAGCGCCAGCTTGCGATCCTCGTCGTCGAGCGCGTCCCTGGACTTGTCGATGATGCTGCGGATATGGGCCAGAAGCGCAAGCTTCTCGCCCTGGCGCTCGGGCAGGAGCTCCTCGACCGCGGTCACGCTGCCGATGGGCGAAGCCGCCCCGGCCGCACGCCGACGCCGTTCCAGCTCGCCCTTGATGAGGGGCACCTGGTCGGGCCGCTCGGCCAAGAGCACCAGGCCGTCGCCGCCCTCGCCGCGGATGCGCGACACGCGTTTGGACACCTCGAACGCGTAGCTGGTGCGCCGCACCTGATTGTTGCGCAGCTTGCCAAAGTCGTACTCGAACGGGTCGCGCGCCAGAAAGCGAACGGTCAGAACGACCCCGAGCGCCGACAAAAGGCCAGCCGCAAGCAGCAGCGCGCGCGGGGCGCGCCGCACCGCGGCCGCGAACGGCTGCGAGAACAGGTTGCGCCAGGGCCGCTCGCTGCGACCGGCGAGCAGCGGGATGCGCTCGCACAGAACGATCATGGCCGGGCCGACCGTATAGGCTGCGATCCAGCAGATCAGCATCCCGAAGCCGCCGATGACCCCGAACTGGTTGAAGCCCCGAAAATCGGTCAGCATCAGTGACCCATACGCGATGCCGGCCGCCAGGGCTGCGCCGCCGGTGGCGGGCGCGGTACGCCGCACCGCCAGATCGACTGCATCCTCGATCGCGCGCCCGCGCCGCCGCTCCTCGAAGTAGCGCGCGAGCATGACGATGGCGAAGTTGATGCCGTTGCCGGCCACGATGCTGCCCAGAAAGGCGGTCGAGGTGTTGAGATAGCCGATGGTCAGGCGGGCGAAGCCAAACGTTACTCCCACGCCCACCGTCAGCGTCACGCCCAGGATGGTCAGCGAGCGCAGCCGCCCGTAAAACAGCACGATTACAAGCAGCACCAGCGAGATGCAGATCGAGCTGGCCAGAAAGATGTCGCCCTTGACCGCTTTGTATTCCTCGATTCCGGTCAAGAGGTCTCCGGTCAGGGTCACGCGCAGCGACGGATGGTAGCTGCGCGGCCCCTGCGCCTCCGCTTCCGCCCGCACCCGATCGAGGAGCCGCTGGGCGGCGTCGAAATCGGTGCCCACGTTGCCGGCCGCGTAGGCGAACAGGGCCAAGAGGTGCCCATTTTCGCCCGCGTAGTAGCCGCCCGGGAACTTGTCGAGCTGGGCCGCCTTGGCCTCGAGCTTGCGCTTGAGCGCTTTCAGATCGTCGCTGGCGGCGCGGGTCCCGGACGCGTGCGCCTGGTCGTCTTCTTCGAGGCCCAGGTCGAAGGGCGTCTCGGCGATGACCCGCTTCTCGATCGCATCGCGCACTTTTTCCAGATCCTGGACGCTTGCGTACAGCCACCGGTTGCGCTCGAAGAAGGCGCGCTCGGCCCGCACCGACTCGTCGACATGATCGATCAGGCCCGGTGGCAGCGCGCGCAGCCGCGCCGCCAGGTCATCGGCGTAGCGCTCCATGGCCGCCAGGTCGTCGCCCTCGACGGCGATCACGAGCGAGGAGTTGCCGCCGACGTGCTTGGAGATGCGCTCGAGCTCGGTCACCGAGCGCCGCCGCTTGGGCAGAAGATCCTTGAAGTCGGTCTTGAGCTCGAGCTTTGCGGCCAGCCACAACGAGGGCACGAGCAGGGCCACCGCGGCCGCAAAGATCAGCCCGGGGCGTCGGCACAAGAAGCGGATATAGGTCCCGGCGAAACTCAAGGCGCATAGAATGATAAGGGAGGTTTTGCGGGACGGCTACCTTATGGCAGCGGTCGAGGCGCTGTCGGTGCGCGCGTAGATCACCATTCCATCCACGGTGGCCGACTGATGGTAATGCTCCGAAAGGTAGTCGCGCAGGCGCGGATAGCGCGCAATCGGGTAGTGCTCGTAGTCACGCAAGCGGGCCGGCGACGTGTCGATCACGAGCCGGGGCGGATGCGTGTGGAAGTCCTGGAACAGAAGCTCCCACGCGCCCGGCGTGGCGAAATGCTCGGTGGCCGAGCCGGCCGGCCGTCCGCCCGAGGCGCCGGTCAGAAATCCGGTGTGCACGAATCGCATGGCGGGCATGCGTCCCGAGGCCCAGTAGACCTCGGGGAAGTGGCCCCAGATCGCGATCCGATCGGTGGGCGCCGTGTGCTCGCGCACGTAGGCCGCCAGCGGGCGGTAGTCGGGCATGTCGTGGATGCGAGCCGAATAGAAGCCCAGGCTCGCGAACACGAGCGCCGGGATGGTCAGGCCCACCGCGACCAGCTTGCGCGCGCGCTCGCCCAGCTCCGACGCCGGCGCGGCCGCCAGCAGGCACGCCGGCGGCAGCAGCTGGAGGTAGTAGTGGCCGAAGAAGCGCAGGCCGGCGGCCACGCCGATCGCGCTCGTGAACAGCCACACCCATAGATCGAGGTCGCGCCGGGCGCGCGTGCGCGCGGCGCGGGTGACCAGCCAACACAGAAGGAAGTTGGCGACCAAGAACGATCCGGTGATGATGGCAAAGCGCGCGAACGCGTAGCTGAGCACGCCGTCGGCGGACAGATAGCCGGCGTTGCCGCCCACGGTCCAGAAGTAAAACTCGCGCGGTCCCAGCGCGGCCGCCGTGACGCCGAGGACGGTCACAAAGGCGGCGCCGAGCGCAAGCAGGCCCAGACCGCGCCGGGGCGCCGTGAAGACCCGATACCCGGCCGCGAGCAGGGTCACGGCCGCGGTCTGCTTGCACAGGGTCGCGGCGGCGATGAGGGCGCCGGCCGCGAGCGCAGAAAGGGGCTTGCCGCGGCCGGCTAGCGCCATGCCCAGGCAGGCCGGCAGCAGCATGAACACTTCAAAGTTGGCGGCCTGCGTCTCGGCGGGCAGATAGGACGCGCTGGCGGCCACAAACAGCGCGGCCGCCCACAGCCCGGCAGAGGCGCCCGAGCGCTGTTTGGCATCCCAGGCCAGAACCAGCGCGGTCGCGAACAGCCACCCGATCGCGAGCACGTGCACCGCGATCAGGTCGTCGGCCCCGCGCACCGCGAAGGTGGCTGCGTACAGGTACGGGACCAGCGGCGGCTTGCGGTCGGCGACGTCGTGATAGAGTCGCCCACCGTCGCGCAGCACGTGCGCCTGCACAGCCAGGTAAGCTTCGTCCGAGTTGAAAATCGGCACGACCAGCGTCGGAGCGCGCAGGAGTGCGACCGCGCTGAGCAAGATCAGCGCAAGCATGAGGCTGCGCCCGATCCCGGCCGATCCTCCTCCCACCACCCGGAAGATACCACGGACTCGGCGCCGCGCGAGGTGGTTGCAATCATGAATCATGGTAACGTCGGAGGATGCCGTTTCGGCGGGTGCTGATCGCCACCGACTTTTCGGAATATTCCGATGAAGCGGCGCGCTGCGGCCTCAAGGTTGCCGAGGCATTCGGCGGCGAAGTGATGTTTCTGCACGTGTTCGACGTGCGCCACCTGCCCATCATCAGCGCCTATCCCTACTACTACGGTCAGGTCAATCAGCAGATGGTCGACGACATGCGGGCGCGCGGCGAAGAGGCGCTGGCTGCGTTCGTGAAGCGGCACGTGGGCGAGCGGCCGGCCGAGCGGCGCATGGTCTCGGGTGCGCCGGCGCTCCAGATCCTCGAGCAGGCAACCGCCTGGGGCGCCGACCTCATCGTGATCGGCTCGCGCGGAAGCGGCCGCGTGCACGAGCTGCTCGGATCGGTGGTTCACAAAGTGGTGCGCGAGGCCCGCTGTCCGGTGCTCGCGGTGCCGCAGCCGACCGCAGATGAGAAAGTGTAGCGCAGCGGTGACACTGGCCGGAGTGGCGCTCACCTGGGGCGGCCTGGGCTGCGCGACCGCGGGGCCCGCGCAGCCGAGCACGGCGTCGACGCCCGAAGCCTTCTTTCCGCTCGCGCCCGGCAACGCCTGGAGCTACGACGTCGACGGCACGCTGGTGGTGGTCCGGGTGGAGGCGCGTGACGGCACGGACGTGCGCATGGGCGACTTCGGCTACCAGGTGCGCCCCGACGGCATCGTGCGCGTCCCGCCCGGAAAATATGTGCTCAAGCTGCCGCTCGAGATGGGCACGAGCTGGGAGCTGCCGGGTGGCGGCCGGGCCCGCATTGTGCAAGCCGGCGCGCGCGTGGCCACGCCCGCGGGAACGTTTGCTGGCTGCGTGGTGGTGGAGGAAGCCGATGACGCGGGCGTGCGCACGCGCACCACGTTCGCGCCCGGCGTGGGCCCGGTCGACGTCGTGGTCAGCGGCGGCGGCAGCGTCACGCACGCGGTCTTGCGCGGCTTCACGCGCGCGGGCGACGAGATCTGACCCGGCCCGGCGGAACGCCCGCGGCCTCAACCGCGTGCTGGGCCGCCGGGGCAGCGTGTTTCTCGATCGCTACCATGCGCGCCCGCTGCGCAGCCCGACCGAGGTCGCAATCGCGCGCCGCTACGCTCTGCGCAACGCCCATCAGCACGCAGCCCGCCGCGGCCAGCCGCTGCCGCCCGCCTGGCGCGACGACTACTGCTCACTCACACTCGACCCACGCTGGGGCCCGCCACAGGTGGTTGCGGCCCCAACCTGGCTTCTGCGCGCGGGCTGCGCCATGCACCTCGCCTAGCGCGGGACCCGTAGCGCGGGACCCGTAGCCCGCGAAACCTCAGGTCAGCTCGCCAGCGCGAGCGCCACCGCGCCCGCCGCCGCGCCAAGATAGGTCGCGGCCAGAAGCGGCCACACCCGCACTTCCGCCCGCAGCTGCGCCACCTCGCGGTTGGTCACCACCGCGTTCTTGAGCACGCCGCGCAAGGGCGAGGTCCGGTAGCCGGCGCTGGCGCCCCAAGGGTCGGGCTCCCAGTCGCGATCGCCGCCCACGGTCACCACGTCCCCGGCCGCCAGGAACCCGACCGCGGTCTGGTCGCCGCGCACGGGCGGCGGCTCGAGCAGCGAGGTCAGGCCGGCCGCTTCCACGCGCACGGTGGCACCGCCTGCGTCCGCCACCAGGAAATCGACGCCGCACTCGGCGATGCGCGTGCCGAGCTCGGTCCAGCGCGCGTGGTAGAACACGCACGGCACCTGGTAGAGCGGCGCCGGCACGGTCGAAAGCGGCACGATCCGCCCCCGCATCGCGTGTCGCGCGCTCAGGCGCCGCACCTTCTGCCAGCGCTCGCGCCGCGCCAGCCCCAGCCACAGCCCGACCCCCGACCACGCCACCGCCGCCTCGGCCGCGCGGATCCCAAGCGGCGCCGCCCACAAAAGCCCGCTCGGCCATACGACGCCCGCACCGAGAACCCCCAGCGCCGCCAGCCCAAATGCCGCCAGCCCCCCGCAGCCGGCCAGAAGCCCGACCGCCAGCACCGGCGAGATGGCGACCACCCCAAACGCGCATGTCCAGCCGATGGCGACCACGCCGCAAGCCGCCGGGCCGATGGCCACGATTCCGCAGGCGCCGGGTGCGAGCGGGAAGGTGTCGGGATCGCTGCCCAGTGCCAGGGGCCGCTTGCGCGTGCGCGGCCAGGTCACGTGCACGAGCGGCAGCCCCGCGATGCGCAGGCGCGATCGATACTCGAAGCTCCCCACCTTCTAAGCGGACACCCGGCCGAGCGCCCGGTTCCGAAGCCGCTTCGCCCGCTTTCAGCGTTGACAACCCAGAGCCCCTCTCCTATATTTGGTCCGTGCTGGTGCTAGAGAGGAAGGGTTGGCAAATCGCGTAGCAATTACGCGAACTTACAACTCAGCCAGGCCCCTCTCACCCCCGAAATCAAAGCGTCCACAACTCGTTCACAGGCGAGGGCTCTGACATGGCGAACGGTCGGCCGGCCGGCAAGCAGACCAAGTTCATTTTCGTGACGGGCGGGGTGGTGTCCTCGCTGGGCAAAGGCCTCGCCTCCGCCTCCATCGGCGCCCTGATGGAGAACCGCGGGCTCAAGGTCAGCCTGCTCAAGATGGACCCGTATATCAATGTCGATCCGGGCACCATGAACCCGCTGCAGCACGGCGAGGTGTTCGTGACCGACGACGGCGCCGAGACCGATCTGGATCTCGGCCACTACGAGCGCTTCGTGTCGGCGCGCATGAGCCGGCTCAACAACTTCACGACCGGCCAGATCTATCACGCGGTCATCAAGAAGGAACGTCGTGGCGAGTACCTGGGCGCAACCGTCCAGGTGATTCCCCACATCACCGACGAGATCAAGCAGAACCTGGTGCGGGCGGCCGAGGGCAACGATGTCCTCATCGTCGAGGTCGGCGGCACCGTGGGCGACATCGAGTCGTTGCCGTTCCTGGAAGCGATCCGGCAGCTCCGCATCGAAATCGGACATCAGAATTCGGTCAGCGTGCATCTGACTCTGGTGCCCTACATCGGTGCCGCCGGCGAGCTGAAGACCAAGCCGACCCAGCACTCGGTGCAGAAGCTGCGCGAGATCGGCATCCAACCCGAGATCCTGGTGTGCCGCTGCGACCGTCCGCTCGACCCGGGCATCAAGCAGAAGATCGCTCTCTTCTCCAACGTGCCGGCCGACGCCGTCTTCACCTCCCAGGACGTGCCCACGGTGTATGAGCTGCCGCTGCGGCTGCATGACGAGGGGCTGGACGACCGGCTGGCCGAGCTGCTCAACATCTGGAGCCGCTCGCCTGCTCTGGTGCAATGGGAGCGCGTGGTCGAAAAGATCAAGCGGCCCGAAAAGCAGGTCACCATCGGATTCGTCGGCAAGTACGTGCACCTGGTCGAGTCGTACAAGAGCCTCAACGAAGCGCTGGTTCACGGCGGCATCGACAACGACTGTCGCGTCGTGATCCAGCACATCGACTCCGAGGAGATCGAGCGCCAGGGCGCGGAGGCGCTTCTGGCCGAGGTCGATGCCATCCTGGTCGGCCCCGGCTTCGGCGAGCGCGGCACCGAGGGCAAGATTGCGGCCGCGCGCTATGCACGTGAGCGCGCGGTGCCGTACTTTGGCATCTGCCTGGGCCTGCAGATCGCGGTCATCGAGTTTGCGCGCCAGATGTGCGGGCTTCGTGACGCCAACTCGACCGAGTTTTCAGCCGACACCCCGCACCCGGTCATCCACATGATGCCCGACCAGCGCGGAGTGGTGGACAAGGGCGCGACCATGCGTCTGGGCGCCTACCCGTGCGTGCTGCTGCCGGGAACGCATGCCCAGGAAGCCTACGGGGTGGCCGAGGTGAGCGAGCGCCACCGCCACCGGTACGAGGTGAACAACGAGTATCGGGAGCTCCTGCAGAATGCGGGCCTGGTGCTGTCCGGCCTGAGCCCTGACAAGCGGCTGGTCGAGATCATCGAGCTCAAGAATCACCCGTACTTCCTGGGCTGCCAGTTCCATCCCGAGTTCAAGAGCCGCCCCTTCGCACCGCATCCGCTCTTCCGCCGCTTCATTCGTGCCGCGCTCGAGGCCCGCACCGGTGATCGGCGCCGCGCCGGCGCCAGCGCGGGCGCTGGGTTGCAACGCCAAGGTACCGTTTCAGCTTGACAAGTGCGGGCGTGTGAAAAGCGGTGTGCCAGCTCTTAGCAACTTCCATACCACGCGTGCGTTTTAGTGTGGACAAAGCCTTTCGAGGATGATAGATTCATCCTGTCTCTGATCGTAAATATTTGAAACGATTTAGAGAATCGCCAGAGAGGTGGTCGGGGACGAGATGTCGATCGAGATCAAGCAGCATCTGAGGCTGAGCCAGCAGCTGGTGATGACGCCGCAGCTTCAGCAGGCCATCAAGCTGCTGCAGCTATCTCGCATGGAGTTGGTGGACCTGGTCCGCGAGGAGATGATGGAAAATCCCATCCTCGAGGACGGCGCCGATACCGCGCAGGAGCAATCCAAGGCCTCCGAAAATGGCGTGGCCGCCGACGGCGCCGACGGCGTGGAGGCGCGCACCGAAGCCGCCGGCGAGACCGAGCTGCCCGCGCCCGAGCTGTCCCAGAAGCGCGAGGAGGCGGTCGAGGTCAAGGGCGACACGCAGGCGGTGTCCGAGATTGATTGGGACAACTATCTCGAAAACTACACGATGGCGCCGCCGATGCCGGCCTACCGGCCCAACAACGACGAGCTGCCGTCGCTCGAAGCCACGCTGACCAAGAAAGCTTCGCTGTTCGACCATCTGCTCTGGCAGCTCAAGCTGTCGAACTTCTCGCCCGAGCAGGAGAAGATCGGCATGCTCATCATCGGCAACCTGGATGCCGCCGGCTACCTCAAGGAGGTCACGATCGAGGAGCTGGCGCAGGAGGGCGCCGAGGCGCCCGATCTGGCGCTGTCGGTGCTCAAGCGCATCCAGGAGTTCGACCCAATCGGTGTGGCCGCGCGCACACTCGAGGAGTGTCTGCTCATTCAGGCCCAGCACATCGGCGCCGACGACGAGATCGTGGTGGCCATGATCGAGCGCCACCTGGGCAATCTGGAGAAGAAGAACTACCAGGCCATCGCCAAGGACCTGCATCAACCGCTCGAGGAGATCATCGAGGCCGCCAAGGTCATTGCCAGCTTCGATCCCAAGCCGGGCCGGATGTACTCGGACGAGGATCCGCACTACATCACCCCCGATGTGTACGTCTACAAGGTGGGCGACAAGTACTTCGTGGTCCCCAACGACGACGGGCTCCCCAAGCTCAAGATCTCGTCCTTCTATCGCACCGCGCTCTCGGGCAGCCCGCAGGCACGCAACTACATCCAGGACAAGCTGCGCTCGGCACAGTGGCTCATCCGATCGATCCAGCAGCGCCAGCGCACCATCGTCAAGGTCACCGAGAGCATCATCAAGTTCCAGCGCGAATTCTTCGACAAGGGCATCGCCTGCCTGAAACCGCTGATTTTACGCGACGTGGCCGAGGACATCGGCATGCACGAATCGACGGTTTCGCGCGTCACCACCAACAAGTACGTCCACACCCCGCAGGGCATCTTCGAGCTCAAGTTCTTCTTCAACAGCGGCATCTCGCGCATGGACGGCGACGACATCGCGAGCGAATCGGTCAAGTCCAAGATCAAGGAAATCATCGCCAAGGAGGATCCCAAGCACCCGATGAGCGACCAGAAGATCGTCGAGCTGCTCAAGGAGCAGAACATCGACATCGCTCGCCGGACGGTTGCCAAGTACCGGGAGCAGCTCGGGATCCTATCGAGCTCAAAGCGGCGGCAGCTATTCTGATTCGGTAGGTGGAATCAGGCGCGAGAGGAGGCGCCGGTCATGAACCTTTCCGTGACGTTCCGCCACATGGAAGCCACCGATGCAATTCGCGACTACGCAAGAGAAAAGCTGGAAAAGATCAGAAAGTACTTTCCCGACCCCATCACCGCGCATGTAGTTCTGCAGGCCGAACGCGGCTACCAGCACCTGGTCGACGTGGTGATCACGCTCCACAACGGCATCGTGCTCAAGGGCCGCGAGGCGACCGAGGACATGTACTCTTCGATCGATCTCGTGATGGCGAAGATCGAGCGCCAGGTGCGGCGCTACAAGGACCGCATCCGCGATCACAAGCCGCACACGGGACTGGGCGTCCCCATCCGGGCCAGCGTGCTGTCGGCCGAAAGCATGGAGCCGGACGGGTTGCCGGCGCAGATGCGTGCGGTCGCGCGCGGCCGGGCCGGGCGCCCGGAGGCACAGCCGGGCCCGCCGCCCGACCAGCCCAAGTCGCAGATCATCAAATCGTCCAAGTTCTTTGCCAAGCCGATGACCGTCGAGGAGGCAGTCATGCAGATGAACCTGCTCGAAAACGAGTTCCTGGTGTTCATGAACGCGTCGTCGCGGCAGGTCAACGTGGTGTATCGGCGCAAGGACGGCAACTACGGGCTGATCGAGACCCAGGAGGGCGTGGAGGCGGAGCACAAGGCCAGTTGACCCGGGGACGATTAAATTTTAGGTTGATCTGGGGTTTTCAGTGAAGATCACAGAGTTTGTCCGAGAGGACTTGATTGTTCCCGACCTGCACGCCCGCGACAAGCCGGGCGTGATCCATGAGCTGGCGGCGCAGCTCGCCGAGCGCGTGCAGCCGTTCCGCAAGGACGACCTCGTGCGCGTGCTTCTGGAGCGCGAGAAGCTGGCCTCGACCGCGATCGGAGAAGGGGTGGCGATCCCACACGGCAAGCTCGAAGGCGCCGGTCAGCTGGTTGCGTGCGTGGGCCGGTCGCGCGAGGGCGTCGACTTCCAGTCCATGGACGGTCGCCCGACCCATATCTTCTTCGTGCTCATCGCACCCGAGAACTCGACCGGCGCGCACCTCAAGGCGCTGGCGCGCATCAGTCGGCTGTTCAAGAGCGGCGAGTTCCGCGAGCGGCTGATGGAGGCGCCATCCGCGGCCGACCTGTACCGCGTGATCGCCGAGGAGGACGCGAAGTACTAATGAGAAGGCAGGCCACAGGCTACAGGCTTCAGGCTGCCGGCCCCAGCCCGGCCAGCGCCCGCTTCGTGCCCGACGCACGCAAGCGTGGTTCTCCTGTAGCCCGTAGCCTGAAGCCTGGAGCCCGCCTTCAATGCCGTCGCTGCGCGTAGAAGCGCTGCTCAACGACGCCGAGAACGGGCTGGCTTTGGAGCTGATTGCCGGCGGATCGGGGCTGGGACGCCGGGTGACCGCGCCCCGAATCCAGAAGCCGGGGCTGGCGCTGACCGGCTACACCGAGCACGTGCACCGCGAGCGCGTACAGGTGCTGGGCTTGACCGAGGTGTCCTATCTGGCCACCCTCGACGACGACGCACGGCGTCGGGGGATCGTGGGTCTGGTCTCTCTGGAGCCGGCCTGCATCGTGGTCACGCGCGGGCTCGAGGTGCCGCAGCTCCTGATCGACGAGTCCAATCAGCACTCGGTGCCGGTCATGCGCTCGCCCCTGATGAGCTCGGTGTTCATCAATCGCATCACCAAGTATCTCGAGGATCAGCTGGCGCCCCAGACCTCGCTGCACGGCGTGCTGCTGGATGTGCTGGGCGTCGGCATCCTTCTGCTCGGCAAGTCGGGCATCGGCAAGAGCGAGGCCGCGCTCGACCTGGTCATGCGCGGCCACCGCCTGGTGGCCGACGACATCGTCGACATCCGCAAGCGGCCGCCCGACACCGTGTTCGGCTCGGGCCACGAGATCATCCGGCACCACATGGAGATCCGGGGCCTGGGCATCATCAACATCAAGGATCTGTTCGGAATCGCGGCGGTGCGCGACACCAAGAAGCTCGAGCTGGTGGTGGAGCTGGTCGAGTGGGACGAGAACGAGGAGTACGACCGGCTGGGCGTGGAGGAGCTGACCTATCAGATCCTCGACGTCGAGATCCCGATGCTGCGGGTGCCGATCCGCCCGGGCCGCAACATGACCTCGATCATCGAGGTGGCGGCGCGCAACATGCTGCTCAAGCTGCAGGGCCACCACTCGGCGCGCGAGTTCCAGGATCGGCTGAACAAGGCCATCGCGGAGGCCCGCCCCCTGGCCTTTCACGGCGACGAGGTCGAGTAGGCGATGCGGATCATCATCGTCACCGGCATGAGCGGGGCCGGCAAGTCGACCGCGCTGCGCGCGCTCGAGGATCTCGACTACTACTGCGTGGACAACCTGCCGCTGCCGCTTCTGGGCCGCTTCATGGAGCTACTATCGGCCAGCCACGAGGTCGAGAAGGCGGCGCTGGTGGTGGACGCCCGCGAGAAGGAGTTCCTGGGCGGTGCGACGGCGGCCCTGCAGGCGCTGCGCACGGCCGGCCACTCGCTCGAGGTCCTGTTCCTGGATGCGCCTGACGAGGTGCTGGTGCGGCGCTACCAGGAAACCCGGCGTCGCCACCCGCTGGGCGGCGACGATCTGCGCGGCGGGATCCGCAAGGAGCGGGAAGCGCTGCAGGTGCTGCGCGAGCACTCGGAGGCGGTGGTGCAGACCGGTGAGCTGACCGTGCATCAGCTCAAGGGCATCATCCAGGAGCGCTACGGGCGCCACACCGGAGCGCTCGCGGTCACGCTGGTGTCGTTCGGCTTCAAGCACGGGCTGCCCGTGGAGGCGGACATCGTGCTGGACGTGCGCTTCCTGCCCAACCCATACTTCGTCGAGGCGCTGTCGGGCTCGACCGGGCGCGATGTCGAGGTGGCCCAATTCGTCATGGGAAACCAAGACGCACGCGAATTTCTAGAGCATGTGGGGGGCCTGCTCCGCTATGCGATTCCGCGCTACGAGCGCGAGGGCAAGGCGTACCTGACCGTCGCGATCGGCTGTACGGGCGGGCGCCACCGCTCGGTGGCGGTGGTCGAGGAGCTGGCGCGCCGGATCGATCCCCAATACAGCGTGACGATTCGTCACCGCGATCTGGAGAGGACGTGAGCCGGAACAGTGCGATGACAGGCGTCGTGGTGGTGACGCACGGCCTCCACGGCGCCGAGATGGTCCGGGACACGCAGGCAATCGTCGGCGATCTGCCCGAGCTGCGTGTGGTCACCGTGAGCACGACCGATCCGCCCGAGATCACCAACGCCAGGCTCGAGACCGCCTCGTACGAGGTGGACAGCGGGCTGGGGGTGCTGTTTTTGGTCGATCTCCACGGCGCCACCCCATCCAATCTTTGCATGGCGCTGATGGATGGAGCGCACAACGTGGAGGTGTTGTGCGGGCTCAACATGGCCATGCTGCTCAAGCTGGCCACCTGCGAGCGCAAGGATGGGCCGCGCGACCTGGCCGAGCTGCTGCTGCAGACCGGGCGGCGCTCGATCCGGTTGGGCAGCGAGATCACGGGACGGCTTCACATCGAGGAGATCGAGTGAGTGTGAGCGAGGTGGCCGAGGCGACGTTCGAGATCGTGAACCAGCTCGGCATGCATGCGCGGGCGGCCACCAAGTTCGTGCAGACGGCCAACAGGTATCGCAGTGACGTGCAGGTGGAGAAGGACGGTCAGACTGTCAACGGCAAGAGCATCATGGGCGTTTTGATGCTGGTGGCAGCCAAGGGAACCTTCATCAAGGTGCGTACGATGGGGCCTGACGCCCCGGCGGCGCTGGACGCGCTCGGGGAGCTGGTGCGCGACAAGTTTGGGGAGGAGTAGGGAGGGAGGAGCGTGGACGAAAGCGGCGGCACCATGACCAGGCTGTTCGGTATCGCGGCCTCACCCGGGGTCGCGATCGGACGGGTCTATCTGCTCGACCGTCGCAAGGTCAAGACGCCCAAGCAGCACATCCCGCCCGAGGAAGTCGAGAAGGAGATCCGGCGCTTCGAGGCCGCGCTGCGCGAGAGCGACCAGCAGCTCGAGCGCATCAAGCAGAAGCTCAAGGAGCGCGAGGGGGAGGAGCATTTCCAGATCCTGGAAGCGCACCAGCTCATCCTGCACGACGAGCACCTGGTCGAGCCGACCCGGCGCATCATCCGCGATGAGCGCGTCAACGCCGAGTGGGCCCTGCGCAAGGCGGTCGAGGCCATCAAGGGCCTGTTCGACACGGTCGACGATCAGTACTTCCGCGAGCGGCGCTCGGACGTCGACTTCGTGGGCGACCGCATCATCCGCAACCTGCTCGGGGTCGAGGAGCACGCGGTGTTCCAGCCGCCTCCGGACGCGGTGGTGGTGACGCATGATCTGTCGCCGGCCGACACGGCGCTCCTGCACCGGCACGCGGTGCTGGCCTTCCTGACCGACGCCGGCGGCAAGACCTCGCACACCGCGATTCTGGCGCGTGCCTTCGAGCTGCCGGCGGTGGTGGGGCTCGACGACATCACGCAGCGGGTTGGCAACGGCGACCTCGTGATCGTCGACGGGATCCGAGGCGAGGTGATTCTGGATCCACCGGCCGACGTGGTCGCGCAGTATCGGGCGCGGGCACGCAGGTACGCGGCCTTCGAGGCCGAGCTGATGCTCAACCGCGACCTGCCGGCCGAGACCAAGGACGGCATGCGCGTGCACCTGCACGCCAACGTGGAGCTGATGGACGAGATCGAGCCCTCGGTCAAGCACGGCGCCGAGGGCATCGGTCTGTATCGGACCGAATTCCTGTACATGAACCGCACCACGCTGCCGCTCGAGGAAGAGCATCTCGACTACGCGCGGCAGGTGCTGGGTCGGATGGCGGGCAAGGTGATCACTTTCCGCACGTTCGACCTGGGCGGTGACAAGCTTGGCTTGGTGCCGGGGCCGAGCGGCGAGATGAACCCGGCGCTGGGTCTGCGCTCGATCCGGCTGTGCCTGAAGGAGCGTCCCCTGTTCAAGGTGCAGCTGCGGGCGCTGCTGCGAGCAGCCGCCGAGGGTTCGCTGCGCATCATGTTCCCGATGGTCTCCGGCGTCGACGAGCTGCGCGAGGCGCGCGCAGTGGTCGAGGAGGCGCGCGGCGAGCTGGAGCTGGAGGGGCTGCGGCACGGCTACCCGCCCATCGGGGTCATGGTCGAGATGCCGAGCGCGGCCCTGTGCGCGGACCTTCTGGCCAAGGACTGCGACTTCTTCTCGATCGGAACCAACGATCTGATCCAGTATGCGCTGGCGATCGATCGGGGCAACGAGCACGTGAGCTACCTGTACCGGCCCCTGCATCCGGCCATCCTGCGGTTGATCCGGAACACGATTCGGGCCGGGCACGATGCTGGCATTCCGGTCGCGATGTGCGGCGAGATGGCGGGCGAGCCCTTGTTCGCGCTGGTGCTGGTGGGTCTGGGGCTCGACGAGCTGTCGATGAACCCGACCGCGATTCCAATCGTCAAAAGCGTGCTGCGCAGCTCGACCGCGAGCGAGGCGCGGGCGCTGGCCGAGGAAGTGATGCGCAAGGCTACGGTCGGTGAAATCGAGCGGGTGGTGTGGGAGACCATGTCGGCGCGCTTCCCCGAGCACATCCTCAAGGGGGACGCGCCCGGCGACACCGAGCCCCCGACCACGGTCGTGCGCTCGACCCCGATCCCACGCACGCGTCCCAAGAACTAATCAAAACCACAGAGAACACAGAGAACACGGAGAAGGAAACAGGATCCGGCTCCAGACGAGACGGCCGATCCCGTGGGCCTTCTTATCCTCTGTGTTCTCTGTGTTCTCTGTGGTGAACGGTCCTGGTACTATTGTGACGTGAGCTTGCCCGGCAGCCTGGTCGACGTGCAGGGCGTGAGCGTGTTCGTTCACCGGCGCGGTGCTGGGCCATCGCTAGTGCTGTTGCACGGCTGGATCATGTCGCACTTCTACTTCCGCGACATCATCCCCGCACTGGCCGAGCGCTACGACGTGATCGCGCTCGATCTGCCGGGTTTCGGAGAATCGGACCGGCCCGCGCCGTCGCGCTACCCATACGGCTTCGACGCCTTTGCGCGCACGGTTCTGGACGCGCTCGATCGGCTCGCGGTCGCGCGCGCGGGCCTGCTCGGCCACTCGATGGGGGGCGGGGTCGCGCTGGCAATGGCGGCCCTGGCACCCGAGCGCGTGAGCGCGCTGGTGCTCGAGTGCGCAGCCAGCTACCCGGCCCCACTGCCGCTGGTCGCGCAGCTTGCGCTGATCCCGGGGCTCGGCGATTTGCTCTTCAAGCGGATCTACACGCGCGCACAGTTTGCCTACTCGCTCAGGCATCTGGCCTACGGCCAGCAGCATCCACTCACCAGCGAGGCCATCGATTACTTTTGGGATCGGCTCAACCGGCCGGGCGGTCGCGAAGCCGTGCTGGCGAGCCTGCAGGCGCTGGCGCGCTTTGATCCGCTGGTCGAACGACTGGGCCCGCGGCGCCCGCCCGCGCTGGTGGTGTGGGGCGAGCGCGACGCTCTGCAGCCGCTCAGCAACGGCCGGCGACTGGCGCGAGAGCTGCCGGCGCCGTTGCGCCTGGTGCCGTGCACGGGCCACACTCCGCACGAGGAGCGGCCCGAGGTGTTTCTGCAAATGGTGGCTCCGTTTCTCGCGCACACCCTGGGCACGGGCGCCGTGGCCGCGCCCCCAGCACAGTCATGTCGAAGCGCATCCTGATCGTCGAGGACTCGCCCGCCATGCGACAGCTTTTGCTGCTCGCGATCCGGCGCTTCCCCAAGATCGAGGTCGACGAGGTGGGCGATGGGGTGGCGGCCCTGCGGGCGCTCGCACAGGCCGACTACGACGTCGTTTTCCTCGATCTCAACATGCCGGTGCTCGACGGGATGAAGTTGATCAAACGCATGCGCGAGGACAGCCGGTACGCGGCCACCAAGATCGTCGTGGTGACGACCGAGGAGAACCCAGACGTGCAGCGGCAGGCCCTGGAGCTGGGCGCCGATCAATACGTGCGCAAGCCGGTCAATCGGCGGGCGATCGAGCAGGTGCTGCGCGCCCTGATGGCGCCGGACTCGTGATGCGGCCGGGCCCGAGCGCGCGCGAGATCGTGATCCGGCCGGCAACCGGCGACGACCGGCCGGTGCTGGAAGGCCTGTGGCGCGAGGTGGACGCGCTGCACGCGCGCCTCGAGCCCGCCTTTTTCCAGGAGGCGCCCGGTCACCCCCGGTCCGCCAGCTTTATCGCCGAGGCCTTGCAGAGCCCTGATCAGACCGTGCTGCTCGCGGTCGCCTCCGGCGCACCGGTCGGCCTGGTCCATGTGCAGCTCTACGATACGCCGCCGCTGCCGACCATGGTGCCGCGCCGGCGCGCGCACATCGAAGACCTCGTGGTCACCCGCTCCCACCGTCGGCGTGGCATCGGCCGCAAGCTCATGGCGGCAGCCACTGAATGGGCGCGGGCTGGGGGCGCGGTCGAGATCGTGCTCACGGTCTGGGAGGGCAACCAGACCGCGGGCCGCTTCTACCACGCGCTGGGCTACCGCGCCCTCTCGCGCACGCTCAAAATCGATCTATAAGAAAGGTTCAACCTCGACCCAGTGGATGGGGAGGAGATCGCGGCGCCGGATCTCGCGGGCCTGGGCCAGACTGAGCCGGATGTACACGTAGTCGTCGCGGCTCGCCAGCGGGAACAACCGATCCTCGTGCTGCGTGTGGTGCAGCGCCTGGTTGTACACAGCCACCAGGTCGGGCAAGCCATACAGCTCGAATGTCTGCGGCTGCTCCGCCAGCGTGGGCGCGTGCAGCGTGATGGTGTGGCCATGCTGCTTGAGGAACTCGATCTTGACCGGTGTGTCGGCGAGCAGCTCCTCGAGCTGCTCGATCGCCTTGGGCGGATGGAAGTCCTGGGAATGCACGAACAGACGCGCGGTTTCGACCCCGCGCGACCAGCGATCGATGAGCAGCGCCACCACGTCCTCGACGGTCATCGAGTCGGGCAGCGCCTCCCGACGCCGGAGAAAGTGCTCGCACAGCTCGCGCCAGGTCAGACCCTGAAACAGCCCGAAATCGCGGTAGGTGTCGAGCGCGTCTTCCAGGCGCGCTGCGGTTTCACGCATGGCCTCCCGTTCCGGGATGTTGCGGGCCCGCAGCCGAACCGATACCGCGCGTGGCTTGCCGTCGCGCCCGGGCCTGATCTCGGCGTCGATTTCGTCGCCCACGCGCGGCGTGAAACGCTCGCAGGCGGTGATGTCGAAGATCACGTCCTCGCTGCCTTCGCGCTCGATGTAACCGAACCCCTTGGCTCCGCTATAGGACTTAATGCGCACGCACCTAAATTGTCCGCCCGCTCCGATGGCGCCGTCAAGACCGCATCGGCTAAGATAGACCCGACCCGATGAAGGCCCGCTGGACGGGTTTGCTGCTGGTCCTCGCCGTTTCGACTGCGCCGCGGAGCGCGTACGCGGGCGACCCCAGCCTACGCTGGCGGACCATCCAGACCGAGCACTTCCGGATCCACTTCTACCAGGGTGAAGAGCTGGCAGCGCGCGCGCTGGCGGTGCGGGCCGAGCGTGCGCATCGCATCCTGGCGCCGCTCTTGGGCCACGTCCCCACGCGCCCAACCCACATCGTGCTCAGCGACGAGGTCGACACCGCCAACGGCTCGGCCAGCGTGCTGCCCTATAACCTCATCCACCTGTTCGCCTCCGGCCCTGAAAGCGAATCCGTGCTCAACGATTTCGACGACTGGTTCAACCTGCTCATCACCCACGAGTACTCGCACATCCTTCACATCGACAACGTGTCAGGCCTGCCCACGCTGGCCAACGTGGTCCTGGGCCTGGGTCTCGGCAAGGTGTACGCGCCCAATCAAGTGCAGCCGCGCTGGTTCATCGAGGGGCTGGCCACCTACGAGGAATCCGCGCGCACGACCGCGGGCCGCACGCGCAGCCGTATCTTCGACATGTTCCTGCGTGCGGCCGTGCTCGAGGACGAGTTCCAGGGCCTCGACAAGATCAGCTCGGGCGCGCTTGCGTTCCCGCACGGGTCGACCGCATACCTGTACGGCTCGTACTTTCTCAAGTTCATCGCCGATCGCTACGGCGACCAGGCGCTGGCCCAGGTTTCGCGACGCTACGGGAGCGTGGTCGTCCCGTTCGGCATCAACAAGGCCATCGCGGAGGCGGTCGGTCAGAACTACGAAGCCCTGTGGCATGAGTTCTACGACGGGCTGCGCCACCGCTACGAGGTGCAGCGCGCCGAGATCGATGCGCGGGGCCGCACGCCCGAGCGCGTGCTGACCACGCACCACGAAAACACGCGCAACCCACACGCTTGGCCTGGGCCCGGCAACGACATCATGTACGTGCGCGATGACCTCTACGACCGGGTCGCGCTCATGAAGATGCCCGCACAGGGCGGGGTGCCTCGCGTCCTGTACAAGATGGAAGTGGGCGGCGATGCGGTGCCGCTGCCGGACGGCCGCCACGTGGTCACCAGCGAGGCCGAGGTGTGCCGCACCAACTACTTTTATCAGGAGCTGTTCGTGGTCGATGTCGAGACCGGCCGGCGCCGCCAGCTCACCCGGTGCGCGCGCGCGCTGTCGCCCGACGTGTCGCCCGATGGCCGCTTCATCGCGTTCTCGGCCAACGAGGAGGGCGGCCGCGGATCGAGCCTGGCCATCGTGCGCACCGACGGCGAGGGCGGCATCCGCTTTCTGGTCCGCCACCGCGACGGGCGCGCGCGCGTGTACACGCCCACCTGGTCGCCCGACGGCAAGACCATCGCCTACTCGGAGTGGCAGGAGGGCGGGTTTCGGGACATCGTGCTCTATGAGCTCGAGAGCGGACGCACGCGCGCGCTCTCGCACGACCGTGCGATGGACATCACGCCCCGCTACTCGCCCGACGGCCGCTACCTTCTGTTCGCGAGCGATCGCACGGGCGTCTACGATGTGTACGCGTACGAGCTCGCCACCGGCAAGCTGTGGCAGGTCACCAACGTCCTGGGCGGCGCCTTCGAGCCCGCGCTCGCCAACGACGGCCAGACCCTGCTCTACCAGGGCTTCTCGTCGCTCGGCTACGACATTCACGCCACCGCGTTCGACCCGGCGACGTTCAAGGAGGCGCTGCCCTACGTAACCGATCGCGACGAGCTGCCGTTGACAGAGGTGGAGGCGCCGCCCGAGAACGTGGTGGTCAAGGAAGAGCCATACTCGCCTTGGTCGACCGTGCATCCGTGGCGCATCGCGGCCATCACGACCGTGCCGGGCGGCTTCGAGCAGCTCTTGACCGTCGATTTTTCGGGTGGCGACGCGACCGGCATTCACTCGTGGACCTTCCACCTCGAGCAGGGATTGGGCGGCCGCGGGGAGACCAACGAAGGGCTCAGCTACGCCTGGGATCGGTTGTGGGCGCCCTTGTCGGGCAACTTTTTCCACCGCACCGTGCGCGCGGGCGGGTTGGTCATCGACACGGTGCCGCAGCCTTACGCCGAGGAGCAGTTCGATTGGTCGCTGGTGGCATCGCTGCCGGTGGTGCGCCACATCGACCACAGTGCAACCGTAAACCTCAACTATCACTACAACAGCTTCCGGGCCGCCGACCGGGTCAGGCTGCCGCTCGATCCCAACCAGGGCATTGCGCAGGTGCCCGAGCAGGGGGCGCTGTCCGGGTTCGGTGCCGGCTTCGTGTTCTCCAATGTGCGCCGCTACGGCTTCTCGGTCACCGCCGAGGAGGGTCGCACGTTGGGTTTCAATCTGAACCTGAACCACGAGAGCCTGGGCGGCGATTTCCATACGGTCGAGGCCACCTGGAGCTGGAGCGAATTCTTGCAGATGCCGCTGCGTCGGCACGTGCTGATGCTCAATTACGGGGGCGGGATCGCGACCGGCAACGTGTCCCGGCGCGGGCTCTATTTCCTGGGCGGATTTGGCGACAACGCGTCGGGGGCGCAGCTGCTCTTGTGCGCGCTGCGCGTGCGCGCCGATCAGTGTCCGGCCGGGACGCCGTCCTTGCGCGGCTACGCACCCGGTGCGTTTTACGGCGATCAGTTTCACGACTGGACCGCCGAGTACCGCTTCCCGATCGCCGAGCTCGAGCGCGGCGCGTCCACGCTGCCCGTGTACGCCACCCGCTTGGTGGGCGCGGCCTATGCGGATTATGGCTACGCGTACTTCGGCCGGACCGATCTAGGAAACTTCAAGCTGGGCGTAGGCGCGGAGCTGGGCCTGAACGTGGTGCTCGGCTATGCCGAGGGCGCCTCGCTGCGGCTGGGCTACGCGCGCGGGTTGATGACGGGCGGTCAGGACCAGATCTACTTCCAATTCCAGGTCGGGCAACTCTACTGATCAGCCGGTTCGGTGCATCCCGCCGCGTGATCGCGGGCACGCGTTTCTTAAACCCAAAGCTCACCCGTGTCGCCCGAAGTTGTCACATTATCCGAGTGCGATGTCGTGCCGAGCTTTACAAAGCCGCTTGCGCGTGCGATCGGCCTTGTAACCGCATGTTGACAGGCTCCCGCTGAAATCCTGCACATCGGCAGCGCCTGCCACTTTTCATGACATTGTCCTCAAGCGCGCCCGGGCTTGCACAGAAAACCGACCAACACGTTGGCAGTGATCATTGTAACTATCGTTAATTTTAGCTGATTTTGGGATTATTTCAATTGACATCAATCGCGCGAAAAAGCTATACGGGCGGCGCCCGATCTGTGCGCGCCGGGCCCGGGCGGGCATGGAGGTGCAACATGTCGTACCGGGCAATCTCATTTCTAGCGGCATGGGGGATGTTCGGGTGGGGCGGCTGCGGGGGCATCGGCGAGGTGGACGCCGAGGGCCTGGAATCGCAGATGGCGCAGGCGCAGCTGGTGGCTGCGGCGGCCTTCGGCGATCCGCTACCGGGGCTGACCCAAGACCAGCTCGCCCTCTTCGACGACGGCAAGACCACTTTTCAAGAAGAGGAGACGCCCGCAGATGGCCTGGGCCCGGTGTTCAACGACATCGCGTGCGCAGGCTGCCATCTCGGGCCCGCGGTCGGCGGCACCAACGGTCGTCTGGAGACGCGATTCGGCCGGCTCAATGACGACGGCACCTTCAACCCGCTGGCCGAGCTGGGCGGCTCGCTGATCCAGGTGAGCGGCATCGGTCCGGAGCCGCCCGATTGCAACTACGTCGGCGAGGTCGTGCCGCCCGAGGCCACCATCCAAACCGGTCGGCGGACCACTCCGCTGTTCGGTTTCGGGCTGGTCGACGCGGTACCGGAGGCCAGGCTGCGCGCGGTGGCGGCCGTAGAGGCGGAGGCCTTCCCGGAGCAGGCCGGGCAGGTCAGCGAGGTGACCAATCCGGACACCGGCCAGCCCGCGGTTGGCAAGTTCGGCTGGAAGGCGCAGGTCCCGACGCTGCACGCGTTCTCGGGCGATGCCTATCTCAACGAGATGGGCATCACGAATCCGTCGTTTCCCAACGAGAGCTGCCCGCAGGGCGACTGCGCGCTGCTGCGCTGCAATCCCCGGCCCGACCTCAACGACGACGGCGCGGACGTCAACAAGTTCACCGACTTCATGACGTTCCTGGGCGCGCCGCCGCGCGGGCCCGGGGCCGGCTCGCTGCGCGCGATCGCGGGCGCCATCGTGTTCGTGCAGATCGGGTGCGCCAACTGCCACCTGCCCGTGCTGCGCACCGGCTCCAGCTCGATCGCGGCGCTCGATCACAAGCTCTTCGCGCCGTTCTCGGATTTCCTGCTGCATGACATGGGCAGCCTGGGCGACGGCATCACACAGAACCAGGCCACCGGGCGCTTGATGCGCACCGCTCCGCTCTGGGGTGTGCGCGCCGAGACCAGCCTACTGCACGACGGGCGCGCCAGCACGATTCCGGACGCGATCCTGGCCCACGACGGCCAGGGCGCCCGCGCACGCGACAATTTCGCCAGGCTGGGCGATGGTGCGCGCGCCGATCTGCTGACCTTCCTGGGCTCGCTATAGCGGCTTCCGCCTGCGGGCGGCTTTACAGCAGCGACTGGATGCAGGCCAAGGCCTGCGGGCTCGACCAGTCGCGCTTGTTCATGAAGTAGTGGCGTACCTTGCCCTGCTTGTCGACCAGGTAGGTGTCGGGCAGCTTCTGCGTGCCCCAGGTGTGCGCGACCGTCCAATCCTGATCCATGAGCACGGTCAATGCCGTGCCCCTCGGGAAAAAGGTTCGGATGTCTTTCCAGGATTGGTCCTCGCTCACCGCCAGCATCACGAAGTCGTCACGGCCCTTGAATGCTTTCGCCAGCTTCTCGAGCGCGCCCATTTCGTCGACGCAGGGGGGGCACCAGGTGGCCCAGAAGTTGAGGAAAACCACCCGGCCCCGGTAGTCGTCGAGCGAGATGTCGCGCCCGGCGAAATCCTTGAGCGTGAACGGGCGCGCCGGTCTAACGGTCCAGGGCTGCGGCTCCAGCGGCAGGCAGATCTGTTTCTGCTCGCGCTCGACCTCGGGGCGCAAGGCCTGTGCGGCCGGCCAGGCCAGCGCTCCCATCAGCACCACCGCCACCGCAATCGCCAGGAGGGTGCGCTGGTCGACCGTCATGGGCGCGCCGCCTGCAACTTGCGCCTCAGCGCGGCCTCGTCGACCCGATACTTGAACGCCTTGCGGCCGCCCACGAACACCACCGGCACCTCGGCGCCAAAGCGCGCCCGCAGCTCGGCGTCGCTGTCGACGTCGATCTCATGAAGCTCGAACGGCAACTCGACGCGCACGCGCGCCAACACGGCCTTCGCCTCTACGCACAAACAGCACTCGGTGCGTGTATAGATTTCCACGCGCATGCCGGCTGGAGAATAGTAATCGGCGCCAGTTACAGGCGCAAACCCACCACCGGGGCCAGCGCCCGCAGCGAGTCCATCAGCTTGCCGAAGTTGGCCGGGGTCAGCGACTGGGGGCCGTCGGAGCGGGCACGCGCGGGATCGGGGTGCACCTCCACCATCAGGCCGTCCGCGGTCAGCGCCAGCGCCGCCCGCGAAAGCGCCGGCACCGAACGGTAATCACCGGTTCCGTGTGACGGATCCACGATCACGGGCAGGTGCGTCAGCCGCTTGAGCAGCGGGATCGATCCCAGATCCAACGTGTTGCGGGTCATGGTCTCGAACGTGCGGATGCCGCGCTCGCACAGGATGATCTGATAGTTGCCGTTCTTGACCAGATACTCGGCCGCCATCAGAAACTCCGAGATGGTGGCCGACATGCCGCGCTTGAGCATCACCGGCTTGCGCATCTGCCCGCACGCCTCCAGCAGCGCAAAGTTCTGCATGTTGCGCGCACCGATTTGCAGCACGTCGGCATAGCGGCCCACCAGCTCGACCGTCTGCGTGTCCATCACCTCGGTGACGATGGGCATGCCGGTCTGGGCGCGCGCCTCGGCCAACAGCTTGAGCCCCTCCTCCTTGAGCCCCTGAAACGAGTAGGGCGAGGTACGGGGCTTGAACGCGCCGCCGCGCAGAAAGCGAGCGCCCGCAGCCCGCACCGCGCGCGCGGCCGCCATGAGCTGCTCGCGCGACTCGACCGCACATGGGCCCGCGATGATGCCAAACGCGCCGCCGCCGAACTGCGCCGGTGCGCCCTCGGGCCCCGGCAGCGTGACCACCGTGTCCTCGGGCTTGACCTCGCGCGAGACCAGCTTCCAGGGCCGCGAGACCGGCACTGCTTCCGCGATGCCGGGGCAGCGCGCGAACAGGTCGGGATCGATGGGGCCCTCGTTGCCCGTGATCCCGATGGCGACCCGCATCGAGCCCGGGATCTTGTTCGGCGTGAAACCGAGCTCGCGAATGCGCGCGCACACGGCCTCGATCTCCTCGGCTGTGGCGTGGTTTCGCATGAGGATGAGCATGCTTCGATTCTATCGCGGATTCCGCCTGGTTGCAGAAGCGGGCAGTTCGGCGTACCGTGTTCCCATGGGGATTTCATCGTTTGCCGCCGCGAGCCGGCCGCAGGCCTACGATCAGATCCTGGTGCCGCGCCTGTTTGCGCCCTGGGCGCGTGTGCTCGTGGATGCGGTGGCGCCGCAGCCAGGCGAGCAGGTACTCGATGTCGCGACCGGAACCGGCGTGGTCGCGCGCGCGTGCGCCCAGCGCGTGGGCCCGAGCGGGCGGGTGCTGGCCATCGATCACGAGGACGGCATGCTCGCGCTGGCTCGCCAGGCCGACGTCCCCGAAGCCGCGCACATCGACTACCGGCGGGCGGAGGCGGCGCAGCTCAAGGTCGAGGACCAGAGCTTCGACGTGGTCACGTGCCAGCAGGGCCTGCAGTTTTTCTCCGATCGGCTGGCCGCGCTGCGCGAGATGCACCGGGCGCTGCGAGCGCGGGGACGACTGGCGGTGGCGGTGTGGGCAACGCTCGACGAGTGCCCAATCTACCGGGCGCTGCACGCGATCGCGTGCGAGGTGCTGCCGCGCGAAACCGCGCAGCTCATCGAGCTGCCGTTCAGCTTCGGCGGCCCCGATGCCCTCAAGGGCGCGCTCGCGCAGGCGGGTTTTCTGGCGGTGCGCGTCGAGCGGCGCGAGCTGCCGCTCGTGCTCGAGGGCGGATTTGCACAGGCCCTCGCGGTGTTCCAGGCCACGCCGGTCGGACCGGCAATCGCGGCGCTGCCCGATGAAGCGCGCGTGCGGATGGTGGCGGCAGCCGAGCGGCATCTGTCGCTGCTCGGCGAGGCGGGGGCGGTCAAAGCGCCCATGGCCAGCCACCTCGCGCTCGCGGTGCGTTAGTGGCGCGCGGCCCGGTCCACGAGCTGCGCCGCCAACTGAACCGCCTCGAGCTCGAGATCTTCACGGGCGCGGGCATGACCCAGGGCGAGGTGCTGGCAGCCGCCGGCCCACTCGCCGACGGGGTCGACGACGAGGCGCGCGAGCGCGTGCGCGCGCTTTCGATCGCAGCCGCAACCGGGGCCCGCGATCGGTATCGGGCTCAGTACGGAGTGTGCGGCCTACGGCCGTTCCAGAGCGCGTCCGGCGCCCGCATCTTCCTGCTGCCCATCGAGACCTTTCCCAATCACGTCAACAACGTGTACCTGATCTTGGGGCGCGGCCATGCGCCCCTGCTCTACGACGCGGGCAGCGGCACCGCCAACACACGGGACGATTTCGAGCGGGCGGCGCGCGTGCTGCGCGAGGTGTACGAGCAGGGCGCGCCCCTAGACGAGGTCCGCGACGTCGTGATCTCGCACGGGCACATCGATCACTTCGGGGGTGTGGGGTTCTGGCGGGAACGCGGCTGCGCGATCCACGTGCACGAGTACGACCTGCGCGTGCTGACCAACTTCGCCGAGCGCATTGTGGTGGCGGCGCTCGGGGTGCGCGCGTTTCTCCGGCACGCGGGCGTGCCCGCGGACGAGCTCCGCGAGCTCGAGGAAATGTACGTGGCGTCCAAGAATTTTTTTCAGCCGGTGCCGGTCGACCGCGTGCTCACCGACGGGGCCCGCGTGTACGAATACGTCGCGCATCACGCGCCCGGCCATTGTCCGGGTCAGGTGTGCCTGCAGATTGACAACATCCTGCTCACCGCCGACCACGTGCTGCCGCGCATCACGCCCCATCAGTCGCCCGAGAGCATCACGCCCTCGACCGGGCTCGACCATTATCTGGAAGCGCTCGAGAAGATCCGCCACGTGGCTGGGATCGATCTGGCCCTGCCGGGGCACGAGGAGCCGATCGAGCACCTGTACCAGCGCATCACCGAGATCGAAGAGTTCCACCGGCGGCGGCTCGAGAAAGTGCGCATGCTGTGTGCGCGCGGGGGCGCCCAAACGGTGCGCGAGATTGCGCTCGAGCTGTTCGGGCCGCGCTCGGGGTATGACCGAATCCTGGCCCTGCAGGAGGCGGGCGCGCACGTCGAGTACCTGGCCCGGCGCGGGATCCTCGAGATCGACAACGTGGACGATCTCTTGCGCGAGCGCGACCCGGTGCTGCGCTACCGGGCCGCTACGAGTACGCCAGCTCCAGGATCCGCTTGACCATGCGAGCGGTCGCACCCCAGATGGTGTGCCCCTCGAATCGGTAGGCGTAGAGCTCATAGTGGACGCCGAGGAGCTCGCGCACGCCCAGCACCTCGAAGCACGACGGGTCGCGCAGCGCTTCCAAGGGCGCGTAGAAAAAGCTCGCCACCTCGCTCGGGTTGGGGTGCAGCAGCGGCTCCGCGCGTACGAGCGCAACCACCGGGCTGATGACGAAGCCGGTCGGGGTGGGAAGGTCGTCGAGGCGGCCCAGCACCTCGGCCTGGGCGGGGGCGAGCCCCAGCTCCTCGGCTGCCTCACGCACGGCGCACGCGGCCGCATCGCGATCGGTCGCATCGATCTTGCCGCCCGGAAATGCGACCTGGCCCGCGTGCGAGGGCAGATCGCTCGTGCGCTCGGTCAAAAGCAACGTGAGCTCGTCCGCGCGCACGACGACGGGTGCCAGCACGGCGGCCGGACGAAAGCCCTCCAGGGTCATGCTGCGCGGCTGATGGCGGCGCAAACGCTCGGTCAGGCGTGCAAGTGTTGAAGCTGCCTGGGGATTCACCCGGCTCCCAAAAGTAAAAAAAAGACTGGCCGAGGGGCCCAATGCGCACTAACAGAAAATCCAATAGACGGTGAAATTGCCCGGCGCCCCGGGCTTGGCGTGGACTCCCCCCCAGCTGCGCGAGACTCGGGTGCGCCGGGCATTTTCGGGCGGCTGCGCGCGCACGCCTTCATCGCGCAGGCAGCTCGAAGCGGACCGGGGCCGGCTCGGGACGTTCCGGTCGCAGGCGGCCCATCAGCGCGGCCACCGCAATCAAGAGCAGCGGCCCCACGACGATGAGCGCCAGCAGCGCCAGCGGGATGCGACGGGGCAGCTTGCCCAGCGGCTCCTCGGCGGCCGGGCTGAACCAGCGCTCGCCCTCCTCGATCACGCAATTTACGCACGCGCCCGTCTTCGCGTCCGAAATGCAGCGCGAGCACACGATCGAGTGGCAGGCGCTGCAGCGGCGGGCCACGCCGGCTCCGTCGGCGCCGCAGACCGAACATGCCCACGACGACACCCCCCATCGTAGCATACACGGGCGGGATGACACGGGTTGGGGGAGGGGATGACACGATTTGGTAGGACGCCCTATGCGCGGCCGTGGTCGGCAAATCGGAAGCCGAGCCCAATCAGCCCGTGCGCAAGATCGCGCGCACGAACAGCGCATCGGGGGCGTCGGGCGCGAGCTGCAGGTAGCGCCGGTAGGCGTCGAGCGCACCCTCGCGGTTGCCGGTCCGCATCAGGCTGCGCGCAAAGCGGCGCCACAGAGTCGGATCGCGCGGACGCTCATTGAGACAGCTTTCGTACGCGAGCGCGGCCCGGCTCATCTGCCCCTGGTCGAACAGTCGGTCGCCCACCGCGCAACTGCCGCGCGGCACGCGCGCTCCGATCCGATCCAATTCTGCAATGACCGCGCGTACCTGGGCCGCGTCGTCGGAGCTGGGCCGCAGCTGCAGATAGCGCTCGTAATCGATGCGCGCCAGCTCGCGGTCTCCCAGCGCCAGCTCGATCATGGCCGCATTGCGGTAGGCGGGCGCGGGATCGGCCAGGCTCAGCGTGGCCTCCTGATAGGCCAGGAGCGCCTCGCGCAGGCGGCCCATGGCCCGTAGATCCTCGGCCCGATCGAACGCGGTCGCATGCTGCAGGAGCGCCAGGGCAAACCACACCTGGACCAGCATCTCTTCCTCCGCTTTTCATCCTCCCATGGTGGTCAAGAGGGCGCAACTGGCCGCACAGCTAGGGCAGGATCTTGCCGGGATTGAGCAGGTCGAGCGGGTCGAGCAGCCGCTTGAGTCGCTTCTGCAGCCCGATCAGGGCCTCGGATTGCTCCCACGACATGTACTTTTTTTTGGCCAGGCCGATGCCGTGCTCGCCCGACAGCGTGCCGCCCAGCGCCAGGGTTTCCCGGAACAGCTCGCCCAGCGCGGCCTCGATGTGCGCGGCCACGGCCGCCTCGTGCTTGTCCTCATCGCCCAGCAGGTTGACGTGCAGGTTGCCGTCGCCGGCGTGGCCGAAGGTCGCCATCTCAATGTGGTTGCGGGCGCCAATCCCATCCACCCGCCGCAGCATCTCGGCGATGTGCCCGCGCGGTACCACCACGTCCTCGGCCACCTTGAACCGATGGGCCTCGCGCAGCGAGGGCGAGGTCAGCCGCCGCGTCTCCCACATGCGCCGCCGATCCTGCTCGTCGCGCGCCACCAGCACGTCGATCGCACCCTCGCGCTCGGCCGCCTGCCCGCAGCGCAGCGTGGCCGCCTCCATCGCCTCCGGCTCGCCGTCGACCTCGCACATGACGACCGCGCCCGCGCCCTCGGGAAAGCGGTAGCTGCCCTTGCCGCGCAGATGGGCCAGGCTGGCCCGGTCGAGCAGCTCGAGCGCGCGCGGACGGGTGCCCAGCCGCAGGATGGCGCTCACGCCCCGCCCCGCCGACACCGCATCCGGAAACACGGCCAAAAGCGTGGCCACCGCGGGCGGCAGCGGCAGCAGCTTGAGCGTGATTTCGGTGGTGACGCCGAACGTGCCCTCACTGCCCACGAACAGCGCCACCATGTCGTAGCCCGTCACACCCTTGGCGGTGCGACGCCCGCACCGGATGCGCTCGCCGCCCATGAGCGTGACATCGAGACCCAGCACGTACTCGCGCGTGACGCCATACTTGAACGCACGCGGACCGCCGGCGCACTCAGCCACGTTGCCGCCGATCGAGCAGAATGCGAGCGAGGCCGGATCGGGCGGGTAGAACAGCCCGCGCTCCTCGACCGTTTTCTGAAATTCGCCCAGGATGAGGCCGGGCTCGACCACGGCCAAGAGCGACTCCTCGTCGATTTCCTTGATGCGCTGCATGCGCTCGGTCGACAGCACGATGCCGCCGCGCACCGGCAGCGCGCCGCCGGTCATGCCGCTGCCGGCCCCGCGCGGGGTGACCGGGATGCGGTGCTCCTGGGCCAGCCGCAAGACCAGCCCCACCTCTTCGACCGAATCGGCCAGCACGGCGCAGTCGGGCGGAAAGCGGCCCAGGTCGCTTTCGTCGACCGCGTAGGCGTCCAGCCGCTCGGCGTCGCGCAGCACCTTGCCGGCCCCGAGCTCGCGCTCGAGGAGCTGGTAGACGTCGGGATTCACGGGAAAGCTACGCGGAGAACGAAGAGCCGCAACCGCAGGTGCTCTTGACGTTCGGGTTGTTGAACTTGAACCCGGCGCCCTGGAGCCCCTCGACGTAGTCGATCTGCGTGCCCATGAGGTACATCAGGCTCATCTGATCGACCACCAGCTTGACGCCGTGCGACTCGTAGCTCTTATCGCCCTCGGCGATTTGATCGAAGTAAAGATCGTAGGAAAAGCCCGAGCAGCCGCCGCCGACCACACGCAGCCGCAGCCCATAGTTCTCGTCGATCCCCTCGGCCGTCTTGATCTCCTTGACCTTGGTTGCCGCCAACTCGGTGAGCGAGACCAGGGGGGCATCAATTCCGGGAACGGGTGCATTCGATTCGGCTGCCGACATCATTTCCTCCTTTGATACAGCATAATCATGCTTGCCAGCTCGTGCAAACTAGCCACTTTGCGCGGCCGTGACGGCGCGCCGGCCCTTGGCCCAGAGCCGCTTGAGCCAGCCGCGCTCCTCGGACATCTTGCGCTGGATCTGCAGCAGGCCCTCGATCAGCGCTTCTGGACGCGGCGGGCAGCCGGGCACATACACGTCGACCGGGCACACCTGATCGATCCCTTTCAAGACCGAGTAAGCCAGTTGAAACAAGCCGCCGCAGTTGGAGCAGCTGCCCATCGAAATCATGTACTTGGGCTCGGGCATCTGGTCGTACAGGAGCTTGACCCGGGTCGCCATCTTGTAGGTGATGGTGCCCGCCACGATGATGAGGTCGGCCTGGCGCGGGGTCGCACGCGGCGCCGAGCCGAAGCGCTCGAGGTCCCCGCGCGGGCCGCCGGTCTGCATGAGCTCGATGGCGCAGCAGGCGGTCCCGAACAAAAGATACCAGGTCGAGTTCTTGCGACCCCAATTGAGAAGATCCTCGATTCGGGTCAGCAGGATGCCCGAGCTCTCCATCGACATCTATTCGTCTCCCGTCTCCTGGTACGAGTAGCGTTCCTCGCGCCAGGGATCCGCACGATTGTGATAGCCGCGTTCCTCCCAGAACCCGCGCCGGTCGTGCTCCATGAGCTCGACCGAGCACACCCACTTCGCGCTCTTCCAGCCATACAGCCTAGGAACCACCAGGCGCAGCGGCCCGCCATGCTCCGCCTCCAGCGGCTTGCCGTTCCAGCTCCAGGCCAGGAGCACGTCGTCCTCGAGCAAGGTCAAAAGGGGCACGTTGGTGGCATAGCCGTCCAGCGCGCGCACCATGACGTGCCGCGCGGCCGGGCGCGGTCGCGTGCGCTCGAGCAGGCTCTGAAAGCGCACCCCTTCCCAGGTGTTGTCGAGTCGGCTCCAGGTGGTCACGCAATGAAAGTCCGAGGTCAGGCTCACCGCCGGCAGCGCCCGAAACTCCTGCCACCCGAGGTCGAGCGGCTGCTCGACCAGGCCGCTCATGCGAAACCGCCACTGGGCCAGCTTCACCGGCGGCACCGAGGCATAGTGCAGGACCGGCCACTTCTCGGTCAGGATCTGACCGGGTGGCGTTCGGTCGGCGGGCGAACGATGCACTACCATCTTGGCAGCCTCGGGCTTCCGTAAGGTAAGATAATGGCAGGCTGATCTTATGTCAAGCTGGAAACCATTGACAAGTCGATGGGTTAACGTTATCTGAGACGATGCGGAGAGATGCCATAAAGGTGTCGGCGCAGCATCCAAAGGTCTAATCATGCCGAATGCGCAGGAGTTGGTGAGCAAGGTCAAGGGCGAGATCGTCGAGTGCACGCTCGAGGACGTCAAGCGGGCGGTCGCGACCGGCAATGGCGTCGCCCTGGTCGATGTGCGGGAGCGCGACGAGTGGGTCGAGGGCTTCATCCCGGGCGCAAAGTGGATCCCGCGCGGCTTTCTGGAGCTGCGCATCGAGGATCAGGTGCCCGACAAGGGAAAGCCCGTGATCTTGTACTGCGCGGGTGGCACCCGCTCGGCGCTGGCCGCGCGCTCGCTGCGCGAGCTGGGCTATCAGGACGTGCAGTCGATGATCGGCGGCTTTGCGGCCTGGAAGCGGGCCGGGCTCGACTTCGACAAGCCGTTCGTGATGACCCAGCAGCAGCAGATGCGCTACTCGCGGCACATCATGCTGCCCGAGGTGGGTGAGGAGGGGCAGGTTGCGCTGCTGCGCGCGCGCGTTCTGTGCATCGGAGCGGGCGGTCTGGGCTCGCCGGCCGCGCTCTATCTGGCCGCCGCGGGCGTGGGCACGCTGGGCCTGATCGACAACGATGTGGTCGATGAGTCGAACCTGCAGCGCCAGATCATCCACGCGGTCGATCGGGTGGGCACGCCCAAGGTGCGGTCGGCGGCGCGCACGATCGCGGGGCTCAATCCGGACGTCAAGGTGGTGGGGCACGAGGCCCGCCTGACCCGCGACAACGTGCTCGACGTGATCTCGCAGTACGACGTGATCGTCGACGGCGCGGACAATTTTCAGACGCGCTACCTGCTCAACGACGCCTCGCTGCGGCTGGGCAAGCCCATCGTGCACGCGTCGATCTACAGGTTCGAGGGCCAGGTGACCTGCTTCATTCCGGATCAGGGACCCTGTTACCGGTGCCTGTACCCGACCCCGCCCCCGCCCGAGATGGCGCCGTCGTGCCAGGAGGCGGGTGTGCTGGGCGTGCTGTGCGGGGTGATTGGATCGCTGCAAGTCAACGAGGCCATCAAGATCATTCTCGGCAAGCCGCACACGTTGGCTGGCCGCCTGCTGGTGTTCGACGCGCTCAAGACCCGGTTCCGCGAGCTCAAGCTGCGCCGCGACCCGGCCTGCCCGACCTGCGGAGTGGGCGTCGACCGGTCCAAGATCGAGCTTATCGACTACGATCAGTTCTGCAATCTCGGACGCGGCTAGCTTACTTTTTTTCGAGGTCGACGAATTCGAACTGAAGCGGGTAGGTTACCTGCACGGAGCAGTCGCCTTGCGGGCACGACGGAACCGGGAAGGTCAGCTGCCCGACCGCGTTGAGCACGCACTGCTCCATGAGCGGCGCCTGCAGCTCGTCCAGGTCGGGATCGATCTCGCCTTCGTCGACGCGGCCCTGGCCGTCGTGCGCGCGGATGGCGAAGCGAATGGCCAGACGGCCGGCCAGCTTGGGATCGCGTTTGCGCGCTTCCTCGTAGCATTCCTTGACCCGGTTCATGATCGACTGCATGGCGGCGTGAATGCTTTCCTTGTCGATCGCGGCCGCCCGGGGGGCCGGCGTTTCCGCCCGCTCGCCCGCGGACGTTTGCCTCTTGGAGCGCCTCGGCGGGGCGGCCCCGCCGGGCGCGGGCACGCGCGTGGCGGCGGGCGGTAGCGACGCGGGCTGGATGGACGCGACCGGGCCCGATGCGCGGAGCGTGGCCGCGGGCCGGCCCCGCTGCAGCAGCGTGCGGTCGCCCTGAGCCAGAAGAGTCGTGCTCGGCGGATCGAAGGCCTCGACGCGCGCACCGCCCCGCGCCGCGTACGCGGTGAGCACCGGGGCGGGGCTTCGCTGCAGCCCCACCTCAACTTGCGCGCCCGCGCCCAGGGCGGTCACGCGCGCCAGTTCGGTCGCCGCCATGGTGCCGTCTTCGTGAAGGCGCACCGCTCCCTGATCGAGCGCGACCCCGTCGGGTGCCACCCGCGCAGAGGTTCCACCGGCACAGGCCACCTCGGCGCCCCCTGCGCGCGCAAGCCGCGCCAGCCCATGGCGGTCGACCGAAAGCGATGTCTGGGACGGAAGCCAGTTGCCGGCGCGCTGCCCCGGCACCCCGCGCGCTTCCACGAGCTGCCATTCGCCGCCTGGATGAGGCGTGTGCGCGCGCGTCAGCACGACCAGGGTTGCGGCCGCGCATGCGAGGACGCTGGCCGCGGCGGCGGCCAGGCGGCGTCGCCGGCGGTCTCGCGCCTGCGCCTGCAGGCGAGCCATCACCCGCGGCGCGAAGCCCGCGGGCGCGGCCGGCGCGGCGCGGCGAAGCAGCTCATCGAGGTAGGTGTCAACGTCCGCAGGCACGCTGGTTCCTCCCGGCGGCGTCCTCGGCCAGAGCCGCCCGCAAAGCCTCGCGTGCGCGCGCCAGGCGCGAGCGCACGGTTCCGATGGGGACGCCCTCGAGCGCCGCAATGGCCTCGTACTCGAGCCCGTTCCACTCGCGCAGCGCGATCACCGCGCGCTGCTCCTCGGGCAGCGCCGCGATAGCGGTCCGCAGACGCTGGCCCAGGTCGGCCGCCAGGGCCCGCTCCTCGGGGCTCTGCTCGGTCGCGGGCGGCTCGGCTCCCGGCGCCAGCGCGCGCTCGACACGCAGCCGGGCTGCCCGCGCGCGGTCCTGGCACTGATGGCGCGCGATGCGCAGGATCCAGGTCTTGAGCGTGGCCGGGCCGGCCGGGTCGAAGCTGCGAATCGATCGGTGCACACGCACGAACGTCTCCTGGGCCAGGTCCTCGGCGTCCGCGCCGGCCAGGGCCACGCACAGCGCGAAGACGGCGTCCTGATGAGCCCGCACCAGGGCCTCGAATGCGCGCGCGTCGCCGTGCCGACAGGCAGAAAGCGTCGCCGCATCGAGCTCGCTCATCGCGGCCTCATCTGGAAACCTACACGATTGAGCGGCCAAAAAGTTCCCGCGGGCCCTTTCGGCCGCGGCTCTCAGCGCGTCGCCGCCGGGTGACAATCGGGATCGAGCGAGCAGGCGCGATCGAAAATGGCGCGCGCCTGCTCGGTCTGTCCGTCGCGCTGGAGGCACTCACCGAGCGCACGCAGGCCATGCGGCTCCACCCCAAACGCAAGCGCGCGCCCGAGCCAGCTGCAGGCCTGGCGCCGCTGGCCGGCCCGCTCGAGCATGGCCGCGGCCTGGCGCATGGCGGCCGCGCGATCGTGCGCCACCCACACCGCCTCGTCGATCTCCTGGCCCGCACGCGGGCTTTTGCCGGCCGCGATGAAGAGCCGCGCCAGCTCGATGCGCGCTGGCACATCGGTCGGGTCCTCGGCCACCACCCGCTCCTGCAATCCCACGGCAGCCTCCTTTTCGCCGGCTGCTTCCAGGATCTGAATGGCGGCCGGGGCGCGCAGGCTGACCGCGGGCTCGGCCCCCACCCAGTCGGCGAGCGCATCGAGCGCGCTCTGGCGGGCGCCGGCCTGGAAGCGCGCCGCCACCGCCGGCGCGGGCTGGACCACCGCGCGTGCGGGCGCGGTCGCCGGGGGAACGCGGGCCTGCGCCACCTCGGCGCCTAGCCCCGGTTGCAAGCGCAGCACGGCCTGAAAATCACGCTCGGCCGCGTTCCGCTTGCCGATCTCCGCGAGCGCGCGCGCCCGCTCGAGCAGCAGCTCGGCGCGCAGGCGATCGAAATCGTGGCGCTCGGGCGCCCGCTCGGCTGCGTTCTCGACCGCGGCCAGCGCGGCGCCGGGTCGTCCGGACGCGCGCTCGATGCGCGCCAGCACCAGCCACGCCTCGGCGTCGCGCGGCCTGAGCGCGATTGCCATGCGGGCCTCGATGCGGGCCTCCTCGGGCTCGCCGGCGGCCAGAAGCGCGTGCGCGCGCAGCCTATGCCCGCGCTCGTCCTTGGGGTGAATGGCGGCCGCGGCCGCGCGCGGGTCGGACGAAAGCAGCAGGCGTTCGCCCTCTCGATAAGGATCGCACGCGGCCGCCAGGACGGCTACCAGGACAAAGCGCCGCACCGACCGAGATTATGCCGCTGGCCGGGCCAGCGCGCCATCACCAGCTGATCTTGGCGCGCGCGAACACCTGCGAGCCCCCGGCCGCCGGATCGCCGAACTTGGTCACCGGCGAGCCCACGAACAGGAAGGCGCCCACGGTCAGCTCGGTGGCACCGCTTCCGGTCAGAATGGACTGCGGAAACACGACCGCGCTGCCGTCGTTGAGGTCGTAGACCACGAACAGGCGCAGCAGGAGCCGATCGCGCAGCAGCTTGAGGTCGGTGCCCGCGACCGCATAGTCGCCCTCGCGCGGTGCGGTCACTTCGCGGCCCGGATCGAACGAGGCCCGCCAGATCGTGCGGCCACCCCCGAACTCGTCGATGAACCCGTGGACATACTGGGCATTGACGTAGCTGTGCGGGCCCACCGTGTAGTCGGCCCCGACGGTGGCCTTGAGATACGGTGTCGATGCCACGGTGAGTGGGTTCTGGCCGCTGGCGTCCAAAAGGCGCGATGGTTGCCCGGGGATGGCCACGTCCACGCCCAGGCGGATCTCTTGCGGAAACACGACTGCGCCCTCGATCCAGTAGCCCAGGTCATAAAGCCACGGCAGCGAGCCCGCCGAATCGAAGCCAATCACCTGCATGCGCGGATAGCCGAGCGTCACATCGGCCACCAGCTGTCCGGCTTCGATCGAGGCCAGCGCGTGCACGGGAGTCGGCAGATCATGGCGGCCGTTGTAGTAGCTGAGCGACAGGTCGTAGGTCCCGATCCGGCCCGCCACCTTGACCGCCACCTGGGAATCTTGGAGGTCGGTAGGCGGCAGCAAAGGATGCGCGCGTACCAGAATGCCGGGCGGAACCAGAGAGCTCACCAGGTGCCGGAAATCGTCGTCCTGGAAGGGCAGGCGGGCCAGCGACTCCAACCCGAGGGGCGCGGTGCGCGGCAGCCGCGCGGGCCGGAAGAGGGGCACCCACACCATGGTCACGATAAAGTCGCCGCGCGGGTTCCAGTCGGCGCGCACCATGTCGTTGGAGATGCCCTCGCCGAAGCGGAGCGGATCCTCGAAGTCGAGCGGGTTCAGATTGTTGGTCGGGTTGAACTTGTCGGCGGTGCCCCAGGTCGTGACCTGACGGCCCAGGCGCAGGTCGAGCCCGGGCGCGACCTTGTACAAGTCCACATAAGCCGCGTAGGCGTTGACATAGAGCGGATCGATGACCAGGCGATTGGACAGATCGTCCAGGGTGGCGTCGGGGCGCGGCGGCAGCTGGCCGACATAGGGCACGCGCGAAAAACCGGTCCACACCAGCTCGACGTCGGCGACGCCCTTGGCGTGCTCGCCCGCGCGCGCGACGGCCTTCCAGCGCAGGCGGGTGTCGTTGCGGTCGAAGCCGGTCGGGACCGCCAGCGCGCCGCCGTCGAGGTTTTTCTCGGCCACCACGTAACGCACGTCGTTGTAGAGCGAGCCCGAGAGCTTGAGATCGATGGCCGGTGCTGGGGCTTCCTGGGCCGCAGCCACGCGCGCGGCCTGAAGGACCAGCGCGAGCGCGACCGACCTAATTGCCACGCGCCAGCGATCGCACGGTGAAGAGCTCGTCGCTCAGGCCCCCATCGAGCTTGTAAAACAGGACGTCACCCTCGGTGCGGTGCTCGCCACGCGTGTGGGTGACCATGGAGATGTGCCGGACCGGACAGTGCGGTGCCGTGCTGAATTCCATGTCGCGCAGACTGGTGCGGACCTTGACCCCGGCGGCGTCGTAGTACTCGAGCTTGGAGATCTGCATGCACTTGCGGACGATGGTGACGCGCAGCCGCGCGAACGAGGGGTCGCGGCCGGGACGGGGGCGCAGGTCGAGCACCCACTCGGCGGCGGTGGTGCTGACCAGGCTGGCCTCGTAATCGGGCGCCAGCACGCTCTGGCCCAGATCATCGTAGGTAAAATCGGAGCCCATGAAGCTCTGGGTGCGCGCGTGGGCGCCGATACGGCGCACCTTGTCGAAGCCAGGCAGATAGACGTACATGATGTCGCGACCCTCGGCCAGCACGCCCATACCGCGGAAGTCGGGCGGCTCCATGAAGCGGATCAGCCGCATCTGCTTGCCGCCCACCACCTTCTGCAGGACCTCGATCGTGGGGTCGACCGGGGAGCCGCCGCCGATCTTTATCTTGATGCGCGCATAGAAGTCCTTGTGGCCGTGTGTCTCCTTGTCGGTCTGCTCGAGGATCTGCTGCGCGGTCAGCTCACCGCCGCCAAAAAGGAGGTGGACCAGCAGCACCAGAACGGACATCGCCCCCGTTCCAGTTTAACGCCACCGCGTCACAGGGTGCAAGGCAGCATGATCAGGGCGCGCTCCGGCCGGACCGAGGGGGCGACGCGCTTCAAGATGGAGAGGATGTTGCGGCGGATGTCGTCCAGATCGTCGGTCGTGACCTCTTCGCCCAGCGCGCGCCCCAGATACCTGGCACCGTCGGGTTCTTCGGCGAAGGTGAGGTAATCGGGGTCGCCGGCCGCGAAGTAGCGCTTGTCGATGTCGCTGCACTGCTCGAGCTGCTCCCGGATTTTCTGATCCACCTTCACACCCATGAACAGCTTCACTCCGGTGGCAATGCGCATACGTGCTTCCATGGCGCCACAGTATCACTCGGCGACGCGGCGCGCCAGAAGGTCGAGCCCGGCCGCAAGGGTCGCTTCCGGCGTCAACAGGCTGACCACAAGGAAGGCCTCCTCGGGGAAGTCGAAGAAATAGCCCGGGTGCGCGAGCACGTGGTCCTGCTCGAGCAGCGCGAGCGCCCATTCCTCCTCGGTGCGCGTACGCGGCAGGCGCACGATCGCGGACCAGCCGCCCTCGGCCTCGAGCAGCTGGGCGGGCGTGCCCTGGAGCGCGTGCCGGCAGGTCGCGTGATTTTTCGCCAGGCGCATTCGGATCTGCTCCTGCAGGGCGGGCGCGAGCGCGAGCAGGCGCGGGGCCGCCGCCTGCACCGGTGTTCCCACCGACAAGTAGGTGTCGGCAATGAGGTCGAGCCGCTCGAGCGCGGCCGCGCGCGCCCGGTCGGGACCAGAAACCACGATCCAGCCCAGCTTCAGCTGCGGCAGGCCGCACACCTTGGACAGCCCGGACAGCGCGAACGCGAGCACGCCGGTTTCGCCGGCGACGGTGGCAACGCGCGCCGGATCCGGTCCGGCCGCGTAATCGGCAAACACCTCGTCGACGATGAGCGGGCGCTCGAGGGCACGCAGCGCCGCCAGCTCGGGCGCCTTGAGGAAGCAACCGGTCGGATTGCCCGGGCTTACCACCAGGATGGCGCGTACATCGGGGGCCCGGGCAGCGCCGGCGAGCGCATCCAGATCCAGGTGCCAGCCGCCCTGGTAACCGAGCGGATAGGTGCGAACCTCGAGCGACTCGAGCCCGGCCAGAAACTCGAACAGCGGGTAGCTTGGCTGCGGGGTCAGGATGGCCTGGCCCGGATCGGCCAGCAGCTTGAACAGAAAGCCGTAGGCTTCGCTGGTGCTGGCGGTCAAGACCACTCGGTCGGGATCGACCGCGACCCCGCGCGCGCCGTAATAGGCGGCCACGGCCGCGCGCGCGTCCGCGCAGCCACGCGGATGCGGCTCATAGGTCAGCGAGTGCGGGCCGGACAGGGCGGCGCGCACTTCGTCCTCGGGGTACGCGAAGCCGGCGCGGGTCGGGTTGGACTCGGTGAGATCGAAGATGGCGGCGCCGGACGCGCGCAGCTGGGCCAGCCGATCGGTCAGCCGGTTGGGCAAAAGGCTCCAGCGCGACACGCGGGCGGAGAACACGCGCCCACTTTACCGCAACGGTGGTATGGTTCACGACCATGAAACCGGCTGCGCTCGCGCTCATGGCCGCGCTCTCGTGCGGCCACAACGCACCGACGCCGACCCCGCAGGGCGAGCCGCCCATCTCGAATACGCCGTCGGCCCCGCCAGTGACGCAGGACCCGACCACCACCGAAGCCGCGCCCATCCCACGGCCCGAGGAGCCCCCCATCAAGCCGCCGACGCCGCCCGAGGGCCGGCCCGACCCGGTGCCGGCGCAGGGTGAGCCGTGCGGTCTGGCCGACGCGTGCGGCCCCGGGCTGACCTGCGTGCACTACCGGGGCGTGGGCGGCAACCCGCTCGCCTCGTGTGAAATCCCATGCCGCAAGAAATCCAAGAAGTGCCCGCACGGACAGCGCTGCGTCGTGATTGTCGACGGCCCGGGCTCCGTGTGCCGCTCAAAGGAGTGACTTCTTGAGGGCGCTTCTGGTCGCGCTCCTGGTTTTTGCGGCTGCCTGCAGCCGGAGCGCGCCCGCGTCCGCGCCTGCGCCCGCACCCGTACGCACGGTGCCGCCGGCCGGGCAACCGGGCCCCACCGCCCCACTGCCCCAGGCCGGCCACTTCCCGGAAGGGCAGGGCAAGCCGTGCCCGGCGGCCGGCACCTGCGCCGCCGGCATGACCTGCCTGCGCTACCGCGGCCTGGCCGGCAGCGAGCGCTCGACGTGCGAGTTCCCGTGCGCCGAGCGGGGCGCAAGCTGCCCCGAGGATCAGCGCTGCGTGACCATTGCCGATGGGCCCGGCCGGGTATGCCGGCCCATCACGGATATCGCGAATTGAGAGTCAAGAGTCAAAAGTTGAAAGTCGAAAGCAAAAGGTCCGGACTTTCGACCTTTGACTTTCGACCTTCGACTGCCTAAGGAGGAACCATGGCCGAGATTGCATTCGTGGGGTTGGGCAAGATGGGCGGCAACATGGCGACGCGTCTGCGCGGACGCGGCCACAAGGTGGCGGTCTACGATCAATCCGCCGAGCGCACGCGCGCGCTGGCGCAGGAAATCGGCGCCACGCCGGCCGCCTCGCTGCGCGAGCTGGCGGGCGCCCTCAGCCCACCGCGCGCGGTCTGGATCATGGTGCCGGCGGGCGCGCCCACGAGCGCGGTTGTGAGCGAGCTGGCCTCCGCGCTCGCGCCCGCTGACATCATCGTCGACGGCGGCAACTCCAACTATCGGGAGTCGATCCAACGCGCGCAGGAGCTTCTGCCCAAGCAGATCAAGTTTCTGGACGCGGGCACGTCAGGCGGCATCTGGGGCCTCAAGAACGGCTACTCCCTGATGATTGGCGGCGATGGGGCTGCGGTCGCGCGTCTTGCGCCCATCTTCACCGACCTCGCGCCGCCCGAGGGGTGGTTGCATGTGGGTCCGTCGGGCGCCGGCCATTTCTGCAAGATGATCCACAACGGAATCGAGTACGGGATGATGCAGGCCTACGCCGAGGGGTTCGAGATCCTGCGCGCCTCCGGCTACGGCTACGACCTGGGCAAGGTCGCGCACCTGTGGAATCAAGGCAGCGTGGTGCGCTCGTGGCTGCTCGAGCTGGCCGAGGCGGCCTTCAGCAAGGATCCCGAGCTGGCCGGGATCAAGGGCTGGGTCGAGGACTCGGGGGAGGGCCGGTGGACGGTCGAGGAGTCGATTGCGCGCTCGGTGCCGGCGCCGGTGCTGGCGCTGTCGCTCCAGATGCGCTTTCGCTCGCGCCAGGACGATTCGTTTGCAGCCAAGGTGTGCGCGGCCCTGCGCAACGAATTTGGAGGCCACGGGGTCAAGAAGAGTTGAAGAGTCGAAGAGTTGAAGAGTCGATGAATCGAGGAGCTCGGACCCCGTGCGGCTTTTGCCTTCGACTCTTTGACTCGTCGACGCTTCGACTCTAAAGTAGAGTCGTGGACCTGCCAGCGCTGTTGGCGCTCGCTCGGCGGTCGAGCCGCGACGAGTTTGTCAAACACTTCCGGCATCCGTTTCTGGCCCGACCGCGCCTGGCCGAGACCGCCCATGGGGTCGCGGACGATGCGGCCTCGACCGACGTGGGCCCGCTCGATCACACGCCGCCGATTGGCGACCAGCTCCGCCCGGCCGCGGTCCGCTATGTGCCCATCGTGCGCAATCCGACCAGCCCCTACACCGATCGCATCACCATCGGCCGCACGGCCAACTGCGACGTGGTGCTCAAAGATCGCTCGGTGTCCAAGCTGCACGCACTGCTATGGCCGCACGCCGACCAGACCCGGTGGGCGGTGTGCGACGCGCGCTCGGCCAACGGCACCTTCCTGAACAGCACGCGCCTGGCGCCCCTCCAGAAGGTCCCCATTCGAGCCGGCGACCTCTTGCGTCTGGGCCTGATCGAAATGCGTTTTGTGGACGCCAGCCTGCTCTATGACCTGCTGTTGCGCCGCCTGCCCCGTCTGCCCCCCCGGTAAGCGCCCGGAGACAATCGTTCCCCCCCTGGGAGTCGAGTCTCCGATGTCGACCGATTACAACACCCTGTAAAATAGATGTTAACTTGCTGAAATATAATGTATCTTGGGTGGGTCTAAAGACCCCGGTCGTGACCGGCTCCACTGGCATGGCGCTCGCACCACCCAGCTCCGGGAAAGGAGCTATGCGGGATCTGGCATGCGCGGGGCCGGGTCGGTCTGTCTGCTCATCGCATTCGTAGGCTGCGGTGGCGATTTCATCGCCGCGATCGGAGCCCCCGACCACGGCGGGGGCGGAGCGCGCGGCATGTTCGAGCGCTCCGTGCAGCCAATCCTCGATGGCACCTGCGCGGTCTGTCATCGCGGCGTCATCGGATCGGCCGGTCCGCCCTTTCTGCTCCCGATGCCCGACGAGTATTCGACTGTGATGGTGTGGCCGGGCTTGGTCGGCGACTCGCCGCAGTCGTCGAAGCTGTACATCAAGGGCCAGCACGAGGGACCCGATTTCACGCCCGCGCAAAAGGACCTGGTCGCGACCTGGATCATCGCGGAGGCGATGGCTCGACTGGGCGGCTCCGATGGCGGCGCGAGCGGGCCCACGCTGCCCCCGTTTGTGCCCGCGCTGGGCTCGAACACGCGCGACCTGTCCGCACTCGCGCCCGGTCTCGACGGCGCCGCGCTGAGCTTCGTCGCCAGCGTGTCGGGCGCGGGTCTCGAGCTGACCGTGCTGGGCGTGGTCGCGCCCGCGACGACCGGCGTCCATGTCGTGCATCCGCTGTTCATCGTGCTCCCGCAAAGCGGCTCGCCCAAGCCCGATCCAGTCGACTCTTTCTACGGGCTCGATCAGACGGTTCCCGCGGGCGGCCACCGGCTCTTGGGCCCGGGCACGCTGATCCTGACCTCGTACAAGGCGGGCGACAGCATCGCAATTGCGTTCCAGGCGCTGGCCGCCACCAATCCGCCCGACCTTCCGGATGGCGGCTCGAGCGGCGGCGGCTGCAAGAACGTGCCCTCGTTCACCGCCAACGCCAGGCCGCAGCTGCAGAACATCTGCGTGACCTGCCACGGGGGCGCCAACCCAATGGCAAACGCAGCGCTCGACATGTCGCACGTGCCCGACGACAGCCCGACCGGGCAGGCGGCCGCGTGCGCGCAAGTGCGCAACAAGGTCACGCCCTCCATGCCGGCGACGAGCCGCATCTTCCAGGTCACGGCACCCGGATTCGCCGGGGGCCATCCCTTTCAGTTCCCGGACGCGGGATCGTTTGCCGCCTTCGAACAAATGGTGAGCCAATGGATTGCAAGCGAGCAGTGAAGCTTTCATGGGCCCTGGCCGCGCTCCTAGGCGGCTGCTCTCAGGACATCGACCCGGCGACCCCGGACCCGGGACCGCCTCCGATTCCGGGCAACGTGCCCGCGCCCGGCGCCACCAACCGCTCGGACGTCTGGGACGACCTGTTCAACGCGCGCAGGCTCGACTACAACCTGGCGCTGCGCACGGCTGCGCTCAAGCTGGTAGGCGACCTGCCCACCCTGCAGGAGATCGAGGACGTGCACGGAGCCACCGATCCGGCCACCGTGTACGCGCAGAAGATCGACGCCTACCTGGCCGATCGGCGCTTTTCGGGCGCGCTCGTCCGGTTCTTTCGCAACAGCTTCCGCACCGGCGGCCCCGGTCGCGACACCGCAGCCACCTTCGCCGCCATGCTGGTGGTGCAGGATCGGCCGCTCACCGATCTGTTCACGGCCACCTCGGGCACCTGCCCGACTCGCGATCCCGCAACCGGCGGCTTCGCACCCGCCGACTGCGGAAACGGCGTGCCGAGCGCAGTCGGTGTGCTCACGGATCCGGGCGTGATGGCGGCCTGGTACGGCAACCTGGCCATGCGGCGCGTGCGGTGGGTGCAGGAATCGTTCGTGTGCCGCAAATTCCCCACCGAGTTTTCGACAGCGCCCATTCCCAAGGGCAACGGCCAGTACACCTCGCCCTGGCCGTTCGAGAGCGTGCCCGACAAGACGACCGGGCGCATCGACTTCCGTGACACCTCGTCGGTCATCTGCGCCAACTGCCACACCACGATGAACCACATGGCGCCGCTGTTCGCCAACTTCGACGATACCGGCACGTTGCAGGGCACGGTCCAGGTGCACGTGCCGGTGCTGGGCCTGCCGGCCGCGCAGAGGAGCGATTGGCTGGTCGCGGGCGAGGGCCTGGCCTGGCGCCACGGCGAGCCGGTCACAGACCTGGCCTCGCTCGGGCACGCCATCGCGGTCGATCCGGACGTCCACGAGTGTCTGGTGGCGCGGGTATGGAACTGGGCGCTGTCAAAGACCGACATCGTCACCGACGCACAGACGGTGCCCGACTGGATTGTGGCCGGGCTGCGCGAGCAGCTCGAGGCGAGTGGCTTTCGGCTCAAGGGCGTCATCCGCAGCGCGTTCCTGAGCAAAGACTTCGTGCGGTTCTAGGAGAGGAGACCAGGCGATGCGTACTTGCCAGAATGTGCTGCTCATCGGTCTCCCGCTCCTTTGCGCGGCCTGCTCGGGGAGCTTCCACTCGCTGCCGCCCGGCGGCGGGAGATCTCTACCCTCCAACTCCACCGTTGGCGGCGAAAGCAATACCTTCAGCCACGACAACGACAGCGTGGATCCGTTCGATCTGCTCGCGCGGCTCGAGCGCGAGGGGCCCGACGAAGTGAGCGCGCGGCTGCACTCATGTCAGAAGATCACGTACGCGGCGCTGGCGCACCTTTTGGCCTCGCGCGGGGTCGACCTGAGCGCGCCCGGGGCCAACGGCATCCCATCGGCGGGCGAGCTGTTCCAGGGGGGCGCGCAGGCGCTGGGCGCGCCCAACTACGACGCCCGGGTGGCCGAGGCGGTCGAGCCAACCGCGGCCGGAGCCACCAAGCTGTTTGACATTTTCGTGCAGGCGGCGCCGCAGATCATCGCAAATCTGCCCAACGTTGCCGCCTGCCAGGTCCGCGGCGCCGGCGTACCGGTGTTTGGCAGCGACGGCCGCTGCAACCCCGAAGGGCTCACCTGCCTCATGGGCTACCCGGCCACCGATCAGCACGTGGCGCTGTGCAACCTGGTGCTGACGCAGGCGTCGAGCCCGGGGGTGGGACGGATCGTTGCCGTGGCCGCGCTCATGTCGGCCGTGCATACGTGCGAGTGAAGGAGACGAAGATGCGCAAGACCGTGGAACTAAGGGGCGCTTCCCGGCGTGACTTCATCCGCTGGGGCATTTACGTGGGCGGCCTTCTGGGCGTGCGGCCGTGGCGGATCTTCGAGGTGCTCGAGGACACCGGCGGCAAGGCGCTGGCGGCCCAAGCGGCCTGCCTGAGCACCAATCGCTCGGTGCACATCGTCGCCGGCAACGGCGGGCAGGCCTGGTTCAATCTGCTGTGGCCGCATGTCGATGTCGCGCAGTCGGGCAACGACCGCTTCGCGTTCCACGCGTTTGGCGAGGGCGGGCTCTTGGCCGGCACCGACAAGCCGCTCTACCTGGGCCCGCAGGCGCCCTGGCGCAGCTACGGCATCAGCAAGGCGGTCACTGCCTTCATGGCGGGCACCAACGAGGCCCACACGCAGCGTCCGATCTCGAGCTCGACCATCGGCACCGGCGTGGGCCTGTTCGCAGCCTGCGCGGCCTTGCAGTCGAGCGCACCGACGCTGGTGCCGGTGATCGGGATCAGCAACCTGCCCTATGGCAACGCGCCCGGCGCCCCCTCGGTGGCGACGGTGCCGAGCGCGGACGGCATGGTGGGCCTGTTCGACAGCGCGGCCTCGCGCATGGGCGGCGTCCTGTCGGCGGGTGGCGATGCCGCGCTGTTCGAGGCTTACTACAAGGCCTACCTGTCGCTCAGCGCGGTCGCGACCCGGCCCACCATGACCAAGAGCTACAACACGGCCAAGACGGCTTCGAACCTTCTGGGGCGCAACCTGTCGTCGCAGCTGCAACCCAGCTCCGATGACCTGGCGCGCTACGGAGTCTCGCTGAGCTCGCAGACCAAGCTGCTGGAGCTGGCCAAGGCGCTCATCACGACCGCCAAGGCGTTCAAGCTGGGCCTATGCAACTGCGTGCTGATACCGGCCCTGCAGGATGACCCGCACCCGGCGTTTGCCGACCCGCCCGGCCTGGTCGACACGGTCACCACCATCGGCAAAAGCCTCGACGGATTCATGGCTGATCTGATGGCGGTCGACGACCCCACCTGCGCGGGCCGCAAGATAGGCGACAACGTCATTATCAGCATTCACGGCGACACGCCCAAGGACCCGCTGATCCGGGCCGCCTGGCCCGACGGCACGCCCAACGACACCAACTGGATCTGGGTGCTCGGAAACGGCTATCTCAAGACGGGCTGGTTCGGCGGCGTGGGCGTCGATGGCTCGACGCGCACGTTCGATCCGGACACGGGCGCGGAAAGCCCGGGCGGCTCGGCCGGCACTGCGATGGCCGCCTCGGCGGCAGTCGCGTACGCCGTGTGCAAAGGCGACATCCGGCGCGTCAACGACTTTTACCGGGGCTCGACCCTGAAAGGGATCACGGTACCGCAGCAGATGTAGAGCTGGCTGGCGTGGAGGACGTCGCCGGCCTCGTCACCGAGAGCGCCCGCGGATCGGTGGCCGCTTGCCGGACGGCTGCTGCCCGGCGCTAGCGCCTGGGGCTGCCGCCTGGTGGGCTGAGAAGCGGGCATACATCTCCTGCGTGATGCGCGCGCCCAGGCCGTTCGGGTACTCGGGCGGGTGCGCCACGTACAGGTCCATGTGGTCGCGTCCCGGGATGAGCTCGCAGGTGGCATCGCTGCCCACGCGCCGCAGGAAGTCGCATAGAAGCGCCGTCGGCTCATCGAGGTGGAAGGTGTCAGCCGCGCCCGTCACGATGTGCAGCTTGCCGCGCAGCTGCGGCCCCAGAGTCGCCCAGCTGTCCTCGAGCAGCCGGCGGATGTCGTAGCGCTGCCAGGCCCGGGCCACCTCGGGATGCAGCTCGCCGGTTTGCCGATCGAACAGCTCGAGCGGCCCGCCCGCGGGCCCGCGCGGCGAGAACACCCACTCGAACGACGCCAGCTGGCCACCGTACTCGCCCAGCACGCGCTCGTGACGCGCGAACTGCTCGAACGTCGCCAGGCCGTGCCCGCCCATGCGCACGAGATTGCGCGGTGTGCCATCGGCGCGCCGGTACAGGTTCTCGGTCGAGCCGGGGGTCACGTTGACCCCCATGAAGCTGCGGAAGTCGACCGGATCGGGCGCGGTCGACCAGGTGCCCCCGAAGAAGTCGGGATGCGTCACCTGGAGCCACAGCGAGCTCCAGCCGCCCGACGAGTGGCCGGTCAGAAAGCGCGCGTCCGGCTGGGCCAGCAGCCGGAAGCGCTGCTCGAGAAACGGGATGAGCTCCTCGACCAGCGCCCGACCCCAGGGCCCGTTGTTGACCGAGTCCGCGAACTCGTGATGGCCGCCCGCGCAGCTTCCGTCCAGGAACACCTGCACCATCGGGTGATCGGCGTCCCCCACCCCGAGCCCGAGCATGTTCAGATAGCCGTGTCGCCAGGCCATGCTGTGGTCGGTGCCAAATCCGTGAATGTTGTAGACCGCCGGGTAGCGGCGGGTGGGCTCGCTGTCGTAGCCGGCCGGGAGAACGACCCCGGCGCGCATCACGATGGGGCGGCCCCAGAACGTCGACAGGAGCGGGCTTTCGAGCTCGACCCGCTTGACCGTGTCGGTGTCGGCCAGCGCCTCGGGCGCGGCGGCATGCCGGGTCAGCGTAAGCTCGACCGGTTTCGTGTGCATGGGATCGAGAAACCGCCGCACCACCGGGCTGCGCACATCGGCCCCGTCGGCCGAGTGGTAGGCGTAGTTGTGGTCGGTGTCGAGCAGCGCCATAAGCAGGTAGCTGCCCGGCCGCGCCTGCGAGAAGGGACGCGGGTAGGCCAGCCGATCGGGGTCGAGCTCGACGGTCTCGCCGGGTGCGATGCGCGCGATCTCCGCGGCCGCTACCCAGGTCTTGCCCGGAATGATGCCAGAGCCCAGCACCACTCGATCCTCGGCCGCGTCGGACAGGAACACCAGCAGCCGGCCCGCGGTGGGCGCGGGCGCGATCTCACGGGCCAGCGTGACCGAGAAGCGCAACCGGCCCGCCGACCCCGCGGCCGAGGTCCCTGCCGGCGCGGCCGGGGGCGCCGGGGCGGTCACGCAGCAGAGCGGCAGCGCGAGCGCGAGCACGAGCACGAGCAGACGGTGCACGGCAGGCGCCTATCCGGAGCGCGGGCGCCAACCGGCCAGCACCTGTTCGACGAAGGGCAGCCGGTCCTGACCCCAAAACAGAAAGCGCGCGCCGTCGTCGGTCTCGCACACGAACGAGGGCACGCCGAAAAGGCCGGCCTGGGCGGCCGCTTCGGTTGCGTCGCGGAGCGCGTCCTTGACCCCCGGATCGCTGACCACGGGCTGGGTGGGCGCGCCATAGATTCGATCGAGCACGGCCGGATCGGCCACGTCCGCGCCTTCCTGCCAGTAGGCCCGGTACAGCGCGTGCGAGAGCTGGGCCCGCCGCGCCGGATCGCTGGTCGCGGTCAAAAGCCGCATGGCCTCCAGCGTCCGGCGCGGATGCTGCGCCGGGTACCGCAGCGCCACGCCCAGATGATCGGCCCAGCGCGCGAGGTCGAGCCGGCCCATCCGCAGCTTGTTCTCGGACATGGTCGACATGGGCTCGGGCGTGCCCAGCGCGCGCAAGAGGCCTCCCAGCAGAATCGGCTGCCACAGAAGCGCCGCGCCTCCGGCCGCGCTCACGGATTCGATCCGGGTGGAAGCCAGGAAGGCCCACGGACAGACGACATCGTAATAGAACGTGATTCGAGCCCGCACGCCTCGACTCTAGTCGCTGCAAAAAGAGTCGTCTACGGTGATCTCGGTCACAGCCGGATGTGGCGGAGATCGCGACACTCCTGTCAGTTTTCTGAGCTTTTCACCCATTGGGTTCGGGGACAGTAGATGGACTTGCTTGAAAAAACGCAACGCCGGCACTGACGCGCACTGGCTTGCTTCTTGCGAAGGCGGGGGGCGGTGATGGGCGCCAAGGGGCATCGTGCGGCGCTTGTGGCAGCGCTCGCGCTCGTATGCGCGGCCGCGCTCGGCTGCGGTCGGGTGCTCTTCGTGCCCAGCCCGTGGACCCCGCAGTCGATCACCATCACCTACGCGCCGTCGGAGGATCTATCGGTCGTGCGCTGGGCCATCGCGGGCAGCGCGGATGGGGTCCGCTTCGAGCTCGCGCAGCCCGACGGCAGCTTCGGCGCCATCGACTTCGCCGCGGCGCCCTATTCCAGCGGCACCTATCCGTGCGATGCCGGCACATGTGCACAGCTCGTGTTGCGCGGCCACTACAGAGCGCCCGCGCAGGGCCCGCCGCCTGTGCGCGCGCGCAAACCGGGCTTCGGCGTGTCCCCGGGCACTCCGGCCGCGGCCGAGCGGACGGTCGACCCATCGCTCGCGGTCACGCTGGCATTCGCGGACGACAACGCGCAGGTCCGGATCGCAGTCGACGATCGACTGCTGGCGGGCCCGCTGCCCCGGCGCTTCATCGAGCAGCTGTGGCCGGAGCCCGATCCGGCCGGCGCGTGCGCTCACCCGGCCGGGCCCGAAGCGCCATTGCCGTCGGCCAGCGCGGCGTTGCCGGCACCG
>DATFWX010000153.1:0-24009 GCA_035258845.1 Polyangia bacterium | reverse complement strand
TGCGCGCCCACAGGCCACCCGATGGCCTGCGCGTGCTCACGACGGCCGATCTGCCGCTCAAGCTGCGCACGCCGTTTACTGAAACCGACGGCACGCTGGGTCGTGTGGTCGTGGTTCTGCCGCGCTCAGGGCACACCGCCTGGGATGGCGAATTCCTGCTCCGCTTCGCACAGGCGGTCGAGGCCACTCCGCTCGAGGACGGTGAGGTCGTACGGGCGGCCGGGCGGCCGCTCATCTTCGCCGACATCGTGCGCAGCGTGCTTGCGGACGGCCCGCGCGCGGTCGCGCTCTCGCTGGCCGGCGTGCTGCTGCTCGTGATCGCAACGCTGCGGCGCGGGCGCGCCATCCGGCTCGTCTTGGGCACACTCCTGGGCGGTCTCGCTCTCATGCTGGGCGTGGCGGCGCTCGGCGGGATGCGTCTGAACTTTCTCAACTTCGTCGCGATTCCCATCACAATCGGTGTCGGCGCCGACTATGCCATCAACATGGTGAGGCGCCATCTCGACCAACCCGACCGTGCGCCCGCCGATCTGGTCGCAACCACCGGCGGTGCGGTCGTTCTGTGCAGCCTCACCACCACCATCGGATACGGGACTCTCCTTCTGGCGGCGAACCGCGCCATCGCGTCGTTTGGCTTGCTGGCCGCGCTGGGCGAGCTGGCCTGCCTCGGAACCGCCCTGGTCATGCTGCCGGCCCTGTTGGAGGCCCGCCGTCACCGTGCGGCCCCGGTTGCGGGTCCGTCGCGCGCGGTCCCGGTCCGCGACCTGGAGGGATACCTCGGCGCCTGGAGCGCGGCCAATTCAGCGCACGTGGACCGTTCGCTCGACCGGGAGGGGTGACCGGAATGGCTTGAAGCAAACAAGTCATGGCCCAATCGCTGGGCCGGCTTATATTGTCCGCGCGGTTCACGCACACGTTCGTTACGAGCTGACGCCAATTCGGTGATCGCGGTAGGAGCGACATGGAGACCAAACAAATTCCCACGCTGTACGAGTGGATGGGCGGAAAGCCTGCGATCGAGCGGCTGATCGGCGAGCTGTATCGACGGGTGCCGAAGGACCCGCTATTGGGGCCCGTGTTCGCCCAGATGGGGCCCGAGCACTTCAAGCACGTGGCAGCCTTCATTGCCGAGGTGTTCGGCGGTCCCAAAGAGTACAGCGAGCGCTACGGTGGACACCCGAACATGATCCGGCGCCACATGGGACGTTCGCTCACCGAGGAGCAACGCAAGCGCTGGATGCAGCTCCTTCTCGAGTGCGCCGACGTCCAGGGCATACCGGACGACCCCGAGTTCCGCTCGGCGCTCGTGAGCTATCTCGAATGGGGCTCGCGATTGGCGGTCATCAACTCGCAGCCGGGCGGCGCTACCGTGGTCGAGGGCTCGCCGATGCCGCGATGGGGCTGGGGCGAAGCCAAGGGGCCGTACACGCCAGAGGAGGCCAAATGAGCCTCCCGACGTGTCGCTAACCAGCGCGCCGCAGGGAATTCGGCTTACGCGTTCAGATCGAGCGGCAGCTGCAAGGTCACGCGAGTGCCCCGGCCCGGGTGGCTCTGGAACTCGAGCGAGCCGCCATGATGGACCACCACGCTGCGGGCCAGGACGACCCCGAGGCCGGTCCCATCCTCTCGGGTCGTAAAGAACGGCGTCCCCAGGCGCGCGAGCGCGTCCGGCGGGATGCCGCGGCCGGTATCGACGATGACGACCTCGGCCTGCCGCTCGCGTCGCCGTACCTCCAGATCGACCACGCCGCCGCGCTCACAGGCTTCGATGGCGTTCTGCACCAGGTTGATGAACGCCTCCTTGAGCCGGCGGCGGTCGACCCGGGCAATCGCTCCCGTGCCATCGCGGACCCGGAGCGACACACCGGCCGCCTCCGCTCGACCCGACAGCGTCGAGATCACATCCTGAGCCAGCCCAGCGAGCTCGACCGGCTGCAGCTTGAGCTCGTCGAACGGGCGCGAGTACGACAGGTAGTCACGCAGGATCTCCTCCATGCGCCCGACCTCGGAGCCAATCACGGCCATGCGCTCGTGGTCGCGTGGGTCCTTTTCGCTCCGCTCCAAAAGCTGCACCAGGCCTTTGATGGCGGCGAGCGGATTCTTCAGCTCGTGTGCCACCTTTGCGCTCATCGATTGCAGCCGTCGCGCGCGTTCGCAAAGCTGGACCAACGCGTCTTCGCGCAGCCGGTCGAGCTCCTCCTGCGCGCTTTGATTGGCGCCCCACATTGCAAACAGCCCCCCGCCCACCTTGAGCCCCACCAGCACCACCGACTCGAGCGTCAGTGCGACCGCGTAGGGGCGGAGAATCGGCGGCCCCGCCCAGGAAGCCGGCTCGAATGCGAGCGCAGCCAGGAGCAGGCCACTCAGGCCCAGCACCGGTAGGGCGCCGCGCCGCGGACCGACGATCACCATCGCACTGGCCGGAATGCCGAGGTACAGAATGACGAGCGGGCTGGTCACGCCGCCGGTCAGACCGAGCTTGATGGCGGCGAGCGGAAGAACGACGACGTAGGTCAGAACCAGCGCTCGATACATCGACTCCGGACGGTCGACCACGCGCGGCACGATGCTGTGGATGCCCATGCAGGCCGCGGCCAGCATGACCAGTACCCCGATTCGCCAGCCCGGCACGCCCGCGAGAGCGAGCGTTACCAGGATGACCGTCGGGCCGAGGACGAAGAAGGCCGAGCGCTTCCTGGACCAGGTCCAAAGGTTGCGCAGAATGTGGGCGTCGCGAATAGACTCGTACTGCTCGGCCAGCATGCCCCCATCATAAGCCAGAGTCGTGCCAGCGCCAGCAGCAGCCGAGGCCCCGGATGTGTGCGAATTCATGTCATACTGGCACGGCGCGGCGGGCGCGCCTGCATGGAGGCCCGACAGCTCGGCAGTCGGTTTTCCGACAACCGACTCCGGTGCCGTGCAGTCTGCACGCATATGCTTGAGACGAGCCCGGGGGTGCGCGTGTGACAGCGCCCCGCCGCCTCGCGAGGGCTTGTCGGCGATCCCTGTCAGCCCGACCGACAACCTGTCGGTTCTCCTGACATCCCATCTCCAGAGATCACACGAGATTTTGTTGGCACGCCCAGAGCAAGCGGATGGAACGACCGGAGGTCAACGTGAACGCGATCCTCGACTCGACGTCTCCAATGGTGCAAGTGGGCTCGAAGCGATCCCGGCGCGGGCTGCGCATCTCCGTGATTGCGGGTCTGGTCGCGGTTATCGCCGTGCTGGTTGGAGTCAAGGCCAATCAGATCTCCGCGATGGTCCGCGCGGGCAAGTCGTTCGTGCCCCCGCCCGAATCGGTCACGACGGCAAAGGTGGAGTCGACCCAGTGGCAGGCCAGCCGAGCGGCCGTCGGATCGCTCGTGGCCATCCACGGTGTGACGCTGGGAGCCGAGCTGCCCGGCATCATCCGAAAAATCGGATTCGAGTCCGGCACATCGGTCCAGCGCGGTGCGCTCCTGGTCCAGCTCGACACCTCGACCGAGGAAGCGCAGCTGGCCGCCGCGGTCGCCGACGCAGAGCTGGCCCGGGTGAGCCTCGTGCGCGCGCAACAGCTGCGCAAAACTGGGTCAAATACCGAGGCCGATCTCGACGCTGCCGACGCCCGCGCCAAGCAGACCGAGGCCACAGTCGAAGGCTTGCGGGCCACCATCGCGAAGAAGACCATTCGCGCGCCCTTCGACGGTCGCATCGCCATCCGCCAGGTCGAGCTCGGTCAGTCGGTTTCACCGGGGACCGCGCTGGCTTCGCTGCAGTCGGTGAGCCCCATCTACGCCGAATTCTCGCTGCCGCAGCAGGCTCTCTCCGATCTCAAGCTGGGCCAGGAGGTCCACCTGCAGACCGACACCTTCCCCGGCGCGAGCTGGGACGGCAGCATCAGCACGATCAACTCCGAGATCGACGTCGCCACGCGCAACGTGCGCGTCCGGGCCACCTTCCCCAACCAGAATGGGCGCCTTCGGCCCGGCATGTTCGTCAAGGTCGACGTCGTGTCGGCGGAAAGGCGGCCCGTGCTGCTGATCCCGGCCACCTCCGTGATCTATGCGCCCTACGGCGATTCGGTGTTCGTGGTGGAGCAGAAGGACGGATCGCCGCGGGCGCGCCAGAAGTTCGTTCGCGTGGGCGAGCGTCGCGGCGATCTGGTGGCCGTGGAGACGGGCGTGGAGCCCAGCGCAACCGTGGTCTCGAGCGGCGCCTTCAAGCTGCGCAACGGAATGGCGGTCGTCGTCAAGAACGAGCTGGCGCCGAACGTGCAGATCGCACCCCAACCGAGCGACAGGTAGACATCCATGACCTTCACCGACCTTTTCATCCGGCGCCCCGTCATCGCCATCGTGGTCAGCCTGGCCATCACGATCGCCGGCGTTCAAGCGATTCGCTCGCTCAACGTCCGCCAGTATCCGCGCAGCGAAAATGCCGCCATCACGGTCACCACCACCTACGTGGGCGCCAACGCAGAGCTCGTGCGCGGCTTCATCACCACACCGCTCGAGCGCGTCATCGCAGCCGCCGACGGGATCGACTACATCGAGTCCGAGAGCCACCAGAACGTTTCGCTCATTCGTGCCCGCTTGCGACTCAACTACGACGCCACGCGCGCGCTGGCCGAGATTGGCTCCAAGGTCGATCAGGTGCGTGGCGACCTGCCCCCGGAAGCGGAGGTTCCGGTCATCAACATCGAGTCTGCGGACAGCCAGTTCGCATCCGCGTATCTGAGCTTCTCGTCGCAGTTCCTCAAGCAGAACGAGATCACCGATTACCTGGTGCGGGTGGTGCAACCGCGACTTTCGGCCATCGAGGGCGTGCAGCGCGCCGACATCCTGGGCGCGCGGACCTTCGCCATGCGGATCTGGCTCAAGGCCGACCGCATGGCGGCCTTGAACGTGAGCCCCGCCCAGCTGCGGCAGGCCCTGGCCGCCAACAACTACCTGGCCGCAGTGGGACAGACCAAGGGGTCGCTCGTTCAGATCAATCTGACCGCGAACACCGATCTCCGCTCCGTGGCCGAGTTCAAGCAGCTCGTGATCCGGGAGCGTGACGGTGCAACCGTGCGGCTGGGCGACGTGGCCGATGTGGTGCTGGGAGCGGAGGATTACGACACCGCGGTCAACTTCAACGGTGAGACGGCGGTCTTCATGGGCATCTGGGCGCTCCCCAATGCCAACGCGCTCGACGTCATCAAGCGCGCACGTGTGGATCTCGACTCCCTCAAGAAGGAGCTTCCCGAGCAGCTGCGCGCCGAGATCGCCTACGACGCCACCTCGTACATTCGCAGCGCGATCAACGAGGTCGTGCAGACGCTCGCCGAGACGCTGCTGATCGTCGTCATCGTCATCTTCCTGTTCCTGGGCTCGTTCCGATCGGTGCTGGTGCCGGTGGTTGCCATTCCCGTGTCGCTGGTGGGCGGAGTGTTTTTGATGCAGGCGTTCGGGTTCACGGTGAATCTTTTGACCCTGCTGGCAATCGTGCTCTCGGTCGGGCTGGTGGTGGACGACGCCATCGTCGTGGTCGAAAACGTCGAGCGCCATCTGCGGGAAGGAAAAACCGCCGCCAACGCCGCTTTAACAGCGGCGCGCGAGCTGGTCGGGCCCATCATCGCCATGACCATCACGTTGGCGGCCGTGTACACGCCGATCGCCTTCCAGGGCGGCCTGACGGGCGCGCTGTTCAAGGAATTCGCGCTGACGCTGGCGGGAGCGGTCACCATCTCGGGCATCGTGGCACTGACGCTGTCACCGGTGATGTCGGCGCATCTGCTTCGTGCCGGCCACCAAACCCGCGGCCTCTCGGGCCTGGTCAACCGCACATTCGAGCGCTTTCGGGGCTGGTACCTGCGCAAGCTCGACGGCGTGCTGGCCTCGCGCGGCGTGATCTACGGCGCCTGGATCGTGGTGGGCGTTCTGGCGTTCGCGATGTTCTCGTTCTCTCCCAAGGAGCTGGCGCCGGCCGAGGATCAGGGCGTCGTCTTCGGGATCCTGAATACACCCTCGAACTCCACGCTCGACCAGGTCACTCCCTCCACGCGCGCCGTGCAGAAAGACGTCGCGGCCCTCCCCGAGAGCCAATTCACCTTTCAAATCACGACGCCCGTGGGCGGCTTCTGGGGAGTCGGGCTCAAGCCATGGGACCAGCGCGAGCGCACGGCCTTCCGCGTGCTGCCCGACGTGCAGAGGCGGGTCGCCGCCATTCCGGGCATCCAGACCTTCGCGGTTCTGCCGCCGGCCCTGCCGGGCGGCGGCAATTTCCCGGTCGAGGTCGTGATCGCATCGACCGCGGAGCCCGCCGAGATCCTCGGCTTCGCGCAGCAGCTGCAGCAGAAGGCGGCGCAGAGCGGGATGTTCGCGTTCCCGCCCCAGATCGACGTGAAGATCGACCAGCCCGAGTCCCAGATCGAGATTGATCGGGACAAGGCGGCCCACCTGGGCCTGAACCTGCAGACGGTGGGACAAGATCTGTCGGCCGCCGTCGGCGGCAACTACGTCAACCGCTTCAGCATTGCCGGGCGCAGCTACAAGGTCATCCCGCAGCTTTTGCGGGTCGAGCGCTTGAATCCCGACCAGCTCAAGGACATCTACGTAACCGGGCCCAACGGTCAGCTGGTCGCGCTCAGCACCATCGCCACCCTGCGCAGCGCGGTGGCGCCGCGCAGCCTCAATCGGTTCCAGCAGCTCAACGCGGTCAAGCTGAGCGGCGTGGCCATCCGTCCGCTCGACCAGGCGCTGCGCTATCTGGAGGACGAAGCCGCAAAAATTCTTCCCAAGGGCTACAGCATCGACTACACGGGAGAGTCGCGTCAGCTGCGCACCGAGGGCAATCGGTTCCTGCCCGCGTTCCTGCTGGCGATCGTGCTCATCTTCCTGGTGCTGGCCGCTCAGTTCAACAGCTTCCGCGACCCGCTCGTGATCCTGGCCGGATCGGTGCCGCTCGGCATGTTCGGCGCGCTCATCATGACGTTCCTGAAGATGCCCGACCCGAACATGCGGTCGCTGACCAGCGGCTGGACCACCACGCTCAACGTCTACTCACAGGTCGGACTGGTGACGCTGGTGGGACTGGTGGCCAAAAACGGCATCCTCATCGTCGAGTTCGCCAATCAGCTGCAGCGGCGCGGCAAGAGCAAGCTGGAAGCAGTTCGGGAAGCCGCGGCGACCCGGCTGCGGCCGATCCTCATGACCAGCGTCGCTACCATCTGCGGCCACTTCCCATTGACGCTCGTGAGCGGACCGGGCGCCGCCGCGCGCAACAGCATCGGTCTGGTGCTGGTCGCCGGCATGGCCATGGGCACCGCCTTTACGCTCTTCTTCGTTCCTGCCATCTACATGCTGGTCGCGCGCCAGCATCGGCCCGAGGAAAGCGCGGAGCTGGTGCCGAATGCCGAGGTCGCGCTGGCCCAGTGAGCGAGCGTCAGATCGCCCTCCTAAGTTGCCTCTAGACGCCTGATTTCATTCCAAACGGAAAAAAAGTGGCCTGGCTGTCGATCGCAGGCCGCCTGGTTCGTCTTCTTATAAAGAGCTCAGGGCGACCGCGTTCGCCAGAGGGCTTCCCTGCGCCGCTGCGCAGGACGGGAGGAACCATGGCCATGAGAACACACCCCCCCGCGGAGCCGATGGAACGGGTGCTCGTCATCAAGCGAGCCTTTGAGGCGCCCGCGCGCGTGATCTCCCAGGCTTGGACTCGCAAAGATCAGCTGTTGCGCTGGTGGGCCCCAAAGGGCTTCACGACGCCCTGGTGCGAGCTGGATGTCCGGCCCGGCGGCACCTTCCGCGTCTGCATGCGATCGCCCGACGGTCGGGAGCATTGGTCGCAGGGCATCTTTCTCGAAATCGTCGACGGGGAGCGCATCCTCTTCACCAGCGCCAGCGAGGACGCCCAGGGACGGCCCGGACATGAAACCCTGGTGACCGTGACCCTGATCGAAGAAGACGGCAAAACCAAGCTGACGCTGTATCAGGCCGTTTTCGAATCCGTCGCAGCGCGCAATGCGCAGAAGGAACGCTGGCTGAGCAGCCTGGACCGTCTCGCCGAGCACGTCACTCCGCAAGAACATCGGTCGCGGCCTGGTCGGTTGTAAGCGGCTCCGACAGGGATCGTCGCCAATCCGACAGCGCACGCGGGCAGACCTCAATCATTCCATTACGAAGCGAATGGCACGTGAGGTGAAGAAGCGCCACCCGTGTCGAATCGCAACCTCAAGAAGCTCGCGCCCGTGCTCGTCATCGCGGGCTCGATGGTCGCTGCGGTGCCCGCGTTCGCGCTGCAACCGCTTGCCGAGTTCCTGGACGGCGCGCGTCGGGTCAACGTCGACAACCGCGAAGCAGCGCTGACAGCAGTCGAACGCGACCAGGAAGCGCTGATGAGCCTGGGCCCCGTCCTGCCCTCGCTGAACGTGCGCGGCGTGTACACGCGCAACCAATATCAAAGTGGCGTGGGGACCATCGTCATCGTGCCCAACGACCAGTGGGACGCATTCATCCAGGCGGGGGTTCCGATCGTCGATCTGGCGGCCTGGACCCGTGCGCGGGCGGCGCGTGCCAGCGCGCGTGCGTCGCGGCACCAGATCAGGGCCACTTTGCTCGACGTCGAAAAGCAGGTCGCCCGTTCCTACTACCAGCTGATCGGTGCAGTGGCGCTCCGGCAATCTGGCGACCGCACGCTGGCGGCAGCCCAGGCCAATCATGATCTGACGGTCGAGCGGCGGCGAGCCGGGGTTGCAACCGAGCTCGATGTGGAGCGGTCGGCGGCTGAGGTCGAGCGGGCGCGGCAGACCATCGCCGACGCCGATCTATCGGCGCAGCTGGCCCGGCGTGCGCTCTCGACCCTGACCGGCCTGGCCGCCTCCGAGGAGGTGGTGGCTTCCGCCGATGACCTCCACGACGAGCCGCCGCTCGAGGAGTGGGAAGGCACGCCACCCGGACGCCTGCCCGCGCTCGTGGCGGCGAGCGAGCAGCGCCGCAGCGCGGAGCTGGGTGCGCAGGCGGCCACGCTCGCGTTCGCGCCCACACTCGGGGGAAGCGCAACCGAGCATTTCACGAACGCGGCCGGATTCATCGGACACGACTCTTCGTACACGCTCGCGCTGACCCTGACCTGGCACTTCGACCTGGCCCTGTTGGGCGATATGCGCGCGCAGGCGGCGGCCGCGGACGCGGCGCGGGTGCGGCAGGAGCGCGTGCGTCTCCAGGTGGGCGACCAGATCCACGAATCCTGGCAGCGCGTGCGCTCGGGGATCGTGGTCTGCCGGGCGGCGCGTGCACAGGCAAGAGCGGCCTGGACCGCGGCCGACCACGCGCGCGGACGCTATGCGAGCGGCGTGGGCACACAGCTCGAGGTGATCGAGGCGCAACGCGACGCCGCTTCGGCCGACGTGGCCCGCATCCAGGCCGACGCGGATCTGTCTTACGCGCGCGCGGCGCTCCGCCTGAGCGCCGGACAGGTGCTGGACCGCGAGCGCGACCCACGCTAAAGGCAGCGCCCGCGGCCGCCAGCCCAGCCCTTGCAACCCCGCCCGGATCGACTGAACGTCCGCACCGCAATGTGCGGCAGGTCGGTGAACGCTCCCGATCAAGCGCGCCTCCAATGCGGCCATCGCGTTTCATGCCAGCAAGTCTTTCGCAAAAGATGGTCTCCCCCCGTTGATCTCCGGGTCGGCGATCGGTAGTGCTGCGGTCAGCCGTTTTTCTCGTCGGAGGATCGCATGCAGAAACGCGTGAAGTGGATCACCGCTTTGGCGATCGCCGCGCTCCCACGCGCAGCGCTCGCTGTCGACTGCTCGGCCCTGCCCAATCCGATCTATGTCAAGGGCTCGAGCGCCATCCAGCCGTTCATCCAGAACATGAGCGTGCCGCTCTCGACGCAGGCCAATCCGGTCACACTGGTCTACGTCAACAGCGGCTCCTGCACCGGCGTCGACGCCGTCGTCAACGGCACCCTCGCCGCCGGCAACGGCATTTACTTCACGGCCAACTCGATGCCGGGCATGCCGCCCGTGTCGAATACCTGCGCGCTGCCGATGGCCGGTCAGACGGTCGACGTCGGGGTCTCGGACGTGTTCGGCAAGTTCTGTCTGGGCGCCGACCTGCCGGCCGGCTTCATCGACATCAGCGGTCCCGCGCAGGCCATGTGCTTCGTGGTGCCGAAGGCCAGCTCGCAGCAGGCGTTGGTGGCCGAGGAAGGCTACATGGTCTTCGGCTTTCCCGATGACCAGGGCGGGGTCATGCCCTGGCTCAACAATATGTTCAAGATCATCCGCGACATGACGTCGGGCACGCAGGGCATCCTGGCCTCCTCGATCGGCGTGCCCAGTAACAAGGTGCAAGGCACGACCGCCAACCCGAACAACAGCTCGGGCGTGCTGGCGGGTGTGACCGGGTCGACCAATCCGGAGGCGACGATTGGACTCCTGGCGGCCGCGTTCTATGACGCGCACCGGGACACGCTCACGCAACTGGCCTTCCGGGCCTACAAGCAGTACTTCGCCTACTTCGCCGACTCATCGCCGACCACGTTCGACAAGCGCAACGTGCGCGACGGCCACTATCTGCCCTTCGGCTACGTGCACATGATCGTCGCCGCCAACGGCCAGGGCGTGCCGACCAATGCGAGGGCCAAGATGTTCGTCGACTGGGTCATGGGCAACACCGGCAGCGGGGGCACGCCGGCGCCCTTCGACATCACCGACGTCGCGATCGCGGCCAAGGTGATTCCGCTGTGCGCCATGCACGTCAAGCGCACCGCCGAGGGCGGCGACCTGTCGCTCTACAACGACGCCACGCCCTGCGACTGCTATTTCGAATACAAGGCGACCAACATCCTGCCGTCGCGTTGCACGGTGTGCTCGACCAGCTCGCCGTGTGCGAGCGGTTCGTGCCGTCACGGCTTCTGTGAGCCCCGGTAAGGAGCGACGACCATGAGAAAGCTACTTGGAGGCCTGGCGCTCGCGCTCCTGCTTGCGGGCGCGACCTTTTCGGTGACGGTGAGCGGCTGCGGCAACGACAACTCGGGCGCGGGTGGCCGCGGCGGCTCGGGCGGCGCGGGCGGAGCGGGCGGCGCGGGCGGCGCGGGCGGTACCGGCGGCTCGGGCGGCTCCGGCATGCCCGACGCGGGCTGCTTCATGAACCCGCAGACGCACGTCGAGATCATCAACGCCTGCACCGATGCCGTGAAGATCAACAAGACGCCGAACATCCCGCCCGGCAAGCTGCTCCCTGACGGCGGCCTGCCGCCGCTCCCGTAGGCGCTCGCACGGATGAACGCTGCGCCGATCGCGATATGGCTGCTCGCGCAGGCGGCGAGCAGCCAGGAAGGCCCACCTGCTCCGATTTCGGATCCAGAATTGACACGTTTGCGTCGGGAGCTCGACGCCGAGAAGGCAGCCCGTGCCACCGACCGCGCGCGGCTCGACCGATTGGAAGCCGAGATCCACCGGCCGTCGCCTCCCCTTCCCGAGGCCCCACCGCCTCCAGCGCGCACCGCGCGACTGGGACTGACCCTGAGCGGCTTCGCGCAGCTGGACTTCCAGGCCCGGCAGTCATCGCAGGATCAACTGAACAACGCGACCAGCGCACCGCTCAACGAAGATCGGTTCCTGGTGCGCCGTGCCCGCGCGAAGATCGATCTCGACTACGGCATCGTCGCCGGTGCGGTCGAGTTCGACGGCAACACCGTCAACGGCGCCAGCGCGCGCATCATCAACGCCGAGGCCTCCCTGCGCTGGCCGCCGCCGGCGCCGGGCGAGCTGCCGCGGGTGCAGGGCACGGTGGGTCTGTTCAAGACGCCGTTTGGCTTCGAGGTGCTGCAGAGCGATCGCGATCGCCTGTTCATGGAGCGCTCGACCGCCGAGCGGGCACTGTTTCCCGGCGAGTACGACCTGGGCGTGCGGGTTTCGGGGGGCTGGCGTTTCTTGCGCTACGCGTTCGGGCTCATGAACGGCGACCCACTGGGGGAAAAGCTGTACCCGGGGCGCGATCCCAACGGTGACAAGGATCTGGTGGGCCGCGTGGGCATCGACACCGAGCTGGCGGCGCGCGTGCGCGTGGTCGCGGGCTTCTCGGCCCTGGCCGGCACCGGCCTCCATCCCGGCACGCCCGCGACCAAGGACGTTCTGGTCTGGCGCGACATCAACGAAGACGGGGTCGTCAATCCCGGCGAGATCCAGGTCATCCCGGGCAGCGCCCCTTCGCCGTCCAAGAATTTCGACCGCTCGGCCATCGGCGGCGATTTCCGGCTGCAGGTTCGAGTGCCCGCCCTGGGCGAGCTTTCGGCCTACGGTGAGATCTACTCGGCCACCAACCTCGATCGCGCCATCCTGGTGGCCGATCCGGTGAGCGCGGGCCGGGACTTGCGCGAGCGCGGCTACTACGCCGCCCTGACCCAGGAGCTGGGTCGTCATTTCATGGTCGGAGCGCGCTACGACTTCTATGATCCGGACGCCGATGCGCTCGACCAGCGCGCCGGCATGGTGATCCCGAAGGACTCGAGCTTCGACGCGCTCTCCGTCACCGGCGCATTCTTGTATTCGTTCGGCCGGTTCAGCGTCGAATACGACCGCAATCGCAACCACAACGGCCGCGACGCGGCCGGCAATCCCACCAACCTCAAGGACGACGCGATCATCGCGCGCGGGCAGGTCCAATGGTGAGGCGCGCCGCCCTTCTTCTGGTTCTTTTCGCCGGCTGCAGCGAGGGCGTCGATGCACGCGCCGGGCTCGAGGCGTGGATCCGCATCTCGGGCGCGCAGTTCTTCCCGGGACCGCTGCCGGCGCCCGCGCCCGACGGGCCCATGGTGGTCGATCTGACCAGCCGCAACAATGCCGTGTTTCCGGGGCAGCTCAAGAAGGCGCTGGGTGGCCACCTCTCCACAAACGCGCGCGCGGTTGCCATCGGCTTCGCCGCCGACGCGGGCTACTGGATCGTGCCGGCAGGTAGCCCCGACCTGAATGAGAACAACCTGCTCGAGTTCAACGCCACCGCGTCGCTCTCTCCCGCGCTGCCGCCCGGTCCGCGCGACCTCGAGTTCGCGGCGGTCGACGCAAACGGCCATTTCGGCGCGCCCACGCCGCAGAGCCTCCTGGTCAAGGACGTGACCGTGCAGGGGCTCCTCATCGTGACCCTCAAGTGGGACACCGAATCGGATCTCGACCTCCACGTCATGGAGCCCGACGGCACCGAAGTATGGGCACGCAACATCAACGACTTCGTCCCGCCTGGGCCGGGCGAGCCGCCACCGGATCCAAATCAGGTCAATGGCGGCGGAATCCTCGATTTCGACTCCAACTCGCAGTGCCTGATCGATGGACGGCGGCAGGAGGACGTCACCTACAAGATGCGCGTGCCGTCGGGGCATTACCTGGTGCGCGTCGAGGCGTATTCGCTCTGCAGCGCGGCCTTTGCCAATTGGACGGTCGACGCCATCTCGATGGGCAATCCGATCGTTCATGCCAGCGGCGAAATGACCGATGCCGACGTGCGCCTGCCGCATGGCGCCGGCGCGGGCACGACCGCCCTGCAGTTCGACATTCCGTAGAAGGAGGCAGTCATGGGTCTCATCCAGAAGCTACTCTCCATCGCTCAGGTGGCCGGAGGCGTGGTCCTGTACCTTTTGATCGCGCTGTCGGTCCTGTCGATCGGCATGATCCTCGAGCGCTGGTGGTTCTTCCGCCGGCGGCGCATCGACGCCGAGGCGTTGGGCGCGGACATCTTGCGCCGGCTGGACGCGGGCGATCACGACGGCATCTCGAAGCTCCTCGGCGCGAGCCGATCGGTCGAGGCCGAGGTCCTGGCGGCCGCGATGAAGTGGTACGACGCCGGCCCCGAGTCGTTCCAGGAGGTGCTGCAGGGCGTCCTGCGCCAGCGCCGCAAGAAGCTCGAGGGCGGACTGCTCTTCCTGGGCACCCTCGGCAACAACGCGCCGTTCATCGGTCTGTTCGGAACCGTGCTCGGCATCGTCACCGCCTTCCACGAGCTGGGCGCGGGCGCCGGTGCCACCTCGGGCGCCATGGGCAACGTCATGAGCGCGATCGCGGAGGCGCTGGTCGCGACCGCGGTCGGCATCCTGGTCGCGCTGCCGGCGGTGATTGCCTACAACACCTTCCAGAAGAAGGCCGGGCAGATCGAGGAGAACGTGGGCTCGCTCGGAAACCTGGTGGTCGCGCAGATGAAGGCGACCGACGGTCGCGCCAACCACGCGTCGCGCCGTCGCGAACGCGAGCTGCGCGCGGTCGCCCCCGAGGTGGAGGCATAAATGGCCGGGACCATGGACGCGGGCGGCGGCCGCCGGAATGGCGCCATCGCCGCCATCAACGTCACCCCGCTGGTCGATGTGGTGCTGGTGCTGCTCATCATCCTGATGGTCTCGTCGACCTACATCGTCGCGCAGACGCTGAAGGTGCAGCTGCCCAAGGCCAGGTCCACCGACGGCACTGCCGACAAGCCGCACACGGTTGCGGTGCTGAAGACCGGCGCGCTGACCTGGGATGACGCGCCCACGACCGAGGAGGATGTGGTCAAGAAACTGAAAGAGGCGGTGCTTGCCGATCCCGACTTCTCTCTGGTGGTGAGCGCCGACAAGGAAGTCCAGCACGGCAAAGTGGTGCATGTGCTCGACATCGCCAAGCTGTCCGGCGTCACCAAGTTCGCGATCAACGTGCAGCAGGGCGAGTAGGTGCAGCTACGGACCGTCATCATCTCCGGGCTCATCCACGGCGCCCTCGCCGTGAGTCTCTTGCGCGCGTCGGAGCACAAGCGGATCCGCCGCGCCACCACCGTCGCCGTTCAGTCGGAAAAGAAGAAGGCCGAGAAGAAGCCGGACAAGCCCAAGCCGCCCCCGCCCAAGCCGCCGACCAAGGTAGCGGCCACTGTTCCCAAAGCGACCCCTGCGCCCGCGAGCGCGCCCAGACCCGCCGCGGCACCGATCCATGTAGCGCAGACGTTTTCGAACGACGACGCGCACGAGGCCGCGACCGCGGGTGGGCCCGGGCTGGCAGTGCTGCCGCCGCGACCGGCCGCCGCGAAACCCGCCCCCGCCACGCCTGGAAAGGTCGCCAGCGCCCTGCGACGGCGCCAGGACGCGCAGGACTCCGCGGCCGCCGGCCAGGGCGAAGCCGATTGTGTCGAGGAGCCCAGCAAGCCAGTTCCCATCTTCAAGCCCGACATCGAGTACACCAATGAGGCGCGCGCCGCCGGCACCGAAGGCCGGCTGGTTCTAAAGCTCTACATCGGTGCCGACGGATCGGTGACCAACGTGGTCATCGTCGCCGCTGTCGAGGCGGCGCTCGACGCGGCCGCGATCGCGACCGTGCAGAAGTGGCGCTTCAAGCCGGCCATGCGGTGCGGCAAGCCAGTGACGGGTGGAGAGTACACGCTGGCGCGCAGGTTCGAGCTGGGAGACTGATGAGCCTCGGCGCCGCCCTGCTCGCGCTGCTGGTCTGGCAGCAACCGTCGAACATCAAGCCCCCGAAGCTCAAGAAATTCGTGGAAGCCGTGTATCCGCAAGCGCAGAAGCAGGCGGGCACCGAGGCCCAGGTGCTCTTGTCAATCGAGATCGCCGAAAACGGCAGCGTCGTGAGCGTCGAGGTTCTGAAGTCCGCGGGCCCTGATTTCGACGCCGCCGCGGTCACAGCGGCCAAGCAGTTTGTGTTCGAGCCCGCCCAGGTCGACGGCGCCCCCACGCCGGTCAAAATCGATTACCGCTACGACTTCAAGATCAGGACCGAGATGGTCCCGACCGGGCCCCAGATCAATTTCGAAGGCGTGGTGCTGGAGCGCTTCAAGAAGCGGCCGCTTCCGGGAGTGACCGTGACGCTTCGCGATCTCGGCCTCAGCGCGGTGACCGACGAGGACGGCGCCTTCGCGTTCACTGACGTGCCGCCGGGCCCGCACAAAGTGTCGATCGAGGGCAAGAATTTGGTCGCGGTCGACACCGAGGAAACGGTCGTCAAGGCCAAAAAGAAAACGCTCAAATACTTCATCGAGGAAAAAGAGGCCGGCGTCGATGAGGAAGTAGTCGTCCGCGCCACCCGAATCAAGAAGGAATCCGTCGAGACCACCATCCGCACGGAAGAGGCGCGCCGCGTCCCCGGCACGCAGGGCGACACCCTCAAGGTGGTGCAGAACCTGCCGGGCGTGGGGCGCTCGGCCTTCGGGTCGGGGCAGCTCATCGTCTGGGGCAGCTCCCCGCGCGAGACCCGCGTGGTCGTCGACGGCGTCGACATCCCGGCCCTGTATCACGTCGGCGGCTTGCGCTCGACCATCAACTCCGATCTGGTCAAATCGATCGACCTGGCGCCGGGCAGCTACGGCGCCGAATACGGGCGCGGGCTGGGCGGCCTGGTCCGCGTCGAGACGCTGCCACTGCCGCCGGGCGCCGTGCACGGCTATGTCGCGGCCGACGTGATGGATGTCTCGGGCATGGTCACGGTCGCACCGACGCCGTGGCTGCGCCTGGGCGCGGCCGGCCGGCGCAGCTATCTCGACCAGATCCTGCCCGCCTTCACCTCGGAGGACGTCGGCGATTTCGTGCCCATCCCGGTCTACGACGACTACCAGGTTCGTTTGACGGCGCTCCTGCGCAAGGACGAGACGCTGTCGGCCACGTTTCTGGCGGCCGACGACACCTTGCGGCGGACGATTCCGTCGGACGATCCAGCGGTCAAGCGCACCGAGTCCGACGACACCAACTTCAAGCGCGCCATCCTGCGCTATCAGCGCCTGCTGCCCGACGGCGCCAGCTTCTTCGTCACGCCCTCGTTCGGCCTGGACGAATCGAAATCGCGTCAGACCTTCGGTGCGGTCCCGACCGTGCTCGAGACCAGCGGCTGGCGGTGGGCACTGCGCACGGGCTATCGGCGGCGCCTCGCGCGCTTTGCAACCGCGACCATGGGTGCCGACGCACAGGGCACGCACACCGAGGTCCGGCGCGTGGGCTCGATCGATCTGCCGGCGCGCGAGGGCGACGTGACCGTGTTCGGCCAGCCGCCCGGCGACGAGATCAACGCCGACGACTGGTCGACCAACATCGCCAGCGCGGCCGCGTGCGGGTACCTGGAGCTGGCGCTGGGCCGGCTCAGCGTGACGCCGGGCCTGCGCATCGAGCCCTTCGTCATCGATGGCAGCCGCCTCACGCCGCGCATCGGCGACACCCCGAGCATCGGGTACACGCGCATGCAGTTCGCATTCGATCCGCGCATCTCGGCCACCTACAAGCTGAGCAAGCGACTCACGCTGACCGCCGGCGGCGGTGTCTATCACCAGCCGCCCGATCCCGAGGAGCTGTCGGCCGTGTTCGGCAATCCCACGCTGGGCCTCCAGGAGGCCGAGCACGTTTCGGCCGGCTTCCAGCTCAAGCTCACCGGAACCCTGACCTTCGAGGCGGTCGGGTTCTACAAGCTGCTTCACGATCTGGTCTCGCGCAACGAGCTGCCGACGCCGCCGCTGGCGCAGGCGCTGACCCAGGATGGCATCGGCCGCGTCTACGGCGGCCAGATGCTCCTGCGTCAGGAGCTCTGGCGCGGCTTTTTCGGCTGGGTCACCTACTCGGCCATCCGCAGCGACCGCAGGGACCATCCCGAGCAGCCCTACCGCCTGTTCGACTTCGATCAGACCCATGTGCTGGCGGTGCTGGCCAGCTACGCGTTCGGACACGGCTGGGAGGTGGGCGCCCGCTTTCGGTACACGACCGGTTTTCCACGCACCGACGTGGTGGGCGCCTTCTACAACGTGCGCGACGACCAGTACGAGCCCATCTTCGGCGCTCACAATGCCATCCGCATTCCGCCCTTCTATCAGCTCGACATGCGCCTGGAGCGGCAGATGGCGTTCCAGCGCTACAAGCTGTCGCTTTTCGTCGATGTGCAGAACCTGACCAATCGCCGCAATCCCGAGGAGTTCATTTACAATTTCGACTTCAAGCGCCGTGACACCATCGCCGGCCTGCCCACCCTGGCGGTGGCCGGTGCGCGGCTGGAGTTTTGACATGCGCGTGTCCGCATGCGTCCTGATGCTTTGTGCCTGCAAGCCGGATCTGGGCGCGCCGCAATCGCTGGTCAGCGAGCTTCGCGTGCTCGCGGTCAAAGGCGAGCCCGCGGAGGGCAAGCCGGGCGACAGCGTCACCTACTCGCTGCTCGTGGCCGGACCCGACGGGACCAACGCCAACCCGCAGGCCACCTGGGCCTTCTGCACCGCGCCCAAGCCGCTGACCGAAAACAACGCGGTCGCATCGGCCTGTCTGGGCGACCAGGACAGCGTGCCCATTGGCGGGCCGGCCGCGACCATCATGGCAGCGACGCCGATGAATGCCTGCTCGCTCTTTGGTCCCGATCCGCCGCCGCAGCAGCCCGGCATGCCGCCGCTGCGTCCGCGTGATCCCGACGTCACCGGCGGCTTTTACCAGCCGGTGCGCGTGATCGTCGATGGCGTGCGCGACGACGCCTTCGCGCTCGAGCGGGTCAAGTGCAACCTCGGCAATGCGCCCATCGACATCGCGATGGCCTACCAGATGCGCTACCCGCTCAACAACAATCCCAAGCTCCAGGGTGTGACCATGCCTGCCACCGTCGCGATCGGTGCCAAGGTCACGCTCACCGCCGGCTGGACCGCCGACTCCGTCGAGAGCTATCCGGTGTTCGACCTGGTGACGCGGCAACTGGTCTCCCACCGCGAGGCAATGCGGGTGTCGTGGTTCGCGACCGCCGGCAAGTTCGAGCACGACCGAACCGGCCGCGGCGAGTACGAGACCGAGACCATGACCGAAAACCTGTGGACGGCGCCGCCCGAGACCGGCGTGGTTCACTTCTGGGTGGTGTTGCGCGACAGCCGCGGCGGCGTCGATTTCGCCAGCTTCGACTCCAGCGTGACAAACCTGTAACCACCCATTCGCGAATCAGCCCCGCGGCGCGGGGCCAGGTTCCGGCGTCACGATCAATTTGCAGAGCTTGCACCCGCGCGCCACGCGGGCCGTGCATGAATGCGCGCATGCGAACAACGATTGCCTGTCTGGCATGCATAGGGTTCTTGGGCGCGTGCAGCGACAACACGCCGAGCGGCTCGGGCGGCTCCGGCGGTGCGGCCGGCATGGGAGGGGCGGGCGGCATGGGAGGCGCGGGTGGTGCCGGGGGAACCGGCGGCGCGGGCGGAACCGGTGGCTCGGGTGGCGGACCGACCGGCCTCGCGAAGCTGAATCACATCGTGGTCATCTATCTCGAAAACCACAGCTTCGACAACCTGTACGGCAGCTTCGCGGGCGCGGACGGTCTCACGCAGGCCCAGTCGGCGGCCCCGCAACAGGACCTCTCCGGCACCGTCTACCCGACGCTGCCGCAGCCGATGGACACCAGCCAGCGGCCGCCGGTTCCCGATCCCCGATTCCCGGCCAACCTGCCCAACGCACCGTTCGACATCGGCCAGTACGTGCCCGCCAACCAGAGCATTCCGGATCTCGTCCACCGCTATTATCAGGAGCCCGCGCAGATCCATGGCGGCGCGATGGACCGGTTCGCGGCGGTCAGCGACGCCAAGGGCCTGGCCATGGGCTACTACCAGACCTCGGTCTTGCCGCTGGCTCAGCTCGCGCAGCAGTACACGGTGTGCGATCACTTCTTTCACGCCTCCTTCGGCGGATCATTTCTCAATCACATCTGGCTGATTGCGGCGCGCACGCCCATGTTCCCCAACGCCCCGGACGCCATCAAGGCCACGCTCGATCCGTCGGGCAACATGCTGACCGACGGCGCGGTCACGCCCGACGGCCACGTCGTGAACACCGCGTTTACGGTCAACGTTCCCCACCCGTCGAGCATCGACCCTGCGCGGCTGGTGCCGAACCAGACCTTCATGACCATCGGCGACCTTCTGACCGCGCACAATGTCGACTGGGCCTGGTACTCGGGCGGCTGGCGGGCCGCGTTGGCCGGCTTCCCCGACTCGCGCTTCCAGTTCCACCACCAACCGTTCGCCTATTTCGCCAGCTACGCCGATGGCACGCGCGCCAAAGCCGATCACCTGAAGGACGAGGCCGACCTCGTGGATGGGATCGCCCAAGGCAACCTCCCGCCGGTCGTGTTCTGGAAACCGCTGGGAGCGAACAACGAGCATCCCGGCTATACCGACCTGATCACGGGCGAGATGCACACCCTGCAGATGGTGCAGTTGATCATGGCGAGCCCTCTCTACCGCGACACCGCCATCATCATCACCTACGATGAGAACGGCGGCTTCTGGGATCATGTGGCGCCGCCTGCGCGCGACCTCTGGGGGCCGGGAGCCCGCGTGCCGACGATCGTGATTTCGCCGTATGCGCGCCGCGGGTACGTCGACCACACGGTCTACGACACGACTGCGATCCTGTCTCTCATCGAGCACCGGTTCAACCTGGGCAACCTGGGCGGACCCGACGCGACGGCGCCCGACATGGAGGCTGCATTCGACTTCACTCGGTGACCCCGCCGTCCTCGCCATCAAGAATTCGCCGAACTGTCACCAGGGCGTCGCCGGTTTCGCACGTGAGGGCGGTACCGTCCCGGCTTGTCCCTCCAGATGCGACTGTTTCGACCCGCGGATTACACGCTGCTCGTCGTCGCGGACGATGACGACGACGCCCGCCTGCTGGCGCGCGTGCTCGACCAGGAACGATACCCGGTCGTCCGCGCGCGCGCGGCGCTGGCCGCCCTGGAGACGATTCGCGCGTCGCAACCCGCGCTGTGCCTGATCGACGTTGCGCTTCCCGATGCGTCCGGCCTCGAGCTGTGCCGCCGGCTGCGTGCCGACCGGCGACTCTGGCGCATGCCGATCGTGCTTTTGAGCGCGCGCGGCGCCGAGACCGACCGGGTGGCCGGTTTCGAGAGCGGCGCCGACGACTACGTGGTCAAGCCTTTCAGCGTTCCCGAGCTCCTGCTGCGCCTGCGCGCGCGCCTCTCGGAAGTGCCAGCACCCAAGAGCACCGAGCCCAGCGATGTGCTCTGCTACGGCCTGCTCGAGGTCCATCCGGAAGCCTTTCGCGTGCGGGTGGCGGGGCAGGCGGTTCCGCTGTCGGCTCAGGAATTCCGGCTACTCCTCGCGCTGCTTCACGCGGGAGGCGAGGTGCTATCGCGGCAGGATCTGGAAACCAGCTCGAGCGGTCGCGGGGGCAGCCCCTCGCGCGCAGTCGACTCGCACATCAAGCGACTGCGGCGAAAGCTGGGGCCGGCGGCGCAGTACATCCAGACCATCCGCAGCCTGGGCTACCGCTTCACGTCGCCCTGAGCCGCTCGCTCAGCTTTTTACCGGATGGGCGCGTTGTGCGCGAGCGCGACGAAAAGCTCGGACGGCCTGCAGTACGAGGGCGCCGGCAAGCGCGACCAGCAGCACTATCCCTGCGGTCTGATGATACCGGCCCACCCAGCCGCGGATGGCGGAAAGGTCGCGCCCGCAGGCGAAGCCAACGCCACACCAGACCCCGGTCCCGATGCAGGCGGCGACCCCGTCATAGACGAGAAAGCGGCCGAACGGCATGCGCGCGGCGCCGGCGCCGACGAGAAATGCAGAGCGGGCACCGGGCGCGAAGCGGGCCAGGAGCAGCATCTTGGCACCGTGCCGGGCGAAATGGCGCTCGATACGCTCACTGCGCTCGCGGCGCCACCAGCGCGCGAGCCGGGGGCCAAAGCGCCGGCCGATCCAGTACAGGATCGAATCGCCGGCCACGAGGCCGCACAGGCAGGTCGCGACCAGCAGCGCCAGCGGATGCTCGCGCCGCCACGCGCTCGCACCCGCCGCCAGGAGCGGCAGCTCCTCGGGGATCGGGAGCCCCAACCCGCCCGCGACCAGCGCGCCCAGAATGCCTGCCAGCACCGACGGTCAGCGCTGGGCCAGTGTCGCCAGACCCTCGTAGATCAGGTGCGCGGCCAGATGGCAGGTCAGGTCGGCGTGGTCGAGCCCGGGGGCAACTTCGACCACGTCCATCCCGACCAGGCGCGTGCCTTCGAGTCCGCGTACGACCTCGAGCGCCTCGCGCGCGCTGAGGCCGCCCGGAACCGGGGTGCCGGTGCCGGGTGCGAACGCCGGATCGACTGCGTCGACGTCGAAGGTGAGATAGAGCGGCCGGTCGCCCACGTCGGAGCGCACCTGCGCAAGCAGCTTGCGTACGCCGTCGCGCGCGATCAGGTCCATGTCGTACATCCTGGCTTCATGCTCTAGAACCAGCGTTCCGTCCTGCGGCGTGCCCCAGGTGGCGCGGATGCCGATCTGGTGGAGCTGGCCGTGCTCGATCAGTCCCTCGGCAAGCGCGTGTCGGATGGGCGTGCCGTGGTGGTGCGCGTCGCCCCACACCTCGGGACCGCTGGTGTCCAGGTGCGCGTCTACGTGCACGACCGCCAGCGGCCCGTGCCGCTCGGCGAGGGCGCGCAAGATCGGCAGCGTCACCGAATGATCGCCGCCCACGACGACCGGCGCCGCACCCGCCTCCGCAATGGCCGTCACCTCGAGCTCGATGCGCTCGCGCATCTGGCCGGCCGAAAATGGGGAGACCGCGATATTGCCGCCGTCGACCGCGCGCAACCGCGAAAACACGTCGACCCGCCGCAGTGGATGAAACGACTGCACGAGCGCGCTCACGCGCCGAACGTGATAGGGCGCGAAACGTGCCCCCGGCTGATAGGTGACGCCGCTGTCGTAGGGCACGCCGACCAGCACCGCCGCCACGCCGTCAAAACCGGCAGGGGTGGCGCGCCGATCGATCGAGGGCAGCCGAAAAAACGGGGTCTGCCCCTGTCGGATGTACTCGAATGCGGACATCTGGGTCATGGCTCAAGACTCCTCTGCAGGCGCACAACCGAGCTGCGAGCCGCTTTCGCCAGCTCCTCGGCGCTCGAGTAGCGCCTCGAATCGAGTGGTGGACCGAAGTGCACGTCGACCTCCACGTGCTCCCGCGCCGCCGTGCGCAGGTAATGCGGCAAGAACAGCGCGTCGCCCGACCAGGTAAGGTCACACCGGTCGTAGCGCAGGGCAGCCGGCACCACAGGCAGACCGGCCAGGCGGGCCAGCCCGAAGCTGCCCCGGCGAAAGGTGCCCAGCTGGCCGCCGCTCGCGGTCGTTCCCTCGGGAAAGTTCAGCACCGAGACACCGCAGCGCAGCGCGCGCAGCGCGGCCCGCAGCACGCGAGCGCCGCTCCAGGCCTGGTTGCGCTCGACGAACAGCACCCCCAGGCGCTGGGTTGCGCTGCCGATGAGCGGCCACGAGGCAACCTCGAGCTTCGCGATGGGCAGGGCCGGGAAGACCGAGAGCAGAACGATTGGATCGAGGTAGCTCAAGTGGTTGGCCACGAGCACCGCCGGGCCGGGCGGGACCGCGCCCAAGACGCGCAGCTCGATGCCATGCGCCGCCAGCAGCTCGGCGCTCTTGCGCGCCAGAAGTGCGGCCTGCGCGCGCACGCGCCGTGATGGTATCCGGTCGAACGAGCGCGCACCCACGCCTGCTCGGCCCACCGCGTCGAGCGCGCACAGACACAGAGACGCCGCCCGGCGTCCAGCGCGCAAGAGACCGCCCAGCCGGGCCGCGGCCTGCTGCCCCACCGCCACCGGCGCCGGCCAGGGTCGGATCTGTGAGCGCGCAACCATCACGCCTCCTCCACCAGGGCCAGCGGCTGCGCCGAGCGCTCGACCAATCCAAGTCGCTCGTACTTGGCACGCAGCCGCTCGAAGCCCGCCCGGTCGATGCACGACACGATGCGCTCGTCACCGGGCCCGTAAAAGTCGCCCCGCACCTCCACGTCCTTTGCGCCCAGCGCAGCGTGCAACGCGCGCGCAGCATCGTTGTCGCCTTTGACCGTAAACCAGCAGGCATCAACCCGCTGGACGATCGCGCGCACCAGCTCGCGTACCAGCCTGTGCACGACCAGCGATCCGCGATACTCGGGCAGCACTGCCAGGGTCGTGCAGTAGGCCTCGCGATCGCGCACGAAGCACAAGAGGTACCCGACCGGACGTCCGTGGTCGAGCGCAACGAAGCAGGTGTCGCCGAAGAACTCGCAGCACAGGCGAACGTA
>DATFWX010000152.1:0-15583 GCA_035258845.1 Polyangia bacterium | reverse complement strand
TGAGCTTGCGCGCCTCCGAGATGCGGCGCCCGCCCGCGACCAGGGGTTTTGCGTGCGCGGCCTCCTGCATGAGCTGATGGACGTAATCGAGCTTGTCGAGCGCCCGCCAGCCCTGGTAGTGCGCCCGCCACTCCGGCTCCGGCGTGTGCAGCCAGACCGCGAAGGTTTCGGCAAAATCCTCGTCGGGGTGGGCCTGGGCGTACCAGTTGGCCAGGTGGCGCACGAAGCTGCGCGAGTACGGCCGCGGCCGATAGTGCTCGGGCCGGTACTCGGCCTCCGGGCTGCCGAAGAGCTGGCGCCACTTGCGGCGCGACGAAAAGCGGTAGGCGTGATCGAGGGCGTGCCCGCACTCGTGGCGCAGGAGCTTCTGGCACCAGTCGGGCGTGCCGCCCTCGACCTCGAGCATCTGGTGCAGCTCGAGCTGCTTCAGGCGAGGATGCGCCAGGTAGAACGGGATGGCGATCGAAGGCACGCCCTCGGGCGAGAACCACTCGTCGCCCAGGTAGCAGCGGGGCCGGATGGAAAGGCCGCGCGCGGCCAGCTCCGAATACAGCTCCTCGACCCGCGATGCCAGCTCGCTGCCCTCGATGCGGACGCCCAGATCGCAGATGCGCACGGCCAGGAGCTCCTCGTCGCGCAGGGCGGGCCAGGTCGGCTCGGCGACCGGGGGCGGCGGGCTGGGCTCACGACGCTCCACAGCGCCAATTCTAGCGTCAAGTCGACAGCTTGGGCACCACCAGCACGACCGAGATCCGGCTTTCTTCGACCAGCAGCTCATTTTCGGCCCCGAAGAACAGCCGGTGGTGGATGGCCCGGTTCTCGGCCCCCAGCACGATGAGATCGTACTTGCCCGACCCGGCCTCCTCGAGAATGGGGTGCTTCTGCGGATCCGGATCCTTGACGATCAGGTTGGTTTTGACCTTGGTGGTCCGAAAGACCGGTGACAGTTTCTCCAGGCCGCCTTCCTTGGACAACGCGATCATGGCGCGCAGGCCGCTGTCGGGCAGGGCGCGCGATTCGGTGGGCTCGGGCCTTACATCGGCCACGTAGGCGACCGTGACCTCGGCGTCGTCGCCCACACCCTCGGCGTAGCGCACCGCGAATTCGACCGCAACCCGCGAGAAGAAGCTGCCGTCAACCGGCACCAGCATGCGCCGGTACATCCCGTCGCCCTCGCCGCGTTGCTTGACGATGGCGATGTGGCAGGGTGCGCGGTCGATCAGCTTTTCGAGCATCTCGCCGCGCACGCCCCGACGCGAGCCGCTCGCGCCCACGAAAATGACGTCGTAGCCGCGCGCCGCCTCGTCTTCGATCAAACCGGCCACGTCCCGGCTCACCTGCTGCCGCACCACCGGCACCGGAAGCTTGGCCTCGGCCGCGACCTCTTTGATCCGATCGAGATGCTGGCCCAGGTTCAGGCCGGCCGGGTTGCGCTTGAACCGGCGCCGCAGAAAATCGAGCCGGCTCGACGCGCGGTCGACGTAGAGCACGGTCACCGGATGCGCCGACTGGCGCGACATCCAGAGCGCCAGCCGCGCCGCCACCAGCGCATTGGGCCCGCCCGCCGTCGGCACCAGGGCGCGCAGCTTGACCGGATCGAACACGCCCTTGGCCGCTTCGGCCGCGATGCGCGCCGCCTCGTCCTCGGTCATGCGCACCATCTTCATGGTCACCCGCAAGAGCACCGGCGCCATGAACGAGGTCACGATCGAAACCATGACGATGATGGAGTACATCTCCTCGGTCAAAAGACCCAGTGACAAGCCCAGGATCGCCACCACCAGCCCCATGGCGCCGCGCGCGTTCATGGCGACCGCGATCGAAATGCTTTCCCAGATACGCAGGCCGCCGATCAGGCTTCCGGCCGTGCACCCAACCAGCTTGCCCGCGGTGGCGACCACCAGCACGATCAGCAGCATCCGCCCGCCCAGAACCTTCCACAGATCGACCTTGAGACCGACGATGCCGAAGAAGATGGGTGCGAAGATGGCGAGCGCGACCGATTCCAGCTTGTGTAGCATCTCCGGCCGCAGATGCGGGATCTGCCGCATCACGCAGCCGGCCACGAAGGCGCCGAACACCGCGTGCACACCGATCTTGTCGGTTACGGCCGCGCACACCAGCGTGAACACCAGCATGAGAACGAGATCGGTCTCCTTGGACTCGAAGCGTGTGGCGATGCGGAAGGCGGGCCGCAGCGCCGGGTACAGCACGAACGCGCCCGCCGCCACGAAGAGGGCGGTCCCGACCAGCGCGCCCAGCACGGTGGTGACGCCGCTGCCGCGCGTCGGATCGGCCACTCCCGCGATCAGGGCCAGGATGAGCCAGCCCGTGGTGTCGTCGACCACGCCAGCCGACAGAATGACCACACCGATGTTGCGCTTGGTCAGATCCAGATCCAGCAGGATCTTGGCAATGACCGGCATCGCGCTGATCGACATGGCCGTGGCCAGAAACAGCGCGAACAGGAGCTTGTGGTCAGGCTGCGCCACGTAGCGAGCCGGCATCCAGAGGCCGAGCCCGAGGCCGAACACGAACGGCACCGCCATTCCGAACACGGAAGCGACCAGCGCCGCGCGGCCCAGGTTCTTGAGCAGCCGCACGTCGGTCTCGAGCCCGGTCAGCATGAGCAGCATGACCATGCCCAGCCACGACACGATCTCGAGCAGGTTGCGCTGCATGACATCGGGTGGGAACAGGGCCGCAAACCGGTTGGGGAAGAAATGCCCGAACACGGTCGGCCCCAGCAGGAGCCCCGCCGCCAGCTCGCCCACCACCGTCGGCAGCCCCATCCGCTTGACCACCTCCGCGCCCAGCCGCGCCACCACCAGCAGCGCTGCCAGCTGGAGCAGGAAGAGCGTGATGTTGTGACCGGTCAGCGGATGCACTTGCTCCATGGGGCCCGTCGAGCATATCACATGGGGTGCCGATGGCCCGGGTGGTTCTCAAGAGCGGACGCGCCAAGCCCCTGTGGCACGGCCATCCCTGGGCGTACTCGGAAGCCATCGCGCGCATGGAGGGCAGCGCCGAGCCGGGCGACGTGGTCGACGTGGTCGACAGCGCGGATCGCTTCATCGGGCGGGGCTACTGGAACCCGCGCTCGCAGATCCGGGTCCGCATGGTGACGCGGCGCGACGAACCGGTCGACGACGCGCTGATCGCGCGCCGGCTGGCGGCCGCGCACGCGCTGCGGACGCGGCTGGGCCTGCCCCGCGCCGATACCACCGCCTACCGGCTCGTCAACAGCGAGGGCGACGGGCTGCCGGGGCTGGTGGTCGACGTGTACGGCGACGCCGCCGTGGTGCAGTTCACTGCGCTTGGGCTCAAGCGGCGCGAGGAGGTGGTGTACGGAGCGCTCGACCAGCTGCTGGCGCCACGCACCCTGTTCGAGGCGTCGGCGGGTGGGTTCGCGAGCGTCGAGGGCTTCGAGGCGCAGCCACGGCTGCTGCGCGGCCAGCCGCGCCCGCACGTGCCCTGCCTCGAGAACGGCATCGCGCTCGAGATCCAGCCGCTGAGCGGGCAGAAGACGGGCGCGTATCTGGACCAGCGCGAGAACCGGCGCCGCGTGGGCGCGCTGGCTCGCGGTGCGCGCGTGCTGGACTGCTACACGTACGTAGGCGGCTTTGCGCTGGCCGCGCTCGCGGGCGGGGCCGAGAGCGCGCGGGCCGTCGACGTGTCCCCGCACGCGCTCGAGCGGGCGCAGGCGCACGCCGCGCTCAACCGCCTGCGCGGCCTCGAGACCGTGGAGTCGGACGTGTTCCGTTTCCTGGAGGCGGCAGCCCCGCGCAGCTACGACCTGGTGGTGCTCGACCCGCCCAAGTTCGCGCGCGCGCGCAAGGACGTCGAGGCGGCGCTCAAGGGCTACCGGCGCCTGAATGCGCTGGCCCTGCAGGTATGCGCGCCCGATGCGCTGTTGGCCACCTCATCGTGCTCGCAGCTGGTGGGCCTCGAGGAGTTCGAGCGCATGCTGGCTGCGGCTGCGCTCGACGCCGGCCGGCGCATCCAGGTGCTGGAAACGGCCGCCATGGGACCCGATCACCCGTTGCCGGCCGCCTTTGCCGAAGGGCGCTACCTGAAGTTTGCCCTGTGCCGGGTCACCGACTTGTAGTAGGTTCTCCGACCGTCGCGAAGCGGAGGGTGCATGGCCAAGTATCTATTGATCGAATCGCGCGATCCGTACGAGTGGAACGACGTGAGCTACTTCTACGACCTCGCGCACGGGCTGGCCAGGGAAGGGCACGACGTGACGCTGTTTCTGGTGCAGAACGGCGTGCTGCCGGCTCGCAAGAGCCCGCGCTCGGGGCGGCTGGCCGATCTGGCGCAGGGCGGCGTCAAGATCGCAGCCGACGACTTCTCGCTGCGCGAGCGCGGCATCGCGGTCGAGGCTTTGGCCCCGGGCGTGCGGCCATCAAAAATTGACGCGGTGGTCGACCTGATGGGCGAGGGCGCGCGGGCGCTGTGGCACTAGTCGGGGAGCGAATGATGAGCACGGCAAAGACACTGACGTTCCTTCTCATGGACGCGCCCTATGAGTCGGCGAACTCGACGACCGCGCTGCGCATCATCGATGCGGCCATCCGCAAGGGCTACCACGTCAACGTGACCGCCTACGAGGGCGCGGTCGCCTACACGTACGGGCTTCAGAAGCCCCATCAGAATCCAATCAAGGGCACCACGGTCGAGCAGGAGAAGCACCCGAACACCAAGGACTGGGTGGCAGCTCTCATCAAGGCGGCCCAGGGTCGGGGGCTCAAGCTCGACTGGCTGCGCTGCGGGATGTGCGAGGACGAGCGGGGCCTCTACGAAAACCAGATCGCGGGCACGCGCCCCGGCTCGCCGGTCGACTTCTACAAGCAGCAGGTGGAGCCGGCCGACAACGCGCTGGTCATTCCGTGCCGCTAGGGAGGCGACCATGGCAAAGATTTTGACCATCGTCGAGTGCGCGTATCGCGCCACCATTGAGGAGCAGGACGACACGGTCCTGTGGTTCACACATATGATGGCGGCCCAGGGAGGCGCCGACCTGGCGCTGCTCTTGCGCGGCAACGCGGTCAACTATCTCAGCCGCAAGCAACATGTGGACGTGCTTCACTTCGGCGAAGCCGTGCTCGGCAACCCGCCCCGGCTGGCCGACGACGTCGAGGCCCTGATGAAGCGAAACGTCCCGGTCTACTACGTCGAGGAGGATGCGGGCGAGCGGGGGCTCGAGAAATCCGATTTCATCGCGGGCGCCAAGGCGGTCTCACGCGCAGGGCTGGCGCGCTTCGTGGCCGGCTTCGAGCGGGTCTTTCACTGGTAAGAGCGCTCAGCCAGCGCGCGATGCGCGGGTCGGGCTGACGGTCGGCTGCGTCTCGTGGAACTCGATCCGGTACACGCTGTTCTCGGTCTCGACGTAGATCGAGCCGCGATCGGGTTCTCCGAGCACGCGCTTGACGGGCGTCGTGACCATCCGGTGTCCGGTTGGATCCCGGAAAATCACCATCCCGCGGCCCACGACCGGGTAGCTGATCAGGTAGCCGGTGTACGTACGTCCAACAGCGACCGACGCACGCTCTCGGCCGTGGTCCCGGATCTTACGTGCGGTTACACCAACCATGGATCGGGCGGTCCCGTCCTCGCCACCTCTCATTTTACAAGCGGCGGTTGCGCAGGTCACGCAAAATCGTAACATCCCGAGATAACCATGGTTCCGGTCATAACCCTTACCAGTCTCGAAAATGGTGAGATCTCCTACGAGATCGGGCCAGACCGGACGCTTGTACTGCCCCGCCGGGAGCGCCCCGCGAGCCTTACGTTTCGGCTCGAAGCGCATCGGGGTCCCGAGCCCATCGGCGTCTCCGTCGAGACCGAAGCAGCGGGTGCGCTGGCCTCCGTCGAGAGCGCGCGGCCGGCCGATCTGCTCGCGCGCTGGCAGCGTGCCGAGGCGGTGCTGGAGCCGCTTCTGCTGGCGGTCGTGCGAGCGCTTTGCGCCGGGCAGCCGCTCGCCGAGGCCGCGCACGTGCCGGTGCGGATCGAGCCCGCGCCCGGTCTGCTGGTGGTGCCGCTGCGGACGCCCACCCTGCCTCCGGCCACCCACACCAACTGCGTTCTGGCGGGCCAACGCGAGCTCGCTCTCATCGAGCCCGCGACCCCGTACGAGGACGAGGTTGCGCGCCTGGACGCAATCCTTCGCGAGCTGGCGGCGGCCGGCCGGCGCGTGGTGGCGCTCCTGCTCACGCATCATCACCAGGACCATGTGGCGGCGGCCGCGCGCCTGCGCGCTCGCCTTGGCGTGCCGCTTCTGGCCCACCGCGAGACTGCACGTCGCATCGACGTGGCGGTCGATCGTGAGCTCGGCGATGGCGAGATCGCGTTCGGCCTGCGTGCGCTGTTCACGCCCGGCCACGCACCCGGGCACCTGTGCTTCCTGGAGCCGCGCACGCGCACGTTGGTGGCGGGCGACATGGTGGCCGGCGAGGGCACCATCCTGATCTCGCCGCTCGATGAGGGCGACATGGGCACCTACCTGGACTCGCTCGCGCGGCTGTCCGCGCTCGATCTGCACGCGCTGGTGCCCGCGCACGGGCCGCCCACCGCGAGCCCGCGGGCGCTGCTCGAGCACTACATCCGGCATCGCCTCATGCGCGAGCAGCGCGTGCTGGCCGCCCTGGCCGCGCATGGCGGCGCGGCGCGGCCCGAGGACATCCTGCCGCAGGTCTACGAGGACACGCCGCAGGCGGCCTGGCCGCTGGCGGCGCTGTCTCTGGACGCACACCTGGCCAAGCTTTTGCGCGACGGCCGCGCCCGGCAGGAGGGCGCGACCTGGCGCCTGGTGGAGAGCCATGGGTAGAGTGACCGAGCTGGCCGAGAAGCTGTGGACGGGCGCGCTGTCGGCGGACGATCACCATCCGTTCAATCCGCTGCACGTGATCGAGGAGCTGGCGCTCGGGGTCGCGTTCGTGTCGAGCTTCGCCAACGTGACCGCGCTTGCGACCGAGGAGGGCCTGGTTCTGGTCGATACCGGGAGCTTTTTGTTCGCGCCCATGGTGCATGGTGCCGTGCGCAGCTTCACGCCGCGGCCGCTGCACACGGTCATCTTCACACACGGGCACCTCGATCATGTGTTCGGGGTCGAGCTGTACGAGCCGGCCGCGCGGCCCCAGGGTGGCCCGGCGTCGCCGCGGGTGATTGCGCACGAGGCGCTGCCCGCGCATTTCGACCGCTACCGGCGCAGCGCCGGCTACAACGCCTGCATCAACTCGCGCCAGTTCCAACTGCCGGTCAAGTGGCCCACGGATTACCGCTACCCCGACCTGACCTACACCCACCAGATGACGCTCGCGGTGGGAGGGCTCACGCTCGAGCTGCAGCATGCGCGCGGCGAGACCGACGACGCGACCTGGGTGTGGGTGCCCGAGCGGCGCCTTCTGTGCACGGGCGATTTCTTCATCTGGGCGGCCCCCAACGCGGGCAATCCACAAAAGGTGCAGCGCTACCCATGCGAGTGGGCGGCGGCGCTGCGCAAGATGGCGGCCCTGGGCGCGGAGGTTCTCTGTCCCGGCCACGGCGTGCCCATTTTTGGCGCCGCCCGGGTTCGGCAGGCGCTCGACGACACGGCGGCGCTCTTGGAGTCGCTCATCGAGCAGACGCTGGCCCTGATGAACGCGGGTGCGCGGCTCGAGGACGCCGTGCATGCGGTGAAGGCGCCCGCGCACCTGCTCGAGCGGCCCTATCTGCGGCCCATCTACGACGAGCCGGTGTTCATCGTGCACAACATCTGGCGCGAGTTCGGAGGCTGGTGGGACGGCAACCCGGCCCACGTCAAACCGGCGCCGGCGGCGGCCCTGGCGGTCGAGCTGGCCGCGCTCGCAGGCGGGGCCGAGCGGCTGGCCGAGCGCGCTCAGGTGCTGGCGCGAAGCGGGCAGCTCGCGCTGGCGTGCCATCTGGTCGAGCTGGCCGCTGGGGCCGCGCCCGACGACGCCGCCATCGCAGCCGTGCGCCACGATGTGTACAAGCGCCGCACCGAGGCCGAGCAGTCGGTGATGGCGCGTGGGATCTTCCGCTGGGCGTCCGAGGACAAGCCGGGCAAACGCTGAGTCAGCGGGGCGTGATCTGGATCGACAGCCCGAACGCGCCGGTTGCGACCAGGCCCCCACCCGCGCGGCTGCCATCGACTATCAGAAAATAGTCGCCCGGCGCCAGGTTACCGAGAGCAATGCGCGAGCGTGGGTTGCCGCTGTCGATGTTGTCCGAGCACGCCAGCTGGCTGGCCGGATCGGTGCAGATTCTCCGCAGCGCGAGGGCGGTATCGAGATTGGCGCTGGTCGCCGCGACGTCGGTGGTGGCAGAAAGGTCGGCCGGGGTCGCAAGCTGGATGTGCCACACCCGGTCGTCGAAGCCGCGCGCGTAGGCGCACGCGAGCTCGAATGTGCCCGCGCCCGGATTCAGGGTGCCGGCGAGCTGCATCGACCCGGTGATGGTCGGCGCAGCCGCACACGCGGACGCGGTCGCGCCTGCAACCGCGCAGGCTGCGCCCGCGCCCGTGCAGGCCAGCTCGCCCTGACACATATCGGACAGGCCGGCCGGATCGCAGGTCTCGCCCAGGTGACGCAGCGCAACCGGAAAAAGTGGGCGCGTGAGCTGCACGCTGGTCAGCCCGGCGGCGTCGAGCAGCCACACGCGAAGCTGGGTAGCGGAGATCGTGTCCAGGAAGCCATCCTGTGCAAAGGCGATGAGCGGCCCGAAGCTTACCTGACCCAGCGCGGCCGTCGGCAGGGGTCTCTCGGCCGCCGCCAGCAGCATGCCGCTCGCATCGAGCGCGTCCACGTGCGTGGCCACCGCGTCGCCGTCGACGTCGCCGCCCGCCAGCACCACGCGCACGGAGCGGCCGTTTTCCAGGATCTGCGCATCCACAGCGCCCAGGGTGGGAGCGGTGCCGGGTGCACAGTGCGGGGTGCCGCCCGCGCGGCTGCAGATGCTGGTGCCGCGGCAGACATTGGTCGCGCCCGTGGGATCGCAGGGCGCCCCATCGGGCAGAGCGGGCCGGGCCCACAGCCGTAGCGCGTAGGCACCGAACGCGAACGCGTCCACGCCGTCGACCACCACGTACAGCTCGGTGCCGCCCGCCACTTCGCCGGCCGCGCGCGAGCCGAGCGGGCGCGGGCCGGGCTCGAGCGCGTCATCGTTGCAGGCCACTACGGTCGCCGGATCGCGGCAGGCGGTGCGCACATACACCACGGTGTCGAAGTTGGGATCGGTCCCGTTCTCGTCGGTCGACGCGAGCACGCGCACGCGCTCGCTGGACGGCGCGGTGAAGTGGTGCACGCGCTCGGGGGCGCCGCCGGCGCCGATCGTGCACCCGGGCGGCGGCTCGAGCTCGCGGGCCGCCCCGCGCGTCGTGCCCATGTAGAGCGCTTCCTTGACCCCGCCGTCCTCGCTCGCACGACCGTCGAGATCCAAGATCGCCGCCGGATCGCACGAGGGCAGCGCGGAATCGGCGGCCGCATCGAGCGGCGCGTCGGCGGATGCATCCGGGTGCGCGTCGGGCGCGGCGTCGGGGGCCGCGCTGTCGTCGCCGCAACCGACCAGCAGCCCGGCCGCGCACAAGAGCTCAAGGCGCAAGATCGACCCCGATCGGCCCCAGCGCGCGGTCCCTCCGCAAGAGGAAGTTGTAGTACGGCGGATCCAGACCCGGGATGGCCACACTGACCCAGCGCCAACCCTGGCTGCGCCAGTGCTGGGCCTCCCACGGCGCGGGGAGGTAGGGCGTGCCCGTGATCTTGTAAAGATGGCACATGATGGTCGGGTTGCGCGACAGGATGTACGAGTCAGGCGCCCACTTCTGATGACCGGGCCGGCTCGAGTGCGACGGCACCTTGTGCGCCACATAGAGGTCGTTGAGGCCAAACGCGTCGAGCGCTCGCACGTCGGCGTAGTAGACCTGTGCGCCCGCGCCGCCCACGCTCATGAGGTCGCTCGGCTGCACATACTGGCCGAACCACCTGCCGATGCGCGCGCGGTCGTCGGTGAACTTGCGTAGATAGGCCGGCATGTCGATGCCGCTGCCGGGCGGATCGTCGCGCACGATGGTGTTGGCGCGGTAGCTCACGCGGGCCGACCAGGGCGCGTATGCCAGGAGGAGCAGGCCCGTGACCGCGAGCGCAGCCCGTCCTGGCAGCCGGCGCAGCGCCTCCTGCGCGGTCAGCGCGCACAGCGGCAGCACCGGCACCAGGAACCGGTACAGTCCCATGAAGTCGCCCCCCATCACGACCACGTAACCGCCGAAGCCGAGCACGGTCGTGAGCGTGAGCCCCCACAGGCGCCGCGCGCGCCGAAGCGGCGGGCAGAGCAGCGGCAGCACGAACCAGAGCCCGTAGTCGCGCGCGAACTGGCCCAGATAGAACAGCCCGCGCCGCCAGGTGCCGACGCCGCCCGAGGACTTGATGTAGAAAGTGTTGGGAAACAGCCAACCATAATAATGATAGCGCCACGCGAAGTAGGGCCCGTAGGCGCCCACATACAGGGCGAGCGCGCGCCAATCGATGCGTCGCTCGGGCATCGCGATCAGCCGGTGGAGCGCGGCCAGCGCGTACAGGAGGTTGCCCTCGGGCCGCGTCATCGCGCCCAGCGCGAACCAGAGGCCCGCCCAGGGGCTGTCCTCGAGGTGCAGCGCGAACCCGAGCGTGACTAAGAACGTGAACATCGCGGTCTCGAGGCCACCCGAGGACCAGCAGGCGAAGCCGCCGCACCCGGCCAAGAGCAGCGGCGCGACCAGGTTCCAGGGCGATTCGCCGCTTATGCGGCGCGCCATGCGGACCGTGACCACCAGGGTTCCGAGCGCGAAGCCGGCGCCCAGCACCCGTGACGCCAGCGCGGGCCCGACGCCGAGTCGCATCACTCCCGCCAGCAGCACCGCCCACAGGAAGTTGGTGTACCCCTCCACGCGCTCGCCGAGGTTGAACACGAGCTGGCCATGCCGGGCCAGGTTGCGCGTGTAGACGAACGTGATGTAGGCGTCGTCCGTGACGAAGTTGAACAGCGCGATGTGCGCCAGCAGAAGCGGCGCGCACGCGAGCACTGGCCAGTAGGCGCGCAGCCCCTTCATTCCCCGGCAATTTGACCGGAGCCGTCTTTGCCGTCAAGATTCGCCGCGATGCGGCCGCTCATGCGCAGGATCGCGCAAGGCTGCGCGCTCGGCCTGTGGGCGGGTGCGACCGGGGGTGCGCTGGCGGGCCTGGTCGAGGGCGTGTCGGCCTGGTCGCCCGCTGGCCAGTACCTTGCCGGCGCGGGCGCACGCCTGGGCCTGCTCGTGTTTCTGTGTGCGCTCGAGGGCCTGGCGGGCGCGCTGATAGGCTGCGCGGCCGGCGGCGTGCTCGCGTTGCTCTGGTTCGGCTCGGATCTTTCGCGGGTCCTGGGCGGGCTCTGGCGGCGCGGCGGAACCAGCCTGTTTGCATGGTCCATCACGGCGGTGGGCGTGCTGGCGGTGGGCAGCCTCGCCATCGCCCAGCTGACCCTGTATGCGCAGCTGCATTATCACAACCGCGCGCTCATTGCGCAGCTGGTGGGCGGGTTGGCGCCGGTCATCGTGCTCGGAATCGTCCTGGCGGCCTTTCTGGTCGAGCGCGCCGTGCGCGCGCTGGCCGTGCGTGTGCCCTGGACCGCCTCGCCGTGGGCGGCGGTGGGCGCGCTGGGCGCCGTGGCCGTGGTGGCCGGCATCGTGGCGGCGGTCTGGAACCACGAGACCCTGCGCGTGCTGGACAAGCGGCCTGCCATCGCGGCGCTGGCGTTTTTGGCCGGGGCCATCGGCAGCGCGGTGCGGGTGCGGCGGCCGCCCTTTGCGGGTCGCACGGCCGTGCGTCGGGTGGCGCACGGGGCCCTGATCGTGCTGGCGCTGGTCTTGACCATCGCGACCGGCGCCTCCGACGGCGTGCGCAAGGCAGCCGCGCTCTACACCGCCTTCGGGGGACCCCTGACCACGACGCTGCGCACCCTGGCCGACTTCGATCGCGACGGCTATTCGTCCATCCTGGGCGGCGGCGACTGCAACGACTTCGACCCCGAGGTGCATCCGGGCGCGTTCGACTGGCCCGACAACGGCATCGACGAGAACTGCTCGGGCGCCGACGCCACGCTCAAGCCCGAGCCGCCGGCGCCGTTCCTTCCGGTCCCGGAGGCGGTGCCGAGCGAGCCCAACATCCTGCTTCTGACCATCGATACGCTGCGCGCCGATCACCTGGGCTGCTACGGCTATCCGCGGCCGACCTCGCCCAACCTGGACGCCTTCGCGCGCGGGGCGGTGGTGTTCGAGCACGGCTACGCGCACGCCCCCTCGACGCGCTACTCGATGCCGGTCATCCTGACCGGCCGCTACGCATCGCAGGTGGACTGGGATTCGGCGTGCCCGTTCACAGGCGGCTGCGCGACCCGCTGGCCGCCCCCGCTCGCGCAGTCGAACCTGCTCATCACCGAGATCTTGAAACCATACGGCTACTACACGGCCGCGCTGCTCAACTACCGCTTCTTCGAGGCCGGCAGCGGCTACAACCAGGGCTTCGACCTGTACGACAACGGGCGCGCTTTTCTGCATCAGGGCCCCACCGATCCGGCCACCCACGGCTCCTCGTCGCGCGAGCAGGCCGACGTCGCCATCGATTTTCTGCGCCAGCATTCCGCGACCAAGTGGTTTCTGTGGCTCCACTTCTACGATCCGCATTGGTATTACGAGGTGCATCCCGAGGTGCCCTCGTTCGGCTCCCAACTGGTCGACCTCTACGACGGCGAGATCCGGTTCACGGATCTCCACGTCGGGCGCGTGCTGGCCGCGCTCGACGAGCTGAAGCTGGCGCAGAAGACAATCGTGGTCGTGACCGGGGATCATGGCGAGGGCTTTGGCGAGCACGGCATCCCGCATCACGGCTATCACCTGTACAACGCGCAGACCCAGGTCCCGTTCATCATGCGCGTGCCCGGCATCGCGCCGCGCCGGGTGAAGGAGCCGGTCGGCCATGTCGACCTTCTGCCGACGCTGCTCAATCTCATCCGCGCGAAACCCGAGCCCGCCCTGGTCGGCCGCACCGCGCTCGATCTCATGCTGGGCAACGAGTCGCCGCGCCACATTTTTCAAGAGGTCATGTACGAGGGCCCGGTCACGCGCAAGACCATCGTGACGCGGGAATGGAAGCTGATCTGGAACGTTCAGCCCGACAACACGTTTGAGCTCTACCACATCGCCGACGATCCCCAGGAAACGCACGACCTGTGGGGCGCGCGCCCGACCCGTGCGCAGGCGGAGGATCTCAAGCAGAAGCTGACCTCCTGGGTCGAGCGCAGCATGCTGCCGCCCGGGTTCGCGGACAAGGTCGCGCACGCGGTCGCTGCCGAGCCGCCTGCGGGCGCCGCGCCGCTGCACGCCCGGCTCGGCGATGCGGTTGAGCTGTACGGTTACGAGCTGAAAAGCCCGGTCGTGCGACCCGGCGGCGCCATCGACATCACCTATGTCTGGCGGGCGCGCAAGCGCCTGCGCGGCGACTGGCGGCCCTTCGTGCATGTCGAGGGCACCGACGGCGTCTGGCTCAACGCCGATCACGTGCCGGTGGAGGGGTTGTGGCCGATCGAGCGCTGGCGGCCCGGCCAATACGTGAGCGACCACCAGCTCATCCCGATGCCGCCGCAGGCGCGCGGGATGTTCACGATCTGGGTCGGGCTGTTTTCGGGCGGCCGCCGCCTGCCGGTCTCGGGGAACGTGCCCACCGACGGCCAGGGCCGCATTCGACTGGCCACGGTGCGCGTGCAGCCGTGAGGCTGCTCGAGCGCCTGCTCAAGGTCGCGGTCGCTGTGCTCGCGGCCGCGCATGGGGTCGTGTTCATCTATCTCTGCGCGCGCCGCTTGACCTACCCGTACGACCTCGAGTGGATGGAAGGCGGCATGCTGGCCCACGCGCTGCGGATCGGGCAGGGCAAGCCCATCTACCTGCCGCCGTCGCTCGACTTCGTGCCCTTTCTGTACACGCCGCTCTACCCGGCTTTGCTGGCGCTGCTGGGCCAGGTGGTGGGCCTGGGCTATGTGCTGGGCCGTGTGCTCTCGCTGGCCTCGCTTGTGGCCGCGCTCGCGCTCGGCTATCGCGCGGCGCGCCACGCGGGCGCCGACCCGGTCACCGCCGCTGCCGCCATGGCGGCGCTTCTGGCCGGGTTCCCCTTCTGCGGCGCCTGGTACGATCTCGTGCGCAACGACGAGCTCTTTCTCGCGCTCGCGATGGCCGGCCTGTACGTTGCGGTCACCCGCCCGACCGCGCGCGGGGCCGTGCTGGCGGCCGCGCTTCTTTCGGCGTCCTACTTTGCCAAACAGACCGGGCTCGGGCTGATGGTGGCGGGGCTGTGCGTGGTCGCGCTCGGCAACTGGCGCGTGGCCTGGGTGTACGCGCTGGCAGCGGCCCTGCTGTGGGTCGGCGGCGTCGCGCTTCTGGACTGGCGCGCGCAGGGATGGTTCTGGACCTGGGTGTACCGCGCGCACGCGCGCCATCCATTCTATGCCCGCCGCGCGCTGCTGGAGACGCCGTGGACGCTGATCAAGCAGGCGCCCGCGGTCTGGGCGGCCGGCCTGGTGGCCCTCGCCGTGGCCGCGCTGCGGCGGCGTCTGAGCCGCCTGCATGTGCAATGGGCCCTGGCGGCGGCGGCCGGTGTGGGCGTGGCCTGCCTCGGCTTCGGCACCCAGTGGGCGTTTTACAATGCCTACATCCCGGGCCTCTACTTTCCCCTGGTCGCGCTGGCGGTGCTGGCCGGTGCGGGCGCAGTGGCGGGCCCGGGCGCGCTGCGGCCGTGGCCGATCACGCTGGCGCTCGGCGTCCAGCTGGCCACCCACTTCTACGATCCGCGGCCGTTCTGCCCGACCCCGGCCGACCGCGCGGCCGGCGCGGCGCTGATCGCCCGCATCGCAGCCACGCCCGGAGACGTGCTGGTGTCCTCTCACCCGTGGTATCCGGTCCTGGCCGGCAAGCCGGCTTTCCTGCACCGCATGGGCATGATGGACGCGCCCGCGGCCGGCCTCGGGCGCCCGCGCGGCCTCGACGAAGCGGTCGCGGGCGGCCGCTTCTCGCTCATCATCCTGGACGACAAGGTGAGCTGGGGTCACTGGCCCACGTTGTCCACGCGCTACTGCCGCGCCGGGACCCTGCGACCGGGCCTGGACGCGCCGCGCGTGTTCTCGGGCGCGCCCACCATCCCGCTCTGGCTGTTCGCGCGCCGCCCCGAGGGCGCGCGCGTGCTGTGGGCGGCCGGCTTCCGCACCACCGACCCCGAGATCCGCCATTCGATGGCCGAGGTGACGCTGTCGCGGCCGCAGGTTTCGTTCGACCTCGCGGGCAGCCGCGACGAGCGCGGGTGCCGGGTCGAGCTGTTCGTGGACGACCGCCCGGTGCGGAGCGCGACCGGGCCCGGCTCCGACCTGCCGGTGCGCATCGATTGGGATGTACGCACGCTGGTGGGCAAGCGCGCACGGCTCGAGGTCAGCGACGATACGCGGAGCGGTCATCTGGCGGTGGAAGAGGTGTGGGAGGTGGAGTAGCGGTTCCGGCGATGGTGCCGCGAGCAACGTGCTGCGCCCACGTGGG
>DATFWX010000151.1:0-13727 GCA_035258845.1 Polyangia bacterium | reverse complement strand
CAGCGTGGCCGGCGCCAGGTCGTTGCCGAAGCGTCCTGGCCCCGCCTCGGACTCCAGGTGCGCTGACGCCTCGCGCGCGTCGAGCGGGGCCGCCTCCAGAGCGTCCGGCTCCACCTCCTCCTCGAACTCGATCTCGTCCGGGTAGAGCTCGATGGCTCCGCTCGAATCCTCCTGGTCGAACTCGTGAGCGCCGGCCTGATCGGCCGGCTCCTCGACCTCGATGCCGACGTCCTCGGGCAAGAGCTCCTCGTGCACCACCTGGGCGGCCTCGTTTACTGGCACGGGCTCATCACGCCCCGTCACCTCGACCAGCAATGCCCGCGCGCGCGCATTGGTCGGCTCCAGATCGAGCGCCTCGCGCAGGTACTGCGCGGCGTCCTCGGGGCGCGCGTCGCGGCTGACGTCGGCCAGCCACAAAAGCTCCTGCACCGCTTCCTCGGCCCGTCCGGTCTGCACGTACAGATCCTTGAGCTTCTCGTGCCCGGGCAGGTTGCCCGGATCGCGGTCGAACACCTGCTGCAGGTGATCGATCGCCTTGTCGTGCAGGCCGTACTTGATGTAGACGTCGGTCTCGGTCAGGACGCGGGCGATCTCCTCCTCGGGGTTCTCGCCGCCGCCCAGCTGTGCGCCCGCGTCGGACAGACGCGTGGGGGCGGAGCGTGCCGGCTCACGGGCGGGCACGCCGACGGGCGCACCGGGCCCGCGCCGGCGCGCGAGCTCGTGCTCGTCCGTGACCGGCCCAGCGTCCGCCACCTCGACCGCGACCCCGTCGTCCTGGTCGGTAATCAAGATCTCGTCGCTGACGTCGCTCGCCCCCGGATGCACGCCCGCGAGCAGCGCCTCCTCATCGATCTCGGCCGAGATCTCGTCTTCGCGATGCGGAATCGCCTGCACGAATTCGGTGGCGCGCGCCGGTTTGCGGCCCAGGCCGAGCGCGCGTCGCGCCTCGTCGTCCTCGGGCTCGAGCTCCAGGATGCGCCGGTACGCGGTGTCGCGCGGCTCCATCTGTCCGTTTTCATGAAGGACTTTGGCCAGCTCCTTGAGCACCGACAGCACCTTCTGGCGCTGACCCAGCGCCTGGAAGGCCTCGACCAACAGCTCGAGCGTGGCCGGGTCGCGTGGATCCGCTTTGAAACAGGTCTGCAGCTTGGTCAACGCGCGTCGCGGATCCTGGCGCCGGACGTACAGCGCCGCCAGCTCCTTGGCCAGCGCGTGGTCGTCGGGTTTGTGCCAGGCCAGCCGCTCCGCCACCTTGACGAAATCCTCCACCCGGTTCTGCGCGCGCAGTTGATCGGCAGCGCGCCGAAACTCCTCGATCGCTTCCCGATTCAGGCCCTCTTTGGAGAAGCTCTCGGCCAACTTGATACGGGTGGCGACGTTGTCCGGATCCATCTCCACGATCTGTTTGAGCGCGTCGAGCGAATCGCGGGTGCGGCCGTCTTTAGAAAAGAAGTTGGCGGCCAGCTCGAACTGCTGCATCGCGTCGGAGAGCAGGCCGAGCTGCTTGTACAGCTCGGCCAGCCGCAGGTTCACCTCGACCCGGCGCGGCTCGAGCTTGAGGATTTGCTTGTAGACCGCAACCGCTTTGAGATAGAAGCCCTGCTCGGAGTAGGTCTGGGCCACTCTTTCGTAGGTCTCGACCGCCTCGCCGTTGGCGCCCTTCTTGGCGTAAAGGTCGCCCACTTTGAGCCAGATTCGGATGTCCTTGGGATCGTCCTGAACGACCTTCAGGTACTCTTTGATGGCTTTGTCGTACTGGCCCTTCTCGACATACTTCTGCGCCGATGCAATGACTTTGTCCTTGTTAACCGCCACGAGACGTCCCTCGGCGCACGAGCCTCCTCTAGCTCCGGGGCGTCAACTGTGCGTACACCCCAGACACCCTCTCCTAGAGAGAGATTTTGATTTTACACCCAAAGCTCCAACAAGCTGGAAGATTTTACGGTTTAGCCCATGTTTGCGGCCAGTTCGGGGCTGGCTCCCATCCGCTCCAGAAACTCGGTATCGAAGCTCCCAGCCTGGAACTCGGGGGTCGCGAGCAGGCGGCGGTGGAAGTCGAGGTTGGTCTTGATGCCCTCGACCACAAACTCGGTCAGCGCGCCACGAGCTCGCCGCAGCGCGGCCGGCCGGTCCTCGGCGTGAACGATGAGCTTGGCCAGCAGCGAGTCATAGTGTGGCGGCACCCGGTAGCCTTCATAGATATGGGTATCGACCCGCACCCCCGGGCCGCCGGGCACGTGCAACCCCGTGATGAGCCCGGGCGAAGGCGCGAACGTGAGCGGATCCTCGGCGTTGATGCGGCACTCGATGGCCCAGCCGCGGGGCCGGAACACATGCTCGCGATGCCCCAAGAGCTCGATCGGGAAGCCAGCCGCCTGCCGGATCTGCTCGCGGACCAGATCGACGCCGGTCACCATCTCGGTGACGGTGTGCTCGACCTGAATGCGCGTGTTCATCTCCATGAACGCGAACTGGCGATTTTCCGGATCGAACAGGAACTCGAGCGTGCCCACGTTGCTGTAGCCGATCGACTTCATGGCCGCCACCGCGCGGCCGAAGATGCTCGCGCGCTCGACGTCGGTGAGCGCGACCGAAGGCGCCTCCTCGAGCAGCTTCTGGTGGCGGCGCTGGATCGAGCACTCGCGCTCGCCCAGGCACACGACACCGCCCTTGCCATCGGCCAGGATCTGCAGCTCGATGTGACGCGGCCGCTCGACGAAGCGCTCCAGGTATACGTCGGGATTGCCGAAGCCGGCCAGGGCCTCCGAGCGCGCGGCCGCCAGCTGCGCGCCCAGCCGCGAAGCGTCGCGCACGATCTTCATGCCGCGGCCACCGCCGCCCGCGGACGCCTTGATGATGACCGGGAAGCCGATCCGGCGCGTGGCCTCGAGCGCCTGGGGCTCGGTCTCGATGACGTCGCTGCCGGGCAGGACCGGCAGCCCGGCTTCGCGCATGGCGCGGCGCGCGCGCACCTTGTCGCCCATCAGACGCATGAGCGCCGGCGTGGGACCGATGAAGTGCAGCTTGCAGCGCTCGCATACCTCGGCGAACTCGGCGTTCTCGGCCAGAAACCCATAGCCGGGATGAACCGCGTCGGCGCCCGTGATCTCGGCGGCGCTGATGATGGCGGGGATGCTTAAGTAGCTGTCCTTGCTGGGCGGCGGCCCGATGCAGACCGATTCGTCGGCGAACTTGACGTGCAGCGACTCGGCGTCGGCCGAGGAATGGATGGCGACCGAGCGGATGTCGAGCTCGCGGCACGCGCGGATTACGCGCAGCGCAATTTCGCCGCGATTGGCGATCAGGATCTTCTTGAACAGCGCCGGTTCAGCCATGTCGCCATGTGCCGGGTGCTAGGGTCCGATGCGAAACAGCGGCTCGCCGTACTCGACCGGCTGCGCATTTTCGACCATGATCTCGAGAATCGTGCCGTCGACCTCCGACTCGATCTCGTTCATCAGCTTCATGGCCTCGACGATGCACAGCACCTGGCCCTTCTTGATGCGCTGGCCGGCTTCCACGAACGACGAGGTGTCGGGCGAGGGCGAGCGGTAGAACGTGCCGACAAAGGGCGAGGTGATGTAGGTCGAGCCGTCCTCAGCCGGCGCGGGCTGGGCGGCCGGCGTCCTGGTGACGCTGGCCGGCTTGGGGGCGGCGCTGGCGGCGGCCGGCGCCGGATGGATCGCCAGCGGTTGTGCAGATACGTTCGCGGCCCCGGGCGCGGTCGCGATGACGGCCGGCGGTGCCGCCACCACTGCCACCGGGCCCGCGGTGCCCTCAGCGCGGCGCAGCTTGACGCGCACCGAGGCGTTCTCGAACTCGATCTCGGCCAGATCGTTCTGCGCCAGGATCTTGGCCAGTTCGCGGATCTGGCGCAGCGGAAGCGCGCCCTCGGGGCCAACTTCGTCGGTGCGCTTGGAATTGGGAGGTGTTGGACGCAGCGTCTTCATGCGCTTTCTTCCTTATCGAGCAGGCGGAGCGCCGCCTCGAGCCCCAGATAATAGCTCTGGGGCCCGAAGCCGCAGATGGAGCCTGCGCACACAGGCGCGATCAGCGAGTGTGCGCGCACTGGGTTCTCGGCTGCGCGCTGATGAACGTTGGACAGATGCACCTCGACCGCCGGCAGCTCGACCGCCGACAGCGCGTCGCGGATGGCCAGGCTGGTGTGCGTGTACGCCGCCGGGTTGATGACGATGGCATCGAACTGTCCGCGCGCCTTCTGGATGCGCGTCACCAGCTCGCCCTCGAGGTTGGACTGGAAGCATTTGACCTCGGCCCCTGCGCGGGCCCCGCGTGCGCGCAGCTCGCGATCGATCTCGGCCAGCGTCGTGCGGCCGTAGATCGCGGGCTCCCGCTCGCCCAGAAGGTTCAGGTTGGGCCCGTGCAAGATCAGGATGCGGGGCTTGCGGGCGCGCGCCACTTTACGCTTCCCGTCACAGCTCCGTCGCCATCTTGGGCCCCACCATGCGCAAGAGGTAGCGGCCCTTGCCGAAGTTGCCCTCGGGCTTGAGCACCAGCGCGACGAAGTATTCCTCCGACAGCACCCGAATGATGACGGTCAGCTGGTCGGCTTTGATGGCGATCTCGCGAACGCCGCCCACCTCGAGGATCTCGGCGGCCTTGCGGACCTGGGTCAAGATGAACGAGAACTCCATGCCGACGGTCTGGACGTCGACGGCGCCGGCCTCGCGCGCGTAGGTCTCGACCGGGATGCCGTCGAAACCCATGAGCACGCCGGCCACGCCGCCTTCCACGTTGTCGACGATCTTCTGGAGGCTCTCGCGAAACATGAGCGGCTCTCTTTTAGCGGACGGGGTGGGGCAAGTCAAGGCGAGCCGGCGCCCGCGGGCAGGCGGCCATCACGCACTGCGTCGGAGCCGGCGGCCCCCATCGCGATCAGGGGGCGCCGGCGTCGCTGGCGGTGCAGCTCGCGGGGCCAATCTGACGAGCCGGGCAGATCGTGGCGCCGCTGCTGTCCTTGCAGCAGTCGATGACCGCGTCCTGCACCGGGTTGCACAGCCCGACGTTGAGCGCGGGCCGGCAGCAGGCACCGATATCGTTGACCAGGCAGCTCGTGCAGATGCGGATCGCGAACTTCATCGAGTTCGATCTGACGGTGTTCTCGTTGGACGTGCCGACCATCTTGAGGGTGACCAGAGCGGTCACATCGCCGGCATTCGCGGTCGCGATCTTCTGCGCTGTCGTGGCCCGGATGAGGTCGACCGGAATGGTGGCCTGGCCCTGCGGGTCGATCACGACATACAGGATCTGCCGAAAGTGCTGCTCGTTTTGCGCCAGCCCGAACATCGCGCTGCAGGCGTCGTCAAAGCACAAATCGACGTCGGCGCCCGTCACCGTGACCCGGTTGCTCTCGACCCCGCCGTTGGAGGCGGTGTTTGACAGCTCTCGGTTCAGGACCACCGGAAACAGCACGTAGCCCCGGTCGAACAGGCGCACCAGAGTGAGATCGAGCACGCCGGTCGAGATGAATTCGGTCCCGCCGCCGCAGGCCCCTGCACTGCCGACCGCCGGTGGCAGAACGCGCAGGATCTGGAGAGGCTGGTCGTCCTGCGCCTTGCAGGCATCGCCCCCCAGCACCGCAAGCACACACAAAGCCAGGGGAACCAAGTATCGAGGACGCATCAAAACCCCCTTCCAAACATCGTATCAGGAGCCGGCCGTTCGGCGCAACATGCGCTCGACGTCGGCCATCTCGAGCCATTCGGTGCGCGCGCGTCCGGCGCGCTCGCACACCACGAAGCGCACGCGCGAGGCCGCGTGCTTCTTATCGGTCGCCATGTGCGCGAGCACGTGTGGGTGAAGGTAAGGCTCGAGCTCGGTGGGCAGACCGAGCCGTGTGAGCAGCGCGCGCAGCCGGCCCTCGAGCGCTGGATCGCCGCCCAGGGCCGCCGAAACCCGGCACGCGGCCAGCATGCCGAGCGCGACCGCCTCGCCGTGGAGAAGGGTGGTGTAGGAAGTGGCAACCTCGATGGCGTGGCCCACCGTGTGCCCGAAGTTGAGCAGCGTGCGCTCGCCCGCCTCACGCTCGTCGCGCGACACGATCTGCGCCTTGATGGCGGCCGACCGCGCGACCAGCTCGCTCAGGAGCGGCGGCGCCACCGGCTGGCTCTCGAGCAGGTCCAGAATGACCGGATCTGCGATCAGGCCGTACTTGACCACCTCAGCCAGGCCGGCTGCCACCTCGCGCGGCGGCAACGTCGCCAGCGTCGACACGTCGGCGTAGACCAGGCGCGGCTGCCAGAATGCCCCCACCAGGTTCTTGCCCGCACTCAGGTTGACCCCGGTTTTGCCGCCAATCGCCGCGTCGGTCTGCGCCAAAAGCGTGGTCGGAAGCTGCACCAGCGGCACGCCCCGCAAGAAGGTGGCCGCAACGAAGCCGCCGATATCGCCCGTAACGCCGCCGCCCAGCACGAACACGGGCGAGCCGCGATCGAGGCCCGCTTGGGCCAGGTGCTCGCACGCGCTCTCGACGGTGGCCAGGGTTTTGCTCGCCTCTCCGCCCGCGATCAGATGCTCCACGAGCGGCGCGAATCCAGCCTGCTCGAGCGCGGCCCGGAAGCGGGCCCCGTGCAGGCCGTGCGCGATCCGGTCGGCCAAGAGAGCCCCCGGCCGTGGCGTGCCGAGGGCACGCGCCGCCGCAGCACCGAGATCGGTCGTATCTGCGGCCACCACGACCTCATAGCTGCGCGCACCCAGCTCGACGCGAATGCCGGTCATGCCCCCAGCCACCCGACGATCTGCGCCACCACGCGCTCGGGCAGAAGGCCTTGCGTGTCGATGCAGAGCTGCGCCTGCATGTAGTGCTCGTCGCGCTGCCCGCGCATGCGCTCGAGGGCCTCGGCGGGATTCTGGCCGAGCAGGGGACGCGAAGAAGAATCGCCGAGCCGGCGCAACAGCTCGGGCGTGGGCGCGTCGAGCCAGACCAGCCGCCCAGCGGCCAGCACCAGCACGAGGTTTTCCGGTCGGATGAGGGCGCCGCCCCCGAGCGCCACCACCGAGTCGCAGTCGCCGCCGGCGATGACCCGCTGCAAGGCCAGGCTCTCGCGCTCGCGAAAGCCAGTCTCGCTCTCGCGGTGGAAAATTTCGGCCACCGAGCTGCCCGCCTCCAGCTCGATCTCGCGATCCAGATCGCGAAACGGAACGCTCAGCTTCCGGGCCAGCAGCTTGCCGACGGTCGATTTCCCCGCGCCCATGAGGCCACACAGGAACACGCGCGGCACTAGTAGCTCCGCAACTGCTCGAGATAACCGTCGAAGGCCCGGCGCACGTCGTCGAGCGTGTCGCCGCCGAATTTTTCCAGAAACGCCTCGCCCAGCACGGTCGCCACCACGCACTCGCCGACCACCGCCGCCGCCGGAACCGCCACCGAATCGGTGCGCTCCTTGGCCGCGTCGAAGGGCTCCTTGGTGGCCAGATCGACCGAGGGCAGCGGCCGCGCCAGTGTCGGCAGGGGCTTCATGACCACGCGCATCACCACCGGCTCGCCGTTGGTCACGCCGGCCTCGATGCCGCCGGCGCGATTGCTGGGCCGCACGAACAAGCCGTCCTTATAAAGGATGGGGTCGTGCACCTGCGAGCCGGGTTTTTGCGCGGACTCGAAGCCGAGGCCGATCTCGGCCCCTTTCATGGCCTGGATCGAAGCCAGGGCGCCGCACAGCCGGCCGTCCAGTCGCAGATCCCACTCGGCGTACGAGCCCAGACCGGGCGGCACGCCGGTCGCAATGACCTCGAAGATGCCGCCCAGCGAGTCGCCGGCGTGGCGCGCCTGGTCGATGTGCGCCTTCATCCGGGCTTCAGCGTCGGGATCGGCGCAGCGGACCTCGGACGCCTCGGCGCGCTCGCGCAGCGCGGCCAGATCCTGGCGCTCGGGGTTGGCCGCCACCTCGCCGATGCGCAGGACGTGTGCGTACAGCTCGATGCCGAACTGACCCAGGAGCTGCTTGCAGATCGATCCGATGGCGACGCGGGTGGCGGTGTTGCGTGCGCTCGCCCGCTCGAGCACGTCGCGCGCGTCGTGGGTCAGGTACTTGAGCGCGCCCGCGAGGTCGGAGTGGCCGGGGCGCGGCCGGGTGACCTCCTTACCGGCCGCCGGCGGCGCCCAGGGATCCATGGTCTCGCGCCAGTTCTCGAAATCGCGGTTGCGGATGCAGAACGCGAGTGGGGCCCCCGAGGTGCGGCCGCCCCGGAGGCCGGCCAGCACCTCGATTGCGTCCTTCTCGATCTTCATGCGCCCGCCGCGGCCGTAGCCCATCTGGCGCCGCGAAAGGTCGCGGTCGATGGCCGCACGGTCGAGCTCGAGCCCGGCCGGCAGGCCATCCAGGATGGCGACCAGCGCGGGTCCGTGCGACTCGCCAGCGGTCAGGTAACGCAAACGGGGCATGTGCGACTGCTATTGCCCGATCGACCGGGCGCGATTCAGGATGCGCGGGGTGATGAAGATAAGCAACTCCGAGCGCTCGTCGGTCTCGTTCTTCTCCTTGAAAAACCAGCCCAGAACCGGGATCTCGGCCAGCCAGGGCACCTTCTTGAGCGACCAGCCGCTCGAGCGCACGAAGATGCCGCCGACCACTGCGGTGTCCCCGTCGCGCACCAGGAGCGTGGTCCGGGCTTCCTTCTTGAGGATGGTCGGATCGCCGCGCGCGCCCGTGTTCGCGAAGTCGGGCTCGTTGCGTTGCAGGTTGATGGTGAGCATCACGGTGCCCTCGTTGGTCACCTTGGGCTTGACCTCGAGACGCATCACCGCGTCGATGAACTGCGTGTTCACGCCGGCCGCGCTGACCTGTGAGATCGGGATCCCCGTGCCCTGCATGATGAACGCGGACACGTTGTCCATGGTCTGGATCTTGGGCGAGCTCAGGGTTCGGATCTGGCCGGTGTTTTCGAACGCGGATAGCCGCAGCGCCAGGTTGAAGCTGGAGCCCACGTTGGCGAACGTGAAGCCGAGCGCACCGCCGGTCCCGGTTCCAACCGGCGCCGGCATGTTGACCACGAAGTTGGGCGACTGCGCCAGGCCGAGCAGGCCGGCGGTGGGCGTGTTGCCGTCGGTGGCGCCGCCCGCCACCCCGACCGTCGACGGGAACACGAGCCCGGTCGGGTTGCCGGTGGCCTGCGAGGCCAGATAGCCGAAGCCCCACTGGATGCCGACTTCGCGCGAGAAATTCTGCCGCGCTTCGACGATGCGCGCCTCCACCAGAACCTGCGCAGTCTGGGTATCGAGCGAGCGCGAGAGCTCCTCGACCAGCTCGATGTTCTTGGGCACGTCGCTGACGATCAGCATGTTGGTGCGCGGATCCGTGATCACGCGGCCGCGCGACGACAGCAGGTTGGAGATCTTGGTCTGCATCTCCTCGCCCTGCGCGTAGCTGAGCGGGATCATGCGGGTCTCGAGCGGCTCCACCTCGATGCGCTGGCGTTGCCGCGCGATTTCCTGCTCGAGCTCCTTTTCCAGCGTGGCCATCGGCGCCACCCTGATGATGTTGCCTTCGCGCACCTGGCCCAGACCCTTGGAGCGCAGCACCATGTCGAGCGCCTGATCCCAGGGCACGTTCTTCATGCGCAGCGTGACCGAGCCCCGCACGTCGTCGGCGACCACGATGTTGATCTGGCCGACCTCGGAGAACAGCCGCAGCACGTTGTGGATGTCGGCGTCCTTGAACTCGATGTCGAGGCGGCGGCCGGTGTAGCGCTTCTTGCCGCGCTCGGCCGGCTGGACCTGACTCGGGGTGACCGTCGCCGCCTGCCAGTTGCCGAAGGCAGGCGCGCGGAAGTCGCGCACGGCCGCTTCGCCGCGCGGGCCGGGCGTCGACTTGAGGAAGTCCCAATACATCCGCGAGCCGGCCTGGCGCACGCCGGTCTTGACGTCGTCGGCCAGATCCACCGTCACACGCACGCCGCCGCTCTTGGTGTCGCGCTGCGTGCGCACCTGGCGCACCGGTCCCAGATACTCGGTCGTGTCCAGGGTGCGGGGCGTGCTCTCACCGAGTTGGGCGCCCGAGAGCAGCATCACGACCGTGTGTGCGTCCGGTCGCTCAATCTTGTAGGGAGTGGCGCCACCAGAGAGATCGATGATCACGCTCGAGCGAGCCGGCTCGTCGACGAATCGGATGCTCTGCACCTCGACCGGCCGCGCGGCTAGCGCCGCCGGGGCCGCCGCCACGACCGCCGGCTTGGGGGGCGGCGCGGGCCGGGCCACCGGTGGGGCCGGTTGCGCCGGCGCCGGCGGGTTGGCGGTCTTCGGCGTCGGGGCCTGGGCGGCCGCGCGCGCCTGCTCCAGTCGCAAGAGCTCGGCCCGGACCGCGGCCAGCCTCTGCTCCTCGGCCTTGCGCGCGGCCTCGGTGGCGACGAGCCGTTTCTCTTCGGCCGACCGTGCGCTCTCGGCCTCCTTGCGCCGCCGCTCCTCCTGCTGCCGCGCCGCTACGGCCGCGTCCAGATCCCGGCGCACTTTGACCACTTCGGCCTGGGCCTGCGTGCGCTCGCCCTCGGCCCGCTGCGCCTCCGCCTGCGCCTGCTGCCGGGCCAGCGCCAGTCGCCCGGCTTCGGCCTCGGCCGCTTTGCGCCGGTCCTCGGCTCGCAACGAGGCCTGGTTGGCCTGCTTTTGCGCGACCTGGCTCTTCTCGACAGCCGCCCGCGCCTCGGCCAGCTCGCTGCGCAGCCGGCTCGCCTCCGCCTCTGCGCTCTTCTGGGCCGCCTCGCGCCGGCGCGCCTCCTCGGCTGCCGCCGCGATCTCCTCCTGCTTGCGCTTGTCGCGCCGCATGGCCTCGGCCCGCGCCAGCGCTTCTTCGGTTTCCTGCTTGCGCTTCTCGACCGCCTGCTGGGCCGCCTCGGCGGCGCGCTTCTTGTCCTCGATCTGGGCCAGGGCCGCCTGCGCCTCGCGGGCCCGCTCGACCGTCTGCCGGCGCGCCTCGCTGGCTTCGCGTGCTGTGGCTTCTTCACGCTGCCGCGCCTCAGTGGCCGCCTTCGCCGCCGCCTCCTCGCGCTGCCGCGCCTCGCCGGCTGCCTTCGCCGCCGCCTCCTCGCGCTGGCGCGCCTCGCGCGCCGTACGCGCACGCGTCTCCTCCTGCCGGCGCGCCTCCTCGGTCGCCTCCTTCTTGGCCACCGCGTCGAGCCGCGCCGCCTCGGCCGCCCGCTTTCCGGCCTCCTCCTCGGCCCGCGCCGCGGTCAGCGCCTGCCGCCGCGCCTCCGCGTCGGCAATTTTCGCCTCCAGCTCGCGCCGCTTGAGCTCGGCCTGAGCGGCCTCGCCGCGGGAGGCCTGCGCCTCGCGGCGGGCCTGCTCGGCCTTTTCGCGGGCCGCCTCGGCCGCCTGCGCGGCCTTCTGGCTGGCCTCGTCGGCCTGCGCGCGCACGCGCACCGCCTCCTGTTTGGCCAGCTCGGCGGCCCGTCGCTCCTCGGCCGCCTGCCGCCGCATCTCCTCCAGCCGCGCCGATTGCGCCTGCGCTCCTCGCGAGGTCTCGGCCGCCCGCGCCTGCGCCTGCTCGGCGGCCCGTCGCTCCTCGGCCGCCTGGCGCCGCATCTCCTCCAGCCGCGCCGATTGCGCCTGCACTCCGCGCGAGGTCTCGGCCGCGTGCACCTCGGCCTGCTCGGCCGCCCGCCGCGCGCTCTCCACCCGCTTGCGCTCCTCGTCGACCAGCTTCTGCTGTCGCTCCAGCTCACGTCGCGCCGCCTCCAGGCGCGCAGTCGCGACCTGCGCTTCTTTCTTGGCCGCCTCGGCGCGCCTGCGCTCCTCGGCCGCCGCCGCTCGCTCGGTCGCCGACTCGCTCGCGCTGACCTTGCGCGCGGCTGCCGCCTGCTGCTTGGCCTCGAGCGCGGCCTTGCGCTCGCTCTCGGCCGCATGCTGGGCTTGCTCGGCTTCAACGCGCGCGGTCTCGGCCGCCTGCCGGGCCGTCTCCAGCTTGCCGGCCGCCGCCTCCGCGTCCGCGCGCGCCCGATCGGCCTTTTGGCGCGCCGCCTCGGCGCGCTGCTCGTCCAGCGTGCGCTTGGACGACTGTACCGAGGCCAGCTTGGCCGCCTCGGCCTCGGCCGCCAGCCGTTTCTGCTCGGCCCGCGCGGCCGCCGCATCGGCATCCTTCTTGAGCTGCTCGAGCCGCGTCGCCGCGGCCGCGTTCGCGGTGCGCTCTGCCGCCGCCCGCGCGCGCTCCTCGCGCAGCCGTTTGAGCTCGACCGCCGCCTCGGCGGCCTCGGCCCGGCGCGATTTCTCGCTCTGCTGGGCCTGCTCGCTCTGCTGCTTCGACAGCCGCTCGACCTCGGCCCGCAGCCGCTCGACCTCGGCCCGCGCCGCCTCGGCCTCCTTGGCGCGCGCCTGCGCGGCCCGGCCGGCCTCGTCCGCGACCCGCCGCCGCTCGGCCGCCTCGGTGCGCGCGCGCTCGGCCTCGGCCCGTGCCGCTTCGACCTCGCTCTTGGACTTGCCGGCTGAGGCCTGGCGCGCCGTCTCGGCATCGGCGCGCCGCTGCTCGGCCGCGCGCGCCGCCTCGTCGGCCTGCTGTTTGCGCAGGAGCGCCTGCGAGAGCGACTGATCGGCCGCTGTCTTCTGCTGCTCGAGCTGCCGGCGCAGCCGGTCCGCTTCCGCGCGCGCCCGCTGGGCCTCGGCGCGGGCCGCGTCCAGCTCCTTGCGCAGCGCCTCCGAAGCGGGCGCCGAAGCGGCCGCCGGCGCTGGCGCCGCCGCCACGGGCGCATTCGCAGGCGGCGCCTCAAACGCGGTCACGGTGACCACGATGTCGCTGCCGCGCGCCTTAACGTCATAGTCTGCGGGCCGACGCAACGCGATCACCACGCGTACCGCGGTCGCGCTGTCGTCGCGTACCGGCGTGGCCTGCACCGATGCCACCGCCCAGGTCGAGCCCAGCGCGGCTGCCTCCGCGCTCGCCGCCGGGTCCAGGGTCGCGTTGGCGACGTCGATCAGCACCCGCGTGGGCCGTTCCAGCTTGAACACCGTGAAGGTGGGCGTGGCCGTCCCCGCAATGGTGACCACCGTGCGCGCGCCGTCCTGACTGAGGCGCAGGCTCTTGACCGCGCCCAGAGCGCGCGTTTGTGCGCGCGCGGCCGCGGGCGAAAAGGTCGCGGTGAGGCACACCGCGAGCGACAAGGTCCCCCAGCGACTGCTTTGCCGCATCACTTGTTCTCCTCTTCCGGATTGATCGCGAGCATCCGCTCGACCAGCTTCGGCTTGACCCCTCCCGTGTCTTGCTCGAGCTCGACCACCACGCCCTCGGCCACGATTCGCTTGACGCGCCAGCGCGCCTTACACATGTGATCGCCCACCTTGAGCGGGTAGCCGGTCCCGCTCGGGTCGCGAAATAGCGCACGCGGGCTGAGCCCGCCGGTGACCACGGCGATGAGCTTGAGCTCCTCGCACGCGTATTTGTCGAAGTACACGTAATAGTCGGCGGGCGCACGCGCCTTGGCTTGCGAGACCTCGCCCATGAACGAGTGGAACGGGTCGCGATTGGTGGGCGACTCCACAAAATCCTCGTCCTTGATGACCTTCTTGCGCATCTCCTCGCTCGTCTTGCTGTCCAGAACCGGCACTGCCGGGGCGGCCGGGGCGGCTGCTCGTGCGGGGGCGGCGGGCGCGCCCGGGCGCGCGGCCGGCTTCTTCTGGGGGGGCGGCTGATCGGCTCCGCAGGCCCCGCCGGCCGCGGCCAGGAGCAGCAGCGCGGCCGCGCGCAGCATCAGATCGACCCGCGCCCTCATTGTCTTCCGAGTGGCGGCAA
>DATFWX010000150.1:0-2414 GCA_035258845.1 Polyangia bacterium | reverse complement strand
CACCTTCTCGATCCGCTGGCTGTGGGCGGTCACCTCGCGCCCGAGCTGCTTGCGCGTCCGCGTCAGCTCGCGCAGGGCCTGAATCGGGGCGGGCGGCACGAAGCGACCGCGCACCAGCCCGTGGGCGAGCAGATCGGCGAGACATTGCGCGTCGCTCACGTCGCTCTTGCGGCCCGGGAGATTGCGCACCACCGTCGCGTTCGCCAGCACCAGGGTGAGGTGGTCTTCCAGCATGTGCCACACGGGCTTCCAGTACACCCCCGTCGACTCCAGCACGGCATGGGTAGAGCCGGCGGCCACGAGCCACTCCCGCAACGCCAGGAGTCCGGCGGCGGTCGTGGAAAACGTGCGCACCTCGCGCTGCGCGCGCCCTGCAGTCGTCAGCCGCACACACGCCACCACCGTCTGCTTGTGCACGTCGAGCCCCGCGCAACGGGCATGGATGGTCTCCATCGTCGCGACCTCCGGTTCCGCCGGCGTGACGTCCCTGTGGGTGGCAGTCTACCAAACGTGCTCGCGACCCTCCGGGGGGGCCGCCGCAACAATCACGGGGGCGCACGGGACGTCGGGTCCACACTTGTTATCGGGCTGTGCGCACCACACACTAATCGACCTCGGTGCCGGCCTGCGCGCCGTACCAGTTTCTCCCATCGCGGATCGACCCTGGGGCGGTGCGCACTTGTTACGGAGCGGGCGAAAACTCCGCGCGCACGTCCGAGATCGGGGATTCGGTCGCAAAAACCCCGTTCGTGGCCCCTATCTTCTAGCGCTATTCGAACACGCGGGCTGCGCGATGGCACTGCCGTCGAACGAGAACAAAACCGCGGCGACGACAAGCGCAGGTCGGGTGCTCACGAACAATTCTTGAGCAAGCCACACACCAACGCAACCGATCAAAGGGCAGATGACCTCGAGCCAATGACCCGAGCGGTGGCTTGTTGGGGCTCGCGATCTTGGCCTATGCAAGCTGATAGGACGCGCAGCGCCTTCGGCGCCAGACCTTGTATCCATCATCTGTGAAATTCTGTACTCGATCCGCGATGCAGTGGCCGGAGAATGCTGAACCTGTGGGCGAAGGTCACCGCGTCGAGCAGCGTCGTCACCTCGATGAGGTCGCGCGTGCCCGGAGTCTACCGCGCTGCTGTCGGCACGCTGTTGAGGTGACGCGCCACCTCCTCCGCCCGCGCCATCGCGCCCATCTCGGTGAAGAGCCGGTGCGCCGCGCGTAGCTCGCGCTGGCGCGGCCTCGTCGCCGCCAACCGCACCAGCCTGCCGCTCGCTCGACGTGGACGGCGGGGCGAGGACCGCCGCGATCTTCTACCCCAGCTCGTCGAGCAGCGCCTTCGCCTCCTGCAGATCGAGCGTGTCGAAGCCCTCGGTGAAGGTCGCGTAGAGCGGGGCGAGGAGCGCGTGAGCCTCGGCCGCACGATCGCAGGACTGAAGCCACCGCCCGAGGCTTGTCGTGGCACGCAGCTCCACCATCTTGGCGCCGAAGCTGTGCGCGAGCGCGATCGCCTCTTGGTAGCTCGCCTCGACCGTCGCCGTGGCTGCCCCAGCGGCAGCAGCGATCTTGCCGCGCAAGCGTAGCAGCTCCGGCACCCATATCGCCTCGTCGCGGACGGCGGCGAGCGCGTCCTCGACGGTCGCGCGGGCATCCGCGACCGCCCCCGCCGCGAGCTGCGCCTCCGCGAGCCAACCGAGCGGCCGTCCGAGCCCAGTTCGCTGCCCGCTGGCAAAGTACTCGGCCAGTCCCTCCCGCAGCGTCGCGATGCCGTCGTCGGGCCGGCCCTCCAGAGCCAGGACTCTGCCCGCGCTCATCTTCGCGATGGCCACGAAGACCGCCAAGTGCTGCTCGGTGGCGAGCTGCAAGAGGCGGGCCGCGTGTGCGCCAGCGCGCTGGGCATCGCCCAGCACGGGGTAGACCGCGAGAGCCGCGGCCTCTGCTAGCGCGAGCAGGTAGGGTCTGTTCAGGCGCTGCGCGAGCGCGAAGGCCTCCCGCACTCGTGTGCGCGCCTCGTCGGCGAGCCCGAGCTCGCACGCAGCCATACTCGCGAATGCGAGCGTGTTCATCCCGGGATCCACCTCACTCCACAGATAGTCCTCCTCCCGGTATCGGGCCATCGCACGCGTGCAGTGGTCGCGAGCGGCCTCCAGCTCTCCTCGGACGAACTGGGTGGTCACCAGGGTAGAGTGGGCCCACACCAGCGACGTGGGTGTGCCGTCGCGCACGGCAACCTCCAGGAGCTGATCCGCCAGTTCCTGCGCGGCGCGTGTCTCCCCGGCCGTAAAGCACCCAGCCCAGAGGCCCATAAACACGAACACCGCCTGCTGTGTTTCGCCGAGCTGTGCGCCGAGCGCGCGCGCCCGCGCGTACGCCTGGCGCGCCTCGGGCCATGCATAGCCTTGGCTCATCA
>DATFWX010000149.1:0-3996 GCA_035258845.1 Polyangia bacterium | reverse complement strand
CGACTTCTTCAAGATCATCATCGGTGAGGGTTCCGAAAGCGCCGGCAAGGTGGTGCTCGAGAACCCGCTGGTCGACTTCAAGCGGACCGCGGACGAGACCCAGAACGTAAACGGCGACTACCAGGTCAAAGCTCGCTGATTGGCGTTGACAGGCCCGCGCGCGTTTGTTAGGGTCGCCGCGGAACACCACCCTAAGCCGTTGATACGACTGGTGAAGTGGTCGACTCCCAGTGCTTTGGCGGGCCTCCTTTGCGCGCTCTTCGCGTGTGCGCACTCCGAGCGTCCGGCCCGCGACCCGGACGGGTCGCAAAAGCGCGTCGCGCTTGGGCAGGACTACTACTCCAAGCACATGGTGGCGCCCGCGCTGATCGAGCTTTCGCGTGCGCTCGAGCTTGATCCCGAGAACCCGGACGCTTATTACATGCTGGGCCTGGTCAAGATGGGGCAGGGTGTCGAGCACCTGGAGCTGGCCGAGCGGGCGTCCTGCCTGCATGGCGCGGCGGCCGAGGCCGAGCGCGCCGACGCGGCGCAAAAGCTGCGCGAGGCGGCCGAGAACTTCCAGCTCGCGCTCAAGTATCGCCCCGGCTTCGCGGAGGCGCTCGACGGCCTGGCCGTGGTGGCGATCCATGGCAAGGACTTCGAGAGCGCGGTGCGCTATGAAACCCAGGCCCAGGAGAGCGCGGTGTTCGCCGAGAATGTGCTGGCAAAGGGCAATCTCGGTTGGGCCTACTACGGCAAGAAGGATCTTCTGCGCGCGGAGAAGGAGCTGCGCGAGGCGGTGGCCAAAGCGCCCAAGTTCTGCGTCGGCCACTATCGGCTGGCGCAGGTGCTGTTCGACCGCGGCGAGTTTGCGGGCGCGGCCGACGAGCTGCAGTTGGTGGCGGATCTCAAGTGCCCGATCCAGGAGGCGTTCCGTCTGCTGGGCCTAGCCCGGGAACGGTTGCACGCACCGGGGTCGGCCAAGAAAGCGTTCGAAACCTGTGTCCAGCTGGCGCCCAAAAGCTGCCTGGCCGAGGAGTGCCGGCGCTACGCGGGCCTGATCGTCAACACGGAGAGCGAGAAGTGAACCCTGGGTGGGCGGAAGAGGAGGGCTTTGGCAGCTACCTCAAGCTCGAGCGCGAGCGGCGGGCGGTCGCGCTCGACCAGGTCGCGCGGGCGACCAAGATTCCGCGCAAGCTGCTCGAGCACCTGGAGGCGGAGGATCTGGAGAGCCTGCCTGCGTGGACCTATGTGCGCGGGTTCGTCAAGTCGTATTCGCGCTATCTCGGCATCGACGCGCAGCCGGCGCTGACCGCGCTCGAGCGGCGGGCGAGCGCCGAGGCCGCGGCGCGAGCGGCCGAGCCTCCGCCCGAGCCATCGGGCGAGCGGGCCCTGCCCCTGCACCCGCGCACGCGCTACGGCGTGGCCCTGTTGGTGCTCATCCTGGTTCTGGTGGCGGTGGCCGCCCACTGGCTGGCCCCGTAGGAAGTCGAAAGTTGAAAGGGCGGACCAGGGTTCAGCGGTCGCCCCGGTCCGATACTTTCGACTTTGATCCTTCGACTTTTGACTCATGATTGGCCGAGTGGATTCGTTCGAGACCCAAGCGGTGGTGGTGCGCGTGGTCGACTACGGCGAGGCCGACCGCATCCTGACCCTGCTCACGCGCAACCATGGCAAGCTGGGCGTGATCGCGCGCGGAGCGCGCCGGAGCCGGCGCCGCTTCGGACCCAGTCTGGGCCTTTTCGCGGTCGGCGCCGCCACCGTGCGGGAGCGGCGCGGGGCCGAGCTGGCTCTGCTCACCGGCTGGGCGCCGCTTTCCGACCCGCAGGGCCTGGCCAGCGACGTGGCGCGCATGGCGCACGCAGGCTACGTGTGCGAGGCCGCGCGCGAGCTGTCGGCGGCCCGCCATGCCGATCCCGAAGTGTTCGATCTCGTGGTCGAGACGCTCGGAGTTCTGGCCGCTGCCGACCGGCCGGCACGCGCCGAGACCCTGCGCATCTTCGAGATCCGCCTGCTCGATGCGCTCGGCTTCGGGCCGGTGCTCGATCGCTGCGTCGCCTGCGGCGCCACCGAGCTTCCAGGCGGCCCCTATGTCTTCGATCTGGGGTCGGGCGGCATCGTGTGCGGTCATTGCCACGGGGTGGGCCCGGAGCTGCCCGAGGCGGCCCGACGAGCGCTGCTGGAGGCGCGCACGCTCACGCCGGCCGGCGGCGCTGCGCTCGTGCTCGACGCCAACATCAATGCCGCCTGCCGCGAGGCGCTCGGCGCCGCCATCCTGCATCACCTGGGGCGGCCCTTGCGTTCGCTCGAATTCATTGCGAAGGTCAGGAAGACACCATGAGCTCCGAAAGCCGTGCCCGCGAGCTGGACGTGGTCTGCTTCGGCGAAGCGATCGTCGACTTCTTCCCCGAGCGCACCGGCGTGCCGCTGGCCCAGGTCGAGACCTTCCGGCGGCACCTGGGCGGCGCGCCTGCCAACGTGGCAGTGGGCCTGGCCCGGCTGGGCTTGCGCTCGGGCCTGGTCACGCTCGTGGGCGCCGACGAGTTCGGCCGCTTCATCCGTGATGAGCTTCAACGCGAGGGCGTGGATGTAACCGGCGTGGGCACGCATAGGACCGCTCGCACCGGCGTCACGTTCGTCGCGGTCGGGCCGGCCGGCGAGCGCAGCTTCACCTTCTATCGTCATCCCAGCGCCGACATGCTGCTGGCGCCGGTCGACGTCGATCACGGCGTGGTCGCCCGCGCCGACGGGTTCCACTTCGGCTCGTCCACCCTGGCCCGCGAGCCCGCCCGCTCGGCCACCCTGTCCGCGCTCGCCGACGCGCGCGAGGCCGGCTGCCTGGTGTCGTGCGATCCCAACTTTCGCCCGCACCTGTGGGCCGACCCGGGCCCTGCGCCGGCTCTGATTCGGCAGACGCTGGCCGACTGCGACGTGGTCAAGGTGTCCGACGACGAGCTGACCGCCCTGCTCGGCATCACCGATACCGAGGCGGCGGCGCGCGCGCTGCGCGAGCTGGGCGTGACCCTGGCCATCGTGTCTCTGGGTGCACGCGGCTGTTATTTCGAGGCGCCAGGCGGCTCCGGCTACGTGCCCGGCCACAAGGTGCAGGTGGTCGACACCACGGGCGCGGGCGACGGGTTCATGGCCGGCCTGTGGGCGCGGCTGTTGCCGCAGGTGCGCGCGAGCGCGCTCGCCAAGCTGGACCGGGAGGTGCTGGCCTCCGCGTGCGCCTACGCCAACCAGATCGGCGCGCTGGCCTGCACCAAGCTGGGCGCCACCACCGCGCTGCCGCGCAAGCACGAGGTCTCGTGATGGCCGACCGACCAGCGCCGGGACGCCTGTGGCACCTGGCGCTCCAGGTGGCCGATGTGGCGCGGATGGAGCGCTTCTACATGGAGATCCTGGGCTTCGTGATCGAGTGGAAGCCCGACGACGACAACGTGTACCTGACCAGCGGACGGGACAACCTGGCCCTGCACCGGCGCGGCGGAGAGGAGCGGCCGGGCCCCGACAGCCGGCTGGCGCACCTGGGCCTGGTGGTGGAACGCGCCGACGATGTCGACGGCTGGGCCGATTGGCTGCGCGCGCAGGGTGTGCCGATCGACAGCGAGCCCCGCACGCACCGCGACGGCGCTCGCTCGCTCTACTTCCGGGATCCCGAGGGCAACCGCATCCAGATCATCCACCACCCGCCGATTTCGCCGTACGTCGGTTAGCGAGTCCGCGGGCGTAAGGAGGCTAGTCCAGCCCCCGCTGGACAGCTCGCCCTGCGGGCGTAAGGAGGCTAGTCCAGCCCCCGCTGGACAGCTCGCCCTGCGGGCGTAAGGAGGCTCGTCCAGCCCCCGCTGGACAGCTCGCCCTGCGGGCGTACGGAGGCTAGTGCGTCAGCGATCCGGTGAACACATACTTCACCGGCGGCTGGCCCTCCTTGTTCCAGATCATGATGCCGCCGATGGCATCGCCCTTGATGGTGCCCTTCCAGGACGTTTTGCCCTCTTTGGTGCTGTGCAGCTCGGC
>DATFWX010000148.1:0-2207 GCA_035258845.1 Polyangia bacterium | reverse complement strand
CCGACGTGACCGTTCACACGGCCATCGGTCGCTACCAGGTCATCCCGGGCCTGGTGGAGGCGCAGGGTGAGACCACCGTGAACTGGAACCTGGGCGTGGAGGCGCCGGTCACCCAGCGGCTGGCGCTGCGAGCGGGCGCGTTCACCAACTTTGCGGCCACACCCGAGCCGCCCATGCAGGATCCGGCCGGGTTCGACGATCCCGGCCGCCTGCCTCACATCGACTACTATGGCGCCACGCTGGGCGCGAGCCTTTTGACTGGCAAATCGAGCCTGGATGTGTCGGTGATCTACCAGTACGGCACCGGGCGCGCGCCGGCCGAGGCCTCGCGGGGCTGGGATCCGGTCGAGGGCAACATCATCGTGATGATGCTCGGCGGCACCTACGCGTTTGCGGAGGGCAAGTGAGAAGGCACGGCCCCGCCCTCGCCTTCGCCCGCGCCCTCACGCTAGCCCTCACCCTCGTGGGCGGCCGGTTCGCCGCCGCCGACGAGTATCATTATCAAGGCAACCCTGTGGGCGCCCGCGCGGCCGCCATGGGCGGCGCCTTCACCGGGCTCGCCAACGACAACGCAGCCGCGTTTTACAACCCGGCTGGCATGGTCCTGGGCACCGGCACCGAGCTCAGCCTGTCGACCTCCGTGTACGGGGTGGCACGCGACGACATCGCGGGCAGCCAGGGCGCGCAGCCGCCCACCTTCCTCGCCTTCCCGTCGACGTTCGTGCTGGTCAAGACGCCCTTCTGGGTCAAGCAGGATGACCCGGCACCGCGCCACCGCTATGGCCTGGCCGTGCTGGTCACCGATTTCACCAAGATCGCCCGCCAGGGCACGACCGCCGACTCGACAACCCTGCTCAAGACCAGCGACGCCACCACCTACGCCGGGCTCGCCTACGCGTACCGGTGGCGAGAGCGGCTTTCGTTCGGCGCGTCCGCTTTTTTGGTCAGCCGGGCGCTGACTCGCTTCGAGCAGACCTCGCGCACCGGGAGCGGCAGCGATGTCGAGCTGGATCGGCGCGAGATCGAGGGCAGCCACCTGGGCGCGCAGATTTTCGCGGGCGCGCTCTACCGGCCCACCGAACGCTGGTCGTTCGGCCTCTGCGTGCGCACACCCAGCTTTGATCTGGGCGGATCGCTCAAGCTGAGCCAGTTTTCCAAGCGGCCCGGCAGCCCGCTCGACGAGCAGTCGAGCACGGAGGGCTCCTTCACCTCGCAGCTGCCGCTCACCGTCATCCTGGGCGGGGCCTGGCACGCGCACGAGCGGCTGCTTCTGTCGGCAGACCTGTCGGTTCACGCGCCGACCGGCACCTATACCGCCCTGGCCACGCCGCAGATGACCGAGACGGTCGACAAGGGAGCGGTCGTAAACGGCGCCATCGGGCTGGAGATCCTACTGGGCCGGCATGTCCCGCTGCGCACCGGCTTCTACACCGATCGATCGGCGCGCGCGGGTGCACGCGGGACCAGCCTGGCCGATCTCGATCCCGACTATGTGGTCTTCACCGGCAGCATCGGCTACGAGACCGATCGCACGGCCATCGTAGCCGGCGGCGCGCTCGAAACCGGCAGCGTGGATACGCCCAGCTTCCGGCTCGAGCGCCAGGAGATCCGGTGGTGGGTGGCGGCCAGCTATCGACTGTGACGCCGCGCGCCCCCGGCCCGCGCAGCCGACCCCCAACGTGCTCGCCCGGGCCGAGGCGGCACCGACGGCGCCACCATCTGCTTGCGGAGCGACTTTAGGGCAGTGGTCGCGGCAACGGGGGCGGCGGCGGTGGGGTCGAGGCGGCGCGCGGCTGGGGCGGGCCGTCGACCCCTTCCATCTTGCAGTTGCCCTCAAAGGTCACGCCCTTGTCGATGAACAGCGACGGGGTCACGATGTTGCCGCGCATGCGCGCCGGGGCATGCAGCTCGACCGAGCGCTGGGCCCGGATGTTGCCGGTCACGGTGCCCTCGACGATCACGACGCCCACCTGCATCTCGGCCTCCACCTCGGCGCCCTCTCCGATCACCAGGACGTCGTCGGTGAAGATCTCGCCGCGCAGCTTGCCGTCGATGCGTACGGTGCCCTCGAAGGTGAGCTTGCCTTCGAACTCGGCCCCGCGGCCGAGCAGCGTGTTGATCTCGCCTGAGACTTCTGGGTGGGGCTCCACGAGTGCCGGCATGGCCCAAGCGTAGCCGTGCCCGGATTTTCAGTCAAACGACGCGAA
>DATFWX010000147.1:0-23481 GCA_035258845.1 Polyangia bacterium | reverse complement strand
ACCCCCAGGCGCGACCGAGCGACGTCACGGACGAGGCGTTCGCGGCTGCCGCCACCACCGGTCCCGACGAGGAGGAGATCGCCACCGGGGCCGCTGCGGCGCGCGGCTTCGCCGACGACGACGAGGACGATTTTGGCGAGTTCGACATCGCGGCCGAGGAGGCCGCGCTGGCCCGCGCGGCCGATAGCCCGTCCGAGCTGAACGGCGAGCATAAGAAGCCCGAGAAGCCCGAGAAGCCCGAGAAGCCCGAATAGGAGGAGATGCCATGACAACGCACGACGACAGCATCAACATCGACGGCACCCTCGAGCGGGGCATGGGCGCGCGCAAGGAGCGGGACGCGGCCGGCCTGGGCAAGGGCGCGCCCAAGGGCGGGCGGGGCTTTGCGCGGCGCAAGGTGTGCCGCTTCTGCGCCGACAAGAACGTCTCGATCGATTACAAGGATCCGCAGACGCTCAAGTACTTTATCACCGACCGCGGGAAGATCATTCCGCGGCGCATCAGCGGCAACTGCGCCAAGCATCAGCGCAAGGTGTCGGTCGCGATCAAGCGCGCGCGCATGATCGCGCTCATGCCGTTTACCGTGACCGGAAAGTGAGGACCCCGCCATGCAGGTGATCTTGCGCGAGGACGTCAAGAACCTGGGCCGTTCGGGCGAGGTGGTGAACGTCAAGCCCGGTTACGGCCGCAACTACCTTATCCCCAAGGGGCTGGCCGTCGTGGCCACGCCCAAGAACGTAGCGCGGCTCGAGCACGAGAAGCGCGTGATTTCCGCACGCGCCTCCAAGCTGTCCAAGGACGCCCAGTCGCTGGCCGAGCGCATCGAGGCGGTCACGGTCAACATCGCGCGCGCGGTCGGCGAGGAGGACAAGCTGTTCGGCTCGGTCACCGGCCGCGACATCGCGGAAGCACTGGCCGAGTCCGGCGTGCAGGTGGATCACCGCAAGATCCACCTTTCCGATCCCATCAAGACGCTGGGCCTGCACGAGGTCCCCGTCCGCCTCGGCGGCGAGGTGCACGCCAAGGTCAAGGTGTGGGTGGTGAAGAAGGAATAACCGAGCAGTCGAAGAGTCGGAAAATCGAAAAGTCGAAGAGCTCGCAGGGTGCGTGCGCGAGCACCGACGTCCTTCCGCGCGCGCTCGACCGAGTCCGGACTTTTTGACTCTTTGACTATTTGACTCTTCGACCAGCTCTCGCCTATTCACACCTGTCATCAGGCCCGCGCAAACGACTGTCAGACCCTGCGAATAAGCTGTAGAGAGATCGTCGTTGACGGCCGCGATCGAGCGGTGCAGAAGCGATAGAAGCAGCGGGATCATGTCGGTTGCGCAACAGCTGGGAGGACGCGGAACGCTTCCGCAAAATCGGCACGCCGAGCGCGCGGTGCTGGGCGCCATCCTTCTGCGCAACAAGACCCTCCTGGAAGTGCAAGCGTTGGTGGAGCCCGACGACTTCTACCAGCCCGCGCACAAGCTGATCTTCCAGGCCATGGTCGATCTCGAGCGGCTGGGCCGCGCGATCGATCCGCTCACGGTCGCCGACGAGCTTTCGCGCCGGGAGCAGCTGGGCAAGGTGGAGGGCGGCGAGTCGTACCTGATTTCGCTTCTCGACGAGGTGCCGAGCGCCGAAAACGTGGCGCATCACGCGCAGATCGTCAAGGAGCAGGCCACGCTGCGGCGGCTCATTGGCGTGTGCCGCGAAATCGCCGCCCAGGCCCAGGGCGACCACGGCGAGTTCCGCGAGTTTCTGGACGGCGCCGAGCAGATGGTGTTCGAGGTGGCACGGCAGTCGGAGTCGCCCAACTACCTGCCCGTGCGCGAGCTTCTGCAGACTGCGATCTCGAACGTCGAGCGGCGGCGCGAGCAGGGCAAAGCCGTCACCGGCGTCCCCACCGGCTTTTCCGACCTCGACCGGCTGCTGTCGGGCCTGCAGCCCAACGACCTGGTGCTGGTGGCTGCCCGCCCGTCGATGGGAAAAACGACCCTTGCGCTCTCGTTCGGGCTGCACGCCGCGATCGCTCACAAGATTCCGGTCTTGCTGTTCTCGCTCGAGATGGGGAGCCAGCAGCTGGTCGAGCGCATGCTGTGCGCCGAGGGACGCATCGACTCCAGCAAGCTGCGCTCGGGGTTTCTGCAGTCGCACGACTTCATCAACCTGACCAAGGCCGCCTCGCGCCTCTACGAGGCCCCGCTTTCGGTCGACGACTCGTCGAGCCCGAGCGTGATGGAGATCCGCGCCAAGGCGCGCCGCTGGGCCTCGGACCCGGCAGTCCCGCGCGCGAGCGCGCCGTTTTCGGGTCTCATCATCGTCGACTACGTGCAGCTGGTGCGGGCCGGCCTGACGCGCCGCGACGACTCGCGCGAGCGCGAGATCAGCGATGTCTCGCGCGCGCTCAAGGCGCTGGCCAAGGATCTGCACATGCCGGTGGTTGCGCTGGCGCAGCTCAACCGCGCGCTCGAGCGGCGCGAGGACAAGCGGCCCATGCTGAGCGACCTGCGCGAATCAGGCGCCCTCGAGCAGGACGCAGATGTGATCCTGTTCATCTATCGCGACGAGGTTTACAACAAGGAAAAATCCGACCAGCAGGGTGTGGCCGAGATCATCGTGGGCAAGCACAGAAACGGCCCCACCGGCTCCATCGATCTGCGCTTCTCGGGCGAGCACACCCGCTTCGACAATCTGTCGCTGCGGGAGGACTGAGAACCGGGCTGTGATCGCGGTCGCATCTTGTGCACCCCCGCGCCGCCAGTGCTAGAGTGCCGCCATGGCGGACGTGCGTCCGGGCGTCAAGGTCGGCAGCTACCGCATCGAGGAGCAGCTCGGTGTGGGCGCGATGGGCGAGGTCTATCGCGCCGTCGACGAGGCGCTGGGCCGGCGCGTGGCCCTCAAGATCCTGGCCGAGGCGCACCGCGACTCGTCCGAGCTGCACGAGCGCTTCCTGCGCGAAGCGCGCGCGGTGGCTGCGGTCGAGCATCCCAACGTGGTCAACATTTTCGCGGTCGGCGAGTGGGACCGCCGGCCCTACTTCGCCATGGAGTATCTGCCCGGGCCCGACCTGGGCGCGGTGGTCCGTCGGCGCGGGCCGCTGGTCGACGCCGAGACCGCCGCCGCCCTTCTGCACGCCGCGCGCGGGCTGCGCGAGGCGGCCGCGCGCGGGGTCATCCATCGCGACGTCAAACCGTCCAACCTGGTCCTGACCAGCCGCGGCGAGGTCAAGGTCACCGATTTCGGCCTGGCCAAGGCGACCGACATCGGCCCCGGCCTCACGCAGTCGGGCATCGTGGTGGGCACGCCCGATTACATCGCGCCCGAGCAGGCGCGTGGCGAGCCGCTCGACATGCGCGCGGACATCTATGCGCTCGGCTGCACGCTCTACCACCTGGTGTCCGGTAACCCGCCCTACCGCCGCGAAGACGAGCCCGAGACGCGCTACATGGAGGTGGTGATGCGCCACCTGCGCGACCCGGTGCCTGACCTGGAGACGGCGGCACCGCGCGGCTGCGACTCCGAGCTGGCCGCCCTCTGTACGCGCATGATGGCCAAGCAGCCCGCCGAGCGGCCCGGCTACGACGACGTTGTGGACGTGCTGGAGGCCGTGGTGGCGCGGCTGCAAGGCCGGTTGCCGCGTCCCGACGCCACCCCGCGCTCGTCCCCGCGCGAGCGGGCCACGCGCAGCGAGCGCCCGGCCCGGGCCCGCGCCAACCCCTCCTCCCCCCCGGATGCATCCTCGATCGTGGTGCGGCTGCCGCGAGCCATCCCGGGCTGGTTGTGGACCATCACGGTGATGTCGGCGCTGGTGTTCCTGGTCGGGCTGGTGCTCAAGCTCTCGGGCTCGCGCTAAGCTATACTCTCAGAAACTGCAGGACGTACGGGCCTGCGACCACTCTCCCGGACACGGTCGGACCTGTGGGCCGACGATACAGACGCGCACGGAGGCTTCCATGAACCCAATCTCTACCCCTACGCCCGCTTCGCGCACCGAATGTCCGCTCCTGGTCGTGTTCGCCGATCTGACCCGCTTCATGCTGGACGCGCGCCGGGTCGAGCCGCACCGGTTGGCCGACCTGATCGATCATTATTATGAGCGGGTCGCCGATGCGGTGGCCGGCGCAGGCGGTCACCTGCTCAAGTTCATGGGCGACGGCGCGCTGGCCGTGTTCGCCGAGCCGCACGTGGACGCGGCCGTGCTCGCGCTGCTCCAGCTCAAGCAGGACGTCGACGCTTGGCTCCACGGCCTGGGCTGGGATTCGCGCCTGTACGTGCGAGCGCACTTCGGCCCCGTCATCGCGGGCCCCTACGGCGGCCAGGGCGCCAAGCGCTTCGACGTGATTGGCGAGACGGTCAACGTGGCCGCGCGCCTCGATGCGCGTGGCTTTGCGCTGTCGGCGCAGGCCTTTCGCAAGCTTTCGCCTGCGCTTCGACGCCGCTTCAAGAAGCACACGCCGCCGATTCTCTACATCCCGCTCGAGCACCGCCGGCCCGCTTGATCTTCCCCAGTCTACTGGCGTATTTAAGTACTTCCTATGACCGAGCTGGACCGGCTGGTCGACGAGATTGCCGCGCGCGTGAGGGAGCGCCTGGGCGCCGCCCCGCCGCTCGCGGTCCTGCGCGAGCAGCCCTGCACCAACCCCGACAGCAAGGCCGATTGCGAGGCCTGCCAGGGCATGTGCGTGGTCCGGCGCCCGGAGGCCGCGCGCAGCGTGCGCGATGCGGGCGCCGAACGCGTCGGCGCCGGAGTCGGCACCGGCGCGACCGCACCCGATCTGGCGTCTTACATCGATCACACGCTGCTCAAGCCCGACGCCACCAAGGAAGACATCCGCTCGCTGTGCCAGGATGCCAAGCGTTTTCACTTTGCTTCGGTGTGCGTGAACACGACGTGGGTGCCGCTGTGCCGCTCTCTGCTCGAGGGCTCGGGGGCCAAGGTGTGCGCGGTCGTCGGCTTCCCTCTGGGCGCCATGTCGCCGCAGGCCAAGGCCTTCGAGGCCAAGGAGGCCGTGCGCGCGGGTGCGCACGAGGTCGACATGGTCATCAATCTGGGCGCGCTCAAGTCGGGCGACTACGCGCTCGCGCTCGACGACATCCGCAAGGTGGTCGAGGCCGCGCGCCCGGCCAAGGTCAAGGTGATCCTCGAGACCGGAGCGCTTTCGACCGAGGAAAAGGTCATCGGCTGCACGCTGGCCAAGATCGCGGGTGCTCATTTTGTAAAGACCTCGACTGGCTTCGGCCCCGGCGGCGCCACGGTCGAAGACGTGGCGCTGATGCGACGGCTGGTGGGAGCCGACATGGGCGTCAAGGCCTCGGGCGGCGTGCGCACCAAGGAGGACGCCGAAAAGATGATCGCGGCCGGCGCCGACCGCATCGGCGCCTCGGCCAGCGTTGCCATCGTGACCGGCCAGAAGCCGGCCGCGGCCGGCGCCAGGAAGTACTGATGGCTTCGGCGCGGCGCGCCCTGCGGCGGGCCCTGATCCTGGTCGCCGACAGCCTGGGCTGCGGCGAGGCGCCCGACGCGGCCGCCTACGGCGACCAGGGCACCAACACGCTGGGCAACCTGGCGCGCCAGCTGGGCGGGCTCGAGCTGCCGCACCTGGCCGCGCTCGGCCTGGGCAACCTGACCGAGGTCGAGGGCGTGCCGCCGCGCCAGGACACACGCGGCGCCTACGGCAAAATGCGCGAGGCTTCGGCCGGCAAGGACACCACGACCGGCCATTGGGAGATGGCGGGCCTCATCATCGAGCAGCCGTTCGCCACCTTCCCGCACGGCTTTCCGCGCGAGATGATCGAGGAATTCGTGCACGCGGTCGGCCGCGGCATGCTCGGCAACCGGCCCGCCTCGGGCACCGTGATCCTCGATGAGCTGGGCGAGACCCATGTGCGCACGGGCGAGCTCATCGTCTACACCTCCGCCGACTCGGTGTTCCAGATCGCGGCCCACGAGAACGTGGTGCCTCTGGCCGAGCTGTATCGAATCTGCGAGCGCGCGCGCCAGATCTGTGACCGCTACCGGATCGGCCGCGTGATCGCGCGCCCGTTCGTGGGCCAGCCCGGCGCGTGGCGCCGCACCTACAACCGCCGCGACTTCGCGATGCCGCCGCCCGAGCCCACCATTTTGGACGCCATTCGGGCGGCCGGGCTGCCCTCGGTCGGCGTGGGCAAGATCGGCGACATCTTCTCGATGCAGGGCCTCGATGAAAACCTGCACTCGGAAGGCAACGCGGACGGGCTCGACAAGACGCTCGGGCTGATGGAGCGCGTGGGCGAGGGCCTCATTTTCGTCAACCTGGTCGACTTCGACATGCTGTACGGCCACCGCAACGACGCGCCCGGCTACGCGCGCTGCCTGGCCGAGTTCGACGCTTTTCTGCCCGCGCTCGACGCTCGGCTGCGGCCGGGCGACCTTGTCATCATCACCGCCGACCACGGTAACGATCCGACCACGCCCTCGACCGACCATTCGCGCGAGTACGTGCCGCTTCTGGCCTACGGGCCGCCCGCCGCGCCGGGCCGGGATCTGGGCGTGCGCGCTCAGTTTTGCGACGTTGCGCAGACCCTGGCCGAGGGCTTTTCGCTCCCGCCCCGGCCATTCGGCGACAGCTTCCTGGGCGAGCTTCTGTGATGCGGATGGTCGAGCTCATCCGCAAGAAGCGCGACGGCGGCGCGCTGGAAGACGACGAGCTGCGCGCGTTCGTGCGCGGCCTCGGAAGTGGCGAGGTTCCGGACTATCAGGCGGCAGCGCTGCTCATGGCGGTTTTCCTGCGCGGCCTGTCGGCGCGCGAGCTGCAGGCGCTGACCGAGGCCATGCTGCGCTCGGGCGAGGTGATCGACCTTGGCGACCTTTCCGCGCCCAAGGTCGACAAGCATTCGACCGGTGGCGTGGGCGACAAGATCTCGCTCGCGCTGGCGCCCGCGGTGGCGGCGTGCGGGGTCCTGGTGCCCATGATCTCGGGACGCGGCCTGGGCCATACCGGCGGCACGCTCGACAAGCTGGAGAGCATTCCGGGCCTGCGCACCGATCTCGACCCGGCGCGCTTTCGCGCCGTGCTGGCCGAGTGCGGTCTGGTCCTGGCCGGCCAGTCGGACGACCTGGTGCCGGCCGATCGCAAGCTGTACGCGCTGCGCGACGTCACCGGCACCGTCGAATCGATCCCGCTCATCGCGTCGTCGATCATGTCCAAGAAGCTGGCCGAGGGCATCGACGGCCTGGTGCTCGACGTCAAGGTGGGCGCGGGCGCTTTCATGAAAACGCTCGAGCGCGCGCGGGCGCTCGGACACACGCTGGTCTCGATCGGCCAGGCGGCACAGAAGAGAACGGTCGCTCTGCTCACCGACATGGAGCAGCCCCTCGGGACCGCGGTCGGCAATTTTTGCGAGGTCTTGGAGGCGGTGGAGGTGATGCGCGGGCGCGGCCCCGCCGATACCCGCGCGCTCACCATCGCGCTCGGCGCCGAGATGCTGGCGATCGCGGGTGTGGTCGCCGATCCGATCGCGGGTGCGGCCCGCATCGAGGGCGCCCTCGCAAGCGGGGCCGCGCTCGAGCGCTTCCGGCGGGTGGTGCGCGCACAGGGCGGCGATCCGGCGCTGCTCGACGCGCCCCCGCGCTACCCGGACGCCCCGCGCGAGATCCGCGCGCCCCGCGCCGGCTTCCTCGCGGCCATCGACGCCGAGGCAGTCGGTGTGGCCGCCATGGTCGCGGGCGCCGGCCGTGCGCGCAAGGAGGATCGAATCGACCCGCGGGTGGCGGTGCTCTTGCACCGAAAGGTCGGTGACGCAGTCGAGACGGGCGCGCCCCTGGCCACGCTTCACGCCGCGCATGGGCACGATGCGGCCGCGGCACGCCTCGAGGCCGCTTTTTCGATCGCGGACGCCCCGCCGCCGGCGCGACCCCTCATTCACGAGAGAATCGGACCATGACCGAGCACGACAAGATTGCGAAGGCCACCGAGTTTCTGCGCCTGTTCGCGCCCGCGCCGCCGCGGGTCGCGCTGGTCCTGGGCTCGGGCCTGGGCAGCCTCGGCGACGCGCTCGAAGGCGCGCGCGTCACCACCACCGACATCCCACATTTCCCACGCGCGACCGTGCCCGGCCACGCCGGCACGCTGGTTCTGGGCAAGAACGGCGTGCTCGCGCTCTCGGGCCGCGTGCACCTGTACGAGGGCTACTCGGTTTTCGAGGTCGTGTTCCCGGTGCGCGTGCTGATCGCGATGGGTGCGCGCACGCTGATTCTGACCAATGCCGCGGGCGGGCTCGATCCGCGCTACCGGGCCGGCGAGCTGGTCGTGATCAGCGATCACATCAACCTGACCGGCCAAAATCCGCTGCGGGGCGCGAACGACGAGCGCATGGGCCCGCGCTTCCCGGATCTGAGCGAGGCCTACCATCCCTCGCTGCGCGCGCTGGCCGAAAAGGCCGCGGCCGCGGCCGGCCTGGGCCCGCTGCGCGAAGGCGTGTACGCGGGCCTTGCCGGCCCCTCGTACGAGACCCCGGCCGAGGTGCGCATGCTGCGCGCGCTGGGCGCCGATCTGGTCGGCATGTCGACGGTCCTGGAAACCATTGCAGCCGTGCACATGGGCGCGCGGGTGCTCGGCATCTCGTGCGTGGCCAACCTGGCGGCCGGCCTGAGCCAGGAAAAGCTCACGCACGACGAGGTCATGGAAGCCGGCCGCCAGGCGGCCCCACGTTTCCGCAAGCTGCTCGATGGAGTGATCGATGAAATCCTACGCTGAGCTGGAGCGCGCGGCCCTGGAGGCGCGCGCGCACGCCTACGCGCCCTACTCGGGCTTTCTGGTCGGGGCCGCGCTGCTGGCCCGCGATGGCCGCGTGTTCGCGGGTGCCAACGTCGAGAACGCCTCCTATGCGCTCTCGGTGTGCGCGGAGCGGGCGGCGGTGATCGGGGCCGTGCTGGCGGGCGCGCGCGACCTGGAGGCGATTGCAATCGCGACCGCCAGCTCACCGCCCGCCTCGCCGTGCGGAGCCTGTCTGCAGACGCTGGCCGAGTTCGCGGACGATCTGGCCGTCGTGCTCATCAATCAACGCGGGGAGCGTCACTCGACCACGCTGGGGGCGCTTTTGCCGCGCGCGTTCAAGCCCGGGGATCTACCGCGGTGAGCGGAAAAAGCCTGGTTCTGGCCGGCGGCTGCGTCGTCACCATGGACGCCGAGCGACGCGTGCTGCCGGCCGCCGACGTGCTGGTGGCCAACGGCCGCATCGTCGCGCTGGGCGACAACCTCACCTTGGCGCCCGACACCGAGGTCATCGACTGCACGGGTTGCATCGTGCTGCCGGGCCTGGTGCAGGCGCACGTGCACCTGTGTCAGACGCTTTTGCGCGGACGCGCCGACGACGCCGCGCTGCTCGACTGGCTGCGCGGCGCGGTGTGGCCCTACGAGGCCGCGCTGGATGCCCAGGCTGCCGTGGCCAGCGCGCTCCTCGGCTGCGCCGAGCTGCTGCTCGGCGGCACCACCTGTATCCTCGACATGGGAACCGTGCGGTGGCAGGACGAGATCTTTGCGGCCTGCGCGCGCGCCGGGCTGCGGGCGGTAAGCGGAAAGGCCATGATGGACCGCGGCGAGGGCGTGCCGGCCGCGCTGCGCGAGAAGACCCGCGACTCGCTGCGCGAGGCCGAAGCCCTGGCCGTGAGGTGGCATGGCAGCCAGGGCGGCCGGCTGCGCTATGCCTATGCGCCCCGGTTCGCGCTGTCCTGCTCGGAGGAGCTGCTGGCCGGAGCCGCCGCCGCCGCGCGCGCGGGCGGAATGCGCATCCACACCCACACCAGCGAGAATCGCGATGAATGCGCGGCTGTGCGCGCCCAGCTGGGCGCCGACAACGTGGAGTACCTGGCGCGGCTGGGCCTTTCGGGCCCCGACGTCGTGCTCGCCCACGGCGTGTGGCTGAGTGAGCGCGAGCGCGGCCTGCTCGCCGAAAGCGGCACCCACGTCGTGCACTGCCCGAGCGCCAACCACAAGCTGGGCAGCGGGGTGGCGCCGGTCCCGGAGCTTTTGGCGGCCGGGATCAACGTGGCGCTGGGCGCCGACGGAGCCGCCTGCAACAACACGCTCGATATGTTCTGCGAGCTCCGGCAGGCTGCGCTGGTGCACCGGCCGCGCGCCGGGGTCTCGGCCATGACCGCGCGGCGCGCGCTCGAGCTGGCGACGCTTCACGGGGCACGCGCACTGGGCCTCGAGAGCGAGATCGGCTCGCTCGAGTCGGGCAAGCAGGCCGATCTGGTGGTCGTGGACGCGAGCGGCGTGCAGCAGGCCCCGCTCGGCAATACCGACCCCTACTCGACGCTCGTGTATGCTTCTTCCTCGCGCGACGTGCTGCACGTCCTGGTGGGCGGCCAGGTGCTGGTCCGGCATCGGCGCCTGTGCACGCTGGATCAAGAGGAAGTGGTTCGGCGGGCCCAGGAAGCCGCGCAAAAGCTGTTCCGATGAAGGCTCCGCGATGAATAGCTGCCTGGATCATCTCGAATGCACCTACTGCGGCGCTCGCTTCCCGGCCGACGCTCTGCACGGTCTCTGCACGCACTGCCAGCGCGTGCTCTATCCGCGCTACGATTTGGCCGCGGCCGCGCGCACGCTGACCCGGGATGCGCTCGCGCGCCGGCCCCCCGGCCTGTGGCGCTACCGGGAGGTCCTGCCGGTGCGCGACCCGGCGCACATTCTCTCGCTGGGCGAGGGCGGCACGCCGCTTCTGCCCGCGCGCCGATTTGGCGAGAGCCTGGGCCTGCCCAACCTCTGGATCAAAGACGAGGGTCAAAATCCCACCGGCAGCTTCAAGGCGCGCGGCCTGTCGGCAGCGCTGTCGCGCGCACACGAGCTGGGCGTACGCAAGGTGGCCCTGCCTTCGGCCGGCAACGCGGCCGCCGCCACCGCGGCCTATGCCGCCCGCGGCGGCATGGAGGCCTTCGTCTTCATGCCCTCCGACTCGCCCCCGGTGCATAAAGCCGAGTGCGACCTTGCGGGCGCGCGGCTTTTTCTGGTGAACGGCCTCATCCACGACGCCGGCGCCATCGTCCAGCGCTACCGTGATCGGTGCGGCTGGTTCGACGTGTCGACGCTCAAGGAGCCCTACCGGGTCGAGGGCAAGAAGACCATGGGCTACGAGCTGCTCGAGCAGATGGGCTGGGAGCTGCCCGACGTCATCGTGTACCCGACCGGCGGCGGCACCGGCATCGTGGGCATGTGGAAGGCATTTGCCGAGCTGGAGGCGCTCGGGCTGTGCGACCGCAAGCGCCCACGCATGGTCAGCGTGCAGGCGGCCGGTTGCGCGCCCATCACCAAGGCATTCGAGGAAGGCAAGCGGCACGCGGAGCCGTGGCCGAGCGCGGCCACCATCGCGCCCGGCATCCGGGTGCCGGTCGCGGTCGGCGACTATCTGATCCTGGATGCGATCCGCGCTTCCGGCGGCACTGCGATCTCGGTCGACGATCGGGACATCCTGGCCGCGGTCGCGGAGGTGGCGCGTCTGGAAGGCATCTACGGCTCGCCCGAGGCCGGCGCCACCGCGGCCGCGTGCCGTGTGCTGGCCCGGCGGGGGCTCGTCAAACCCGACGAGCGGGTGGTTCTGCTGTTCTGCGGCTCCGGCCTCTTGCACACGGAGCTCGTGCGCGGCGACTACCCGGTTCTGGATCCGCGCGACCCCAAGCTCGAGCGCTACTTCTCGGGTACGCGCGCGTAGTCGGCCGGGGTGTCGATGTCGTGGCGCACGCCCGGATCATCGACGTCCAGGCGCACCACCGCCTCCGGGTGCCGCTGGTAGAGCGCGCGCGCACCGTCCTGGTCGGGCAGCGCGAGCAGCGCCGGCACCAGCGTGCGCGGGAAGAAGGTGGGATGGCCGCCCCGGCCCTCGAACCGCGGGATGACCGCGCGCCCGGGGTGGCGAGAGGCCGCGTCCACGATTTCACGGACCGTGTCCGCCCGCACCAGCGGATGATCGACCGGCCAGGCCAGCGCGCCGTCGAGGTCGCCCAGCTCGTGCAGGCCCACCTTGAGCGACGACAGCTGGCCGCGCGCGGGCTCGGGATTGTGCACCACCAGGAGGTCGGGCTGCGCCTCGGCGGCCGCGCTCACTGCTTGGGCCGCGTGCCCGGTCACCACCACGATGCGCTCCACACCCGCCGCGCGCGCGGTCGCGACCACGCGCGCCAGGAAGCTCTGGCCGTGCAGGGCCAGCAGGGCTTTGGGCTGGCCGCCCATGCGCGTGCCGGCTCCGGCCGCCAGCACGATCGCGCCCACTCTCACGACGTGCCCTTGCGACGCGTGCCCACCAGCTCGGCCGCCACCGAGATCGCAATCTCCTCGGGCGTCTCGGCGCCGATGTCGACACCAATCGGTCCGCGCACCTTTTCGATCCACCCGCTCGTGATGCCCTTGGCCTCGAGCCGGCGCCGGAAGCGGCCCAGCTTGCCGCGGCTGCCGATCACGCCCAGGTAGCCGGGCGCGGCGCCGAGCGCGGCCAGATCCTCCAGAATCTTCTGATCGACCGCGTGATCGCGGGTTGCGATGACGACGTAGGTGTCGCGGCCGAAGGGAACGCCCCACTCGCGCGGATCCCACGAGTGCACCAGCCGCACGCCGTCCGGGAATCGATCGGGCGCGGCGAACTCCTCCAGCTCGTCGGCCACGATCACATCGAAGCCCAGCCGCGTCGCGATGGGCGCCAGCTCGGTGTTGATGTGCCCGCCGCCGACCAGAACCAGGGTTTCTTTACGGCCCAGCGGCTCCAAGAAAGCCTCCACTTCGCCACCGCAGCACATGGCCAGCTCGTGGGTGAGATGGTGCCGGACCAGGCGCGGCTTGCCGTCGGCCAGCGCGGCCTGGGCGGCCTGGACCAGCTCCACCTCGAGCCGGCCGCCGCCGATGGTGCCGATCTGCGTGCCATCGTCGCACACGATCATCTTGGCGCCCGGGTGGCGCGGCGTGGAGCCGGCCGTTCGGACGACCGTAATGAGCACGAAGCGGCGCCCGGCGGCTTGCAGGCGGGCCGCTTCGCCAAGAATGTTCCCGTCGCTCGACACCGTGAAAATACTACCATATTTGACTTTGCACGCAGCCGCAGGTAGGTCAAGGCGCATGCGCAAGGGGCGCGGCGACTACATCGCGGGCCGGTTCGTGCGCGCACGCAGCGCCGACGAGTTTGTGTCCGAAGATCCGGGCGACACCAAGCATCCGGTGGGCGTCTACTACGCGGCCCACGCGCACGTGGCGGCGGCAGTGGCGGCCGCATGCGCGGCCGGCCCGGGCTGGGCGGCCCGGACGCAAGACGAGCGCGTGGCCGCGCTGCGCCGCATCCGCGAGCAGATCGCGCGCCGCGCCGACGAGCTCGCGCTCACGATCGTGCGCGAGACCGGGCGCCCGCTCTGGGAGGCGCGCCAGGAGGTCGCCACCATGCAGGCCAAGGTCGACGTCACGGTCGGTGAGGCGCTGGCCGAAATCGCCGAGCGGCGGCCAGCCGGCCTGGCCGGGCGGCTTTTGTATCGGCCGCTCGGCGTGGTGGCGGTGGTTTCGCCGTTCAACTTTCCGGGTCACCTGCCTCATGGCCAGCTCCTGCCCGCGCTGGCAGCCGGCTGCACCGTCGTGGTCAAGCCCTCGGAGCTGACGCCCGCGGTGGGCGAGCTGTACGCCGAGATCCTCGACCAGGCCGAGCTGCCGCGTGGAGTGTTCGGGCTCGTGCAGGGTGGGCCCGCCATCGGCCAGGCGCTGGTCACGCATGCCGACGTGGCGGCCGTGTTCTTCATCGGCTCGTTCCGGACCGGCCAGCGCATTCGCGCGGCCACCTCCGGGCAGGCGGACAAGCTGCTGGCGCTCGAGATGGGGGGCAAGAACGCGGCCCTGGTGCTCGACGACGCCGACGTGGAGCTGGCGGCGCACGAGATCGCCCGCTCGGCCTACATCACGGCCGGCCAGCGCTGCAGCGCGACCACGCGCGTGGTGGCGACCCGCAGGGTTTTCGGTCCGCTCGAGCGGCGGCTGGCCGAGCTGGCGCGCGCGCTGCGGGTGGGCTATGGGCTCGACGACGACGTGTTCATGGGCCCGCTCGTGAGCGCACGCGCGCGGGCGCGCTTTCTTCGCGCGGTGCGGCGCGCCGAGAAGGCGGGCACCGCCGAGCCCATCGTCCCGGCGGCGCCGCGGAAGCTGGCGCGGCCCGGCTATTATGTGGGGCCGTCCCTGCACCGGGTCACCCGGCTCGATCCGGCCAGCGAGTATCAGCGCGAGGAGCTGTTCGGGCCCAATCTGGCCCTGTACGCGGTGGACGATCTCGAGCAGGCGCTGGCGCGCGCAAACGACAGCGAGTACGGACTGTGCATGAGCGTGTTCACGCAGAGCCGCGCCGCCTACGAGGATGTGCTCGCGCGCGGGCGGGCCGGGGTCGTAAACTGGAATCGCGGCACGGTCGGCTCGTCACCGCGGCTGCCGTTCGGCGGGCTGGGTCGGAGCGGCAACCACCATCCAGCCGGGCTGTTCGCCATCCGGGCCTGCGTGCGGCCGGTGGCCACGCTCGAAGGCGCGGGCCCCCTGCCGGATCTGCCCGGGCTGCCCCCGCTCACGCGCTAGCCCAGCCCCCGCTGGACAGCTCGCCCTGCGGGCGTAAGGAAGCTAGGGAATTTTCACGAAACCGCCGGTTGGGTTTCCGCCGGCCATGAAAGTAAATCCGACATTTCTGGAGGGATCGCCAATCATCAAACCCGGAAACTGGTTAGGGCCCCAAAAAAAGACATACACATTCGCGCTGCTTTGGAGTCCCGAATTTTGCAGGGCCCGTATCAATCCATGACATCCATAGGTGTAGAAATCGTTCACCGAGTACTCCTCGGTAGCTCCATCGTTCGGAGTGATCTCGAGATTCGTTCTTACGCCGTTGCAGTGCAGGGTCAGCGCCTGAAATCCCGAGCTCGCTCCGGCACGAAGAGTGAGCGTGCCTGGCGAAATCAATCCATCGCCAACGCTGATCTCATCAATCGTCATTTGGTTCAAATCCCCAGGAACTGGGTCAGACGAGCCGGGGTTGTCCGCCTTGCCGCCGGCGGCGCCTCCCGGCACGGGTCCACGCGGAGAGACGTCGCATGCGGTAGACACACCGAGCGCCGCCAGGACAACCAGTCGGATTCCTCCCACTGCGTCACCTCCTTCGACCGGGCAAAGCAAGTAAGATGCCATATGTAACGAGTGGAAACTGCGATTGAGAAGCCCACCAGAGATGGCTCGAGTGGCCAGCGGCTGCCGTGGTTTCGTACGCTCTGACGAATCAGAACTTAGTACAGCTCCCCGCTGGACATCTCGCTGCGACGGGCGCGAGGAAGCTAGAGTATGCTCGGCCCCGCCGTGCTGGGCCTTCCGCGCGCGTACTGGTTTCTCTGGGCGGGTACTCTCATCAATCGGCTCGGCAGCTTCGTGCTGGCCTTTCTGGCCATCTACCTGACCGAGGCGCGCGGATTCTCGCCCGCCGCCGCCGGTGGCGTGGTCGCGCTGGCGGGCGCCGGGATGCTGGTGGCAGCGCCCACGGGGGGCGCGCTCACCGATCGCCTCGGTCGCCGCCCGACCTTGCTGCTCTCGATGGCGCTGGGCGCGGCCGCCATGCTTGCGCTGGGCTGGGCGCGCACGCGGGCGGCCATCGGCGGCGCCGCCTTCGCGGCCGGTCTGCTCGGCGATCTGTACCGGCCCGCCTCGCAGGCGGTCATCGCCGACCTGGTCGCGCCCGAGCAGCGCACGCGCGCGTACGGCCTCCTGTACTGGGCGGTCAATCTGGGCGTGTCCGCGGCGGCGGTTCTGGCCGGCCTTCTGGCCAAGCACGACTTCGGGCTGCTCTTCATTGGCGACGCCGCCACCAGCCTGGCCTGCGGGGCCGTGCTCTGGCTGGGCCTGCCCGAGACCCGCCCCGCGCAGGCCGCCTCGACATCCCCGCTCGCCGGCCTGACCCGGCCCCTGCGCGACTCCCTGTTTCTGCGCTTCCTGGTCGCGCAGCTTCTGCTCGCGGTCGTCTTCTTCCAGTTCGGCGTCGCGCTTCCGCTCGATATGCCGCGCACGGTATCTCCACGGCCGGCTACGGCCGGCTGATCGCGCTCAACGGGCTCCTGGTGGTGCTGCTGCAGCCGCTGGGCGTCCGGCTGACCGAGCGGGCTGCGCCCGCGCGCGTGCTCGCGCTCGCCGCGCTGCTGGTGGGCGCGGGTTACGGCGCCACCGCTCTTGTGCGAACGCCGCTCGGCTATGCCGCCACCATCGCGATCTGGACCAGCGGCGAGATCGCCTTTGCGGGCGTGGGCGCGACCGTGGTGGCGTCTCTGGCGCCGGCCGATCTGCGAGGCGCCTACCAGGGCGCCTATATGATGATGTGGGCGCTCGCGTTTTTCCTCGCGCCCGCCCTCGGTGGCGGCGCGATGGATGCCTTCGGAAGCCGCGCTCTGTGGGCGGGCTGCTTCGGGTTGGGCCTGCTCTCGGCGGGGCTCCACGGGGCGTTTCTGAGTGGCCTTGCGCGCGCCCCCGCGCCCGCAGCCCCAGCACCGGCGCCCCCGTCAACCTGAGCGCACGCTCGCCGCCATGCGCCGCCGCCGCACCCGGTGCACAAACAGCCACCCACCGCCAATCAGGAAGGGCGACCACGGCAACAGAGCCACCGCGGCCAGCAGCAGCCCGCGCCCGGCCGCCGACAGCGCATGCCACGATGCCGAAAGGGTCTCTCGCATCTCGGTGCCCAGAGCCGCGCTCGCAACCTCACGCGTCCGCATCGTAAGGTGCACGGTCAGCGTGCCCAGCGCGACCTGACTGTCCAATAGCCGCTTTTTGCCCTCGAGCCGCTCGATTTCCTCGCGCACGCGCCCCAGCTCGCGCTCCACCTCGAGCAGATCGGACACTTTCGCGGTGTGCTGGGCGACCAGCTCCAAAAGGCGGCTCTCGAGCCGGCGTGCATTGGCCAGGCGCGCGGCCAGGTCGTAGTACTGCTCGGTGATCTCCTCGGCCTGCAGCGACTCGTGTAGCACCTTGCCCAGACGCGCCAGCGCGCGCGCCACGTCGTCGAAGCGAGCGGCCGGCACGCGCAGGGTCAGGGTCGCGGAAGCGGCGTCCCCGTGGTCGGTCTGCGCGCTCGAGAGGTACCCGCCCGCGCCGCGCGCGCCCTCCTCGATGGCGTCGCGCGCTTGCTCGAGCGAGTCGACCAGCAGCATGATCTCGCCGTTGCGGATGATCTTGCGCTCGGGCAGGCCGGCCGGCGCGTGCTCTTGCTTGGCCTGCTCGCCCAGCGCGCCCACCGGCTCGGATGCCGGCGCGGGCGTGGCGGCGCCCCTGCGCGCGGGCGCGTGATCGCGCGCCAGCCCGCACGAAGCCAGGCCCAGCGCCACCAGCACGAGCGGCAACGACGGATTGCGAGTCCCCATCTGATTCCTCCTTCACTTACCAACGCACGAGCCGGGCAGAAACTGTCACCCGAGCGAGCGCCGCGAGCGAGGGTGTCCGGATCCGATCCTGGCAACCCTTGGCGTTCCTGACTAAGATCTCGGAATGCGGCGTGATCCCGCCTGCGAGCCGTGTGTGCTGGACGACCTTTCCGCGGTGCTGGAGCTGCTCGGCACCGTGCCGGCGCAAAGGCTCGCGATCGTGGGTCAGGCGCGCGCGCAGCTGGCCGCCACTTGGTCAAAAAACCGCATCCCGGGCGAGCACATCGCCGACGCGCACCGGCTGCTCAAGCGTGCGCTCGGCCTGCCGCACCCGTTTCGCGAGGCGCGCCAGCGCGCCAACCAGGTCGGCCTCGAGCTGGCGGCCCAGGCGGCCCGGGACGCACCCGCGGGCGACGACCGGGCGCGCCTGGGCTGGCTGGTGCGCTGGGCCATTTCCGGCAACCTGCTCGACTTCCGCATCTGCGGCTACGATCTCGACGCGGCCACGGTGGCGCGCCTATTGCGCCAGACCTTCGACGAGGGGCTGGCCATCGACGAGGTCGATCGGCTGCTCGAGGCCGCTCGTGGCGCGCGCGAGATCCTCTACATCCACGACAACGTGGGCGAGGTCGCGTTCGACAAGGAGCTGATCCGGGAGCTTTTACGGCTGGCTCCGGGCGCGCGCGTGACCAGCGCCCTGCGCGGCGATGTCATGACCTCCGACGCCACGGTCGACGACGGGCGCGCGGTCGGCCTGGCCGAAGTGGCCCAGATCATCGCCAGCGGTCCCGACACGCTCGGCATCTCGTTTGCCGAGATGACCGACCAGATGCGCGCCGCCATCGCACGCGCCGATCTGGTGATCTCCAAGGGTCAGGCCAACTTCTATGTCATGGACGAGCGCCCGCGGGAGGTACCCGCGCCCATCATGTGCCTGCTCCGCACCAAATGCATGGTGGTCTCGCGCCACCTCGGCTTCGATCGCATCGTCAACGTCGCAAAGTGGTTGACGCCCCCGCCCGCATCGGTATACTGAACATTCGCGCATGCTGCCGGCTGGCCCGTTTCACCCGCTGATCGAGGATTGGTTCCGGCAAAAATTCGCCGCGCCCACCGAGCCCCAGCGGCTGGGCTGGCCCGAGATCGCGGCCCGCCGCGACACGCTCATCGCCTCGCCCACCGGCACCGGCAAGACGCTGGCGGCGTTTCTGGCCTGCCTGGACCGGCTGGTGAAACAGGCCGCGGCCGGCACGCTCAGCGACCGCACCGAGGTCGTGTACGTCTCCCCGCTCAAGGCGCTCGGCAACGACGTGCAGAAAAACCTCGAGCAGCCGCTCGCCGAGCTGCGCGCGCTGGCCGAGCAGCGGGGCACCCCGCTGCCCGAGATCCGGGTGGCCGTGCGCTCGGGCGACACGCCGGCCTTCGAGCGCCAGAAGATGCTCAAGCATCCGCCCCACATCCTCATCACCACGCCCGAGTCGCTCTACATCCTGCTCACGGCCGGACGCGCGCGCACGATGCTGCGCACGACCGACACCCTCATCGTCGACGAGATCCACGCGGTCGCCGACGACAAGCGGGGCTCGCATCTCTCGATCTCGCTGGAGCGGCTGGAAGCGCTGACCGAGGTGCGGCCGGTGCGGATCGGGCTTTCGGCCACCCAGAAGCCGATCGAGGCGCTCGCGCGCCTGCTGGTGGGCGCGGGGCGCGAGCTGCCGGTCATCGTGGACGCCGGCCATCGGCGCGCGCTCGACGTCGGCATCGAGATCATCGAGGACGAGATCGGGGCGGTCTGCACCAACGAACAGTGGGCCGAGATCTACGACCGGTTGGCCGAGCTGATCCGCGCGCACAAGACCACGCTCGTGTTCACGAGCACGCGGCGGCTGGTCGAGCGCATCGCGCACCATCTGGCCGAGCGGCTGGGCGAGCAGGAGGTGGCGCCGCATCACGGCAGCCTGTCCAAGAAAACCCGCCTGGACGCGGAGCAGCGCCTCAAGCGCGGCCAGCTCCGGGCAGTGGTGGCGTCGGCGTCGCTGGAGCTGGGCATCGATGTGGGCACGGTCGAGCTGGTGTGCCAGATCGGCTCGCCACGCTCGATCGCGGTGGCCCTGCAGCGGGTCGGGCGCGCCGGCCACGGTCTGGGACTTTTGCCCAAGGGGCGCTTCTTCCCGCTCACGCGCGACGATCTGATCGAGTGCGCCGCGCTGGTGCGGGCGATCCGGCGCGGCGAGCTGGACCCGATCGAGGTGCCGCGGGCCCCGCTGGACATCCTGGCCCAGCAGATCGTTGCCTGCTGCGCGTCCGAGGAGTGGGACGAGGACGCGCTCTTCGCGCTGGTGCGGCGTGCGGCCCCGTACGCCGAGCTGCCGCGGGAGTCGTTCGACCAAGTGGTGGCCATGTTGGCCGGCGGCGTGGCATCCCGACGCGGGCGCAGGGCCGCGCACCTGCATCACGACCGGGTCAACCGGCGGCTGCGCGGCCGGCGCGGCGCGCGCATCGCGGCCCTGACCTCGGGCGGGGCCATCCCCGACGTCGCCGACTACCAGGTGCTGGCCGAGCCCGAGGGCAGCTTCGTGGGCACGCTCGACGAGGATTTCGCGGTCGAGAGCATGGCGGGCGATGTGTTCCTGCTCGGCAACGCGTCCTGGCGCATCCGGCGCGTCGAGGCCGGCCGGGTGCGGGTCGAGGATGCGCATGGCGCAGCGCCCACCATCCCGTTCTGGCGGGGCGAGGGCATGGCGCGCACGCTCGAGCTGTCGGCCGAGGTGGGCGCGCTGCGCGAGGAGATCGCGCGGCGGTCGGACGCCGAGGGAGCCGCCGCGACCGCAGCCTGGCTGGCCGGTGAGGCGTCGATGGAGCCGCGGGGCGCCGACCAGGCGGTCGCCCACGTTCTGGCCGCACGGGCGGCCCTGGGTGCGCTGCCGACGCAAGAAACCGTCATTGCGGAGCGCTTCTTCGACGAGGCGGGCGGCATGCAGCTCATCGTGCACGCGCCCTTTGGCGGGCGCATCAACCGGGCCTGGGGGCTCGCCTTGCGCAAGCGCTTCTGCCGCTCCTTCAACTTCGAGCTGCAGGCGGCCGCCACCGACAACGGCATCGTGCTGTCGCTGGGCGAGCAGCACAGCTTCCCGCTCGATCTGACCTGGGAGCTGGTCAAATCGCGCGACCTTGTGCGCGTGCTCGAGCAGGCGGTCCTGCAGGCGCCCATGTTCGGCACCCGCTGGCGCTGGAACGCTTCACGCGCGCTGGTGCTTCTGCGCACGCAGGGCGGCCGGCGCGTGCCCATGCCCATCCAGCGCATGCGCTCGGACGACCTCTTGGCGGCCGTGTTCCCGTCGCAGGTGGCGTGCCAGGACAACCAACCGGGCGAGATCGTAATCCCGGATCATCCGCTGGTCGCGCAGACGGTGCGCGACTGCATGACCGAGGCCATGGACCTGGAGGGCCTTTCGCGCGTGCTGCGCGCGATCGAGGACGGCGACATCGCCTGTCTGGCCCGGGACACGCCCGAGCCGTCGCCCCTGTCGCACGAGATCCTGAACGCCAACCCGTACGCGTACCTCGACGATGCACCGCTCGAGGAGCGGCGTGCGCGCGCAGTGTCGGTGCGGCGCAGCCTGCCCGGATCGGCCAGTGAGATCGGAGCGCTGGACCAGGAGGCCATCGACGAGGTGCGGGCCGAGTCGTGGCCCGACGTGCGCAGCGTCGACGAGCTGCACGATGCGCTGCTGTCGCTCGGGCTGATGGGAGAGGCCGAGGCGCGGCCGGAGTGGAGCGAGTGGTTTGCCGAGCTTACGGCGGCTCGGCGTGCCACGCTGATTGTGCGACCCCAGGGCGGGCCCGCGTGGGTGCCGGCCGAGCGGCTGGCCCAGGTGCGGTCCGCATTTGCGGGCGCCCAGCTCCAGCCTGATATCCGCGCGCTCGACGAGCCGGCCGAGCCGGCCGAGGTGCATGTGGCGCTGGTGCGCGACCGCATGCAGATCAGCGGCCCCCTTCGTGCGCTCGAGCTGGCGGGGCTCCTGGGCCTGCCCGCACCTGCCATCGAGAGCGCGCTCCTGCGCCTGGAGGTCGACGGCCAGATCCTGCGGGGCCGCTTCTCGCCCGGGCTCGCGCCCGGGGAGCTGGAGTGGTGCGAGCGCCATGTGCTGGCGCGCATCCATCGCCGGACACTGGGCCGGCTGCGCCGCGAGATCGAGCCGGTCACGGCCGCCGACTTCATGCGCTTCCTGCTGCGCTGGCAGCACCTGGCGCCCGGGAGCCAGCTCCATGGCAAGGTGGGGCTGCGCGCGCTTCTGGTCCAGCTCCAGGGCTTCGAGCTGCCGGCAGTGGCCTGGGAGCGCAGCGTGCTGCCGGCTCGCCTGGGCAAATATGACCCGTCGTGGCTGGATGCACTGTGCCTGAGCGGCGATGTGGTGTGGGGCCGGCTGTCGCTGCCCGAGCGCGCCGAGCCCGAGCCGGGAGAGGCTCGGCGCCGACGGAGCGGGCTCACCCGTGTGGCGCCGCTGGCGCTGGTTCTGCGCGAGGACCTGCCCTGGCTGCTCGAGCCCGCACGCGACCCGCTCGCGCGCGCCGAGCTGTCGCATGCTGGCGCAGCGGTGTACCAGCATCTGGTCCAAAGGGGCGCGTCGTTCTTTTCCGAGATCGTGACCGGGACTCGAAGGCTGCGCGCCGAGGTCGAGGACGCTCTGGGCGAGGGCCTGGCGGCCGGCCTCTTGACCGCCGACGGGTTTGCCGCCCTGCGCTCGATCATCGGGGGCGGGCGGCCCAGCGCGCGCGGCCGGGTGCGCAGGCCGGTGGGGCCCCGCCATGCCAGCGGCCGCTGGTCGCTCCTCCGCGTACCGCACGCCGAGGCCGCAGCTCCTGAAGCCGCACCGCACGAGGCCACGCCCGCTCCAGCGATGGACCCGGTCGAGCGCATGTGCCGGCAGCTCTTGCGGCGCTGGGGGGTCGTGTGCCGCGACCTCCTGGCGCGCGAGACCCGGGTGGGCGCGTGGCGCGACCTGGCGGTGTGCTTCCGGCGCATGGAGGCGCGGGGCGAAATCCGGGGCGGGCGCTTCATCGCGGGTCTGGTTGGCGAGCACTTCGCGCTGCCCGAAGCGGTCGAGACCCTGCGCGCGGTCCGGCGCACCCAGCCGAGCGGCGAGCGCGTGGTCCTGGCGGCCGCCGATCCGCTCAACCTGGTCGGCATCTTGACGCCGGGCGCCCGCATCCCCCCGACCGCGCTCGAGAGCCTTGCGCTCATCGATGGGGTTCCTCAGCTCCAGGAGGCACCCGCGCCCGCAGGCGCGACCGCCGCCACCTCGAGCCGCGGCTGAAGACCGAGGTTTACGTTATTCGGCCGACTCGGGCGGGGCATCGGGCCGGCCCACGAGCAGCTGAGCCGGGTCGAACAGGATGCGCCCGCAGGTCGAGCCGATTCCAAATCCGCCCGCCGGCGACATGACGAGCCGCGACTCGGTGGTCGTGTTCCAGGTCCCGTCCTCGGGGATGGTGTCGTTGCGGTGGTTGAGGTTCCACAGGCGTTGGAACGCGGTCACGTCCCGGCCCCGCAGATCGGGCGAGCTCAGGTGATCGAAGTGGGCGTCGTCTCCGGGCACGTCGTGCGACCAACCGTGCGCGGTCATGGCGCCGACCGCCGAGCTCCAGTTCGATAGATCGACCGCGCGCCCGGTCTCGTGATTGGAGTTGCCGGGCGTGGCCGCCGCCGAGATGCCACAGCGCCCATTCTGAAACCAGCGATAGAGGAGGTATTGCTGGGCCACGGTTCGGAAGCCGCTCAGGATCTGGAGCGAGCCCGCGTCGGCCGCGGCCGCCTGCAGATCCGTGATCGCGCTCGGATCCAGGTACGGCAGCACGGCCGAGCCGGTGAAGGTGATGCCACCGCCCTCGCCGAACGAGGCCAGCGCGCTCGGATCCATGCACTCCATCTCGTTGGCAATCTGCGTGGACAGACCGAGCACGACGCTGGTCGCGCAGCCCGAGGTTTCGTAATCACCGACGGTGGGACCACCGGGGTTCCCGGCGCTCCCGCCGGTGCCGCCCTGGCCGCCCGCGCCGCCCGTCCCGCCGCCGCCACCGATGCCACCCGCTCCACCTGCCCCGCCGCCGCCGCC
>DATFWX010000146.1:0-35852 GCA_035258845.1 Polyangia bacterium | reverse complement strand
TGGCCGTTCGCGCCCAGCTGCGCCGAAAGCTCGCCTTGCGCCGGCAGCGCGCCGCGCGCGCCCTGGATGGCCGCATCGAGCCGCGGGTCGACGAGGAGGCAGCGCCCAACGTCCACCACCTCATGGCTGCGCCAGCGCCGGTAGCCCACCGCACCCGCCTTCACGTGCAGTCGCGCGCGCCACCGATACTCGTAGGGCTGCGGGCTCGGCACGATCGGGTCGACCGGCCGCCCGAGCGCGCGCTCGACCACGGCCTGCTTGGCCGCCAGTTGCTCCTGATAGCTCACATGTTGCCACTGGCAGCCGCCGCAGGCGCCGAACCAGGGGCAGGGCGGCGCGATGCGCGCCGGTCCGCTTTCGATCACCCGCACAAGCTCGGCGCGCACCCAGCGCGGCCGCTCCTCGATCACCCGCACCTCGGCCAGATCGCCGGGCGCGGCGTAGGCCGTGAACACCACGCGCCCGTCGTCGGCCCGGCCGACTGCTTCGCCCCCGAACGCGAGCCCCGAAAACCGAACCCGCACGAGCCTTCGCTACGGGAAGGTCTGCCCGGCCGCGCCCCGCCGCAGCTCGAACGCGAAGTTCCCGGTGACGTGGCCCGACGCGTGCGGCATCCCGTCCGGGCTCAGCCCCAGCTTGTAGCGGTAGTCGACCAGGTCGAGATCGAAGGTCGCGTCGAGCTCGTCGCCGAAGTCGACCCGGAAATCCGCGGGCAGGTTGGTGGCGCCCATGGAGGCGCTGCCGAACTTGGTAAAAGTGATGGTCGAGTGGGTGCCGGTCGCCGGGTCGCTGTCGGCGGGCAGAAAGTTGGCTCCCGAGAACGGACAGGTGCCCTGCATGAGCAGCCCTGCGCGCACGGGCGGCGGATTGGGCGACATGTAATTGATGTCGATCGGTGTCAGCTCGATGGGCTGGCCCACCCGGAGCCCCACCTGCCGCACGTCTCGGATCGACACCATGAAAGTATCAATCCCACCGCCCCTTCCGATCGGCATCGACAGGCCGTTGAACCCCGAGTCCGGCTGCACCCGGATCTCGAGCCGGTTGTAGGGCTGCTGCTGATTGAAGTCCTCGATCGGCTCACCGACGAAGAAATCGGGATGCATGTTGTACTCGGGCCTCGGGTTGTAGTCGGGGTTGTCCTCCGAGCACCAGTTGATGTGCAGCTGACCCTTGACCTCGCCGGTGCCCTGCCCCACGCAGGCCGCGGCCGCGCACAGCGCCGCGCCCGCAACCGCCCAGCTCAGCCAGCGCCCCCATCTCATCGCTTCACCAAGACCGGTGTGCCGCGCTGGGCGGCCGTCCAAACGGCCGCCGAAGCCTCGCGCATTGCAATCTCGACCAGCCCCGAGCTGCCCACATACGCAATCGGCGCCCCCGCGCCCACGTCCGAGTAGGTGCGCCCGAGCGGCGCCTCCAGCGTGCCCACCACGAGCGAGCGCGCACCCGCCACATGCTCGGCCCGAAAGTTGGTGACCAGGTTGCCAAACCGGTCGATGTGCACGACCTGGCCCGCGTCGCCGAGGGGCTCGTGCCACTCGACCGGCTCCAGGCGCTCCACCTCGGGGCCGGCGTCGAACGCGCGTGCCCCCATCAGGAGCCGGGCGGCGGCCGGCGCAAACACGTCCCGGCCCTCGAAGGTCGCGCTCGAGCGCGGGCGCCGGAACTCGGGGTTCTCGATCCGATAGGCCCCCACGTACAGCGGCGCCGCCAGGCTCAAGAGCCCGTTGTTGGGCCCGACCAGAAAGTAGTCGTCGGTCTCCACGATGACCGGCTCGCGCGCGCCGCCCACACCCGGATCCACCACCGCCACGTGCACGCTGCCGCGTGGAAACGCGGGCACCGCCTGCGCGAGCAGAAAGGCTCCATCCACCACGTCGTGCGGCCGCACCTGATGGGTGACGTCGACGATCTGGGCATCGGGGGCAATGCCCAGGATCACGCCCTTCATCTGCGCCGCATAGGTATCGGTCGAGCCGAAGTCCGTGGTCAGGGTGATGATCACGATATCAATTATCGACCCCCCGCGATTGACTCGCAAGCGGCCACCGATACAATGCCGCGCATGGACAAGACCGTCCCTTCCGCCGACGCTGCGGTCGCCGACCTGCCCGACGGTGCGGTCATCATGGCGGGCGGCTTCGGGCTGTGCGGCAACCCGGAGCATCTTATCAAGGCGCTCCACCGCAAGAAGGTCAAGGACCTGACCATCATCTCGAACAATTGCGGGATTGACGACAAGGGCCTCGGCATCCTGCTTGCGGCCGGGCAGGTGAAAAAGATGGTGTCGTCCTATGTGGGCGAAAACAAGACCTTCGAGCGCCTGTTTCTGAGCGGCGAGCTCGAGGTCGAGCTGTGCCCGCAAGGCACGCTGGCCGAGCGCATTCGACTGGGCGGCGCCGGCATCCCGGCCTTTTACACCCCCACCGGCTACGGCACCAAGCGCGCCGAGGGCAAAGAGGTGCGCGTCTTCGACGGCCGCCACTACATTCTCGAGAGCACGCTTTTCGCCGACTTCGCGATCGTCAAGGCCTGGAAGGGCGACCGCTGGGGCAACCTCATCTATCGCAAGACCGCCATGAACTTCAACCCGATGATGGCGACCGCGGCCCGGATCACGATCGCCGAGGTGGAAGAGCTTCTCGAGCCCGGACAGCTCGATCCGGGCCAGATCCACACGCCCGGGATCTTCGTGCAGCGAATCCTTCTCGGGACCGCCTACGAGAAACCCATCGAGCAGCGCACCGTGCGCAAGAGGAGCGCCTGACCATGCCCGCCCTGTCGCGTGACCACATCGCCAAGCGCGCCGCGCGCGAGCTCAAAGACGGCTACTACGTCAACCTCGGCATTGGCATGCCGACCCTGGTCTCGAACTACATCCCGCGCGGCATGGACGTGCTCCTGCACTCGGAGAACGGCATGCTGGGGGTGGGCCCCTTCCCCTACGAGGGCGAGGAGGATCCCGACCTCATCAATGCGGGCAAGCAGACCGTGACCGAGATCCCGGGCTGCTCGTATTTCTCGAGCGCCGACTCGTTCGCGATGATCCGGGGCGGCCACATCGACCTGGCCATCCTGGGGGCCATGCAGGTCAGCGAAAAGGGCGACCTGGCCAATTGGATGATCCCGGGCAAGATGGTCAAGGGCATGGGCGGCGCCATGGACCTGTGCGCGGGCGCCAAGCGGGTGGTCGTGATGATGGAACATGTGGCCAAGGGCAACGAAAAGAAGCTCCTGCTCAAGTGCTCGCTGCCTCTGACTGCAGTCGGGGTGGTCAACCTCATCCTGACCGACCTGGCGGTGATCGAAGTGACTCCGAAGGGCCTCGCCCTGCGCGAGCGCGCGCCCGAGGTCTCGGTCGAGGAGATCCAGGCGCTGACCGAGCCCACGCTCCTCATCGAGGGCGCGGTGCCGGAGATGAAGCTTTGAGCCGAGACACGAGCGGGCTGCGCAAGGAGCGTTTCCAGACCGACGCCGAAATCCCGATCCAGGAGGTCTATCGCCCCGACGACGTGGCCGCGCTCGACTACCGGCGCGATCTTGCCGATCCGGGTGAGTTTCCGTTCACGCGCGGTGTGCAGCGCACCATGTATCGCGGTCGCCTCTGGACCATGCGCCAGTATGCCGGCTTCGGCACCGCGCGCGCCTCCAATGCTCGCTACAAGTACCTGCTCGCGCACGGCCAGACCGGGCTTTCGGTGGCCTTCGATCTGCCGACCCAGATGGGGCGCGATTCCGACCATGCGCTCGCGCGTGGCGAGGTCGGACGCACCGGCGTCGCCATCTCGTCGCTCGAGGACATGCGGGTGCTTCTGGACGGCATTCCGCTCGGCGAGGTTTCGACCTCGATGACCATCAACGCGACCGCGGCCATCCTCTTGTGCCTGTACATCGCGGTCGCCGACGAGCAGGGCGTGCCGCGTGAGAAGCTGGGCGGCACCGTCCAGAACGACATCTTGAAAGAGTACATCGCGCGCGGCACCTACATTTATCCGCCGCGGCCCTCGCTGCGCATCATCACCGACCTGTTCGGGTTCTGTCAGCGCGAGGTGCCGCGCTGGAACGTCATCTCGGTGAGCGGCTATCACATTCGCGAGGCCGGCAGCGACGCCGTCCAGGAGGTCGCATTCACGCTGGCCGACGGCATTGCGTACGTGCAGGCGGCCGTGGAGGCCGGCCTCGCAGTCGACGCGTTCGCGCCCCGGCTCGCCTTCTTTTTCAACGGTCACAACAATTTTCTCGAGGAAGTCGCCAAGTATCGGGCGGCGCGGCGCCTGTGGGCGCGCATCATGCGCGAGCGCTTTTCGGCGCACGACCCGCGCTCGGCGGCGCTGCGCTTTCACACCCAGACCGCCGGCTCCACGCTGACCGCCCAGCAGCCGCTCAACAACGTTGTGCGCACGACCGTGCAGGCGCTGGCCGCGGTGCTGGGCGGCACGCAGTCGCTGCACACCAATGCGTACGACGAGGCGCTGGCACTGCCGACCGCCGAGTCGGCGCGCCTGGCTCTGCGCACCCAGCAGATCCTGGCTCACGAGAGCGGCGTCGCCGACTTCGTGGATCCGCTGGCCGGCTCGTACGCGATCGAGTCGCTAACCAATGAGATCGAGCGGCGCGCGCGTGAGTACCTGGTCCGAATCGATGAGCTGGGCGGCATGGTGGCCGCGATCGAGCAGGGCTTCCCGCAGCGCGAGATCGAGCGGCGCGCGTACGAGCACCAGAAAGCGGTCGAGGCCAAGCAGCGCATCGTGGTGGGCGTGAACGAGTATCAGATCGAGGAAACGCCGCTGGCCGGGATCCACACGATCGACCCGGCGCTCGAGAGTGAGCAGATCGGGCGCGTGCGCGCGCTGCGGGCGCGCCGCGACTCTGCGGCCGCGCAGGCGGCGCTCTCGCGTCTGGATGCGGCTGCGCGCGGCGAGGGCAACCTGTTGCCGCGCATCCTCGAGTGCGTGAAGGCGCTGTGCACGCTCGGCGAGATCTCGGATACGCTCCGCGCCGTGTTCGGCGAGTACCGCGAGCGACCCTCGTAAGGCCTCATTTTTCTATTGATTTTTGCTGCCCTTGTGGATTACATTGGTCCCTCAGCAAGATGCCGGGGGTTGCCGGCCGAGGTTCCGCATGACCAAGTCGGATCTGATCGAGGCCGTGGCGAACCAGCTCAAGTTGCCCAAGGGCAAGGCCGAGCTTGTCGTCAACTGCATCTTCGATTCGATGGAAGCATCGCTCAAGCGGGGCGAGCGCATCGAGATCCGCGGATTTGGCTCATTCGAGATCCGCAACTACAAGTCCTACGAGGGCCGCAACCCGCGCACCGGCGATCCGGTGTCCGTGCAGCCCAAGCGACTGCCCTTCTTCAAGGTGGGTAAGGAGCTCAAGGAACGCGTCAACGAGTCACGCAACAAGCCCGCCGCCGCCAAGACGCCCTCGAGCGCAGTCGGCTGATCCCCAAGCTTCATTTTACGACCGGGCCCGACGATGCAGGCGCGACGCTTGCGGCCGCGCTGCGCGTGCGTGCGCCGAAAGGTACGTCGTGGAGCGAGGTGCGTGCGGTCGTCCGGACGGGCAAGGTCACCATCGCGGGCGTGCGTGAGCTCGATCCGGCGCACCGGCTCCAGGCCGGCCTGGCGGTGCGCGTGGACCCGCAGGCCCGACGCGTGCGCACGGTCCAGGGACCGGCGGTCGACCTCGTCTACGAGGACAGCGACCTGGTCGTGATCGACAAACCGTCCGGCGTGTCCTCGGTCCCCTTCGAGCGCCGCGAGACCGGGACTGCGCTCGACCTCGTGCGGGCCGCCTGGCGAGCCGCCGGGCGGCCCCGTCCGACCGCGCAGCCGCTTCTTACCGTGCATCGGATCGACAAGGAGACCAGCGGCCTTCTGGTCTATGCCAAGAACAAGCCGGCCGAGCGCGCGCTGGCCCGCCAGTTCCGCCTGCACACGGTCGAGCGCAGCTACCTCGGCGTGGCCCAGGGCGAGCTTTCGAGCCAGCGCATCGAGTCGGTGCTGGTGCGCGATCGCGGCGACGGGTTGCGCGGCAGCGCACGCCATCCGCGGGCGCTCGGCAAGCGCGCGGTCACGCACGTCGAGGCGCTCGATCGTCTGGGCGGCGGCGCCGCCACCTTGTGCCGGGTGCGCCTCGAGACCGGCAAGACTCATCAGATCCGAATTCACCTGGCCGAAGCCGGTCATCCGCTGGTGGGCGAGCGCGTGTATGTGCGCGACTTCGTGCGGCGGGGCGGCACGCCGCTTCCCGCCCCGCGCCTGCTCCTGCACGCAGCCACGCTCGGATTTTCGCATCCGCGCACCGGCCGGCGGCTCGATTTCGAGCGCGCGCCGCCGGCCGATTTTGCGGCCGCGGTGGCGGCTATTTCTTCCCGAGGTTCCAGGCCTCGGACTTGGCGCCCTTGACCAGGGCGCGGCCGCCCGCGCTGCCGGACGGCGTCGCGGCCATGCCGCCCTCGTAGCCGGCCAGCGGATCGAGCGCAGGCGCCATTACCTGGGCCGGGATGCGGTACTCGGCCGCATGACGGGCCGCCTCGCCCCGACGGCTGCGAATCAGGCCCAGCGCAGCCGCGCGATCACCGCGCTGGTAGGCCTCGGCGGCCGCCCGGATGGCCTGCGCGCTGCGCACCTGCTCGACCTTGCCCATGACCTCGGGATCGACGGGCGCGTGGTCGACCGCAAGCTCGATGGCGACCGCGTGGCGGCTGTCGTCCCGCGCATCGGTGAACTGCAGGGTTGCGCGCAGGAAGCGCCCGGCCGGCCCGCCTGCGGGCGCGCTCAGTCGCGCCACCACCTTCCGCGTGTCGCCGCCGAAAAGGTCCGCGAGCGGCACGATCACGGCCCCGCCCTCGCGGCGGGTGGCATAGCCGAACACTTCGGGCACCTCGATGCCGCCGCAGGGCGCCTGCAGCTCGAGCTGGGCGCCCGTGGCCACCGTTGCCTCGAGCGCACGCAGCTCGCCTGCGAATACCGCGTCGAGCCCGGCCGCGTCGCGCACGTAGTAATACTGGCCCCGGCCTCGCTCCGCGATCGCCTCCATCAGATCCTCGTTGTAGTCCAGCCCCAGGCCGATCGTGGTCACGTGTACGCCCTCGGCGGCCGCGCCCTCGGCCATGGTCGCCAGCGCCGACGGGTCGGTGACCCCCACGTTGGCGATGCCGTCCGAGAGCAGGATCAGCCGGCGCACGCGACCGCCGCTGTCGTCGGCGGCCGGGCGCAGCTGGTCGCGGCCCAGGGCCAGGCCGGCGCCCAGATTGGTGCCGCCGCCGGGCGCAAGGCTCGCGATCGCCTCCAGCGCGACCCGCTTGCCGGCCGCGCTGGCCGCGGTCTCGGGCGCAATCACCTGGGCCTGGTCGTCGTACTGCACGACCGCAATGCGATCGGTGGGACCGAGGCGCTCCACGATGCCCGCCGCCGCCTCGCGCGCCCGCGAGAGCTTGCCCTCGCCGGCCATCGAGCCCGAGCGATCGATCACGATCGCGATGTCGAGCGGGGGTCGTTTGGTGGCCGCCCTGCGCGCCGCCTGCAGGTCGAGCGCCAGGTAGAGCTCACCGGCCGAGCCGCGTGGGGCCGACAGGGCGCCTGCAAACGTGCCCACGCCAAAGTCGAGGTTCTGCTTGGGACCTAGACCCGCGGCGCCTGCACAGGCCGGGGCCGGCGGCGGCACGACCGCGGGCGGCTGCGGATGCGAGGGTGGCGCCTTGGGCGCCTGCGAGGCCAGCGCGGCCAGCGTGAGCAGACCGGCGGCAGTACACAAGATGGCCGTGGTTTTGCGGTTCATGCCGGTTTTTGACGTGCGGAGTGGCAAAAAGATCTGTTATCTGCGCAGGTTCTCGATGCCAAGCGCGAATGCGGCCACCGCGGCCAGAACCCACATGCCGGCGCGCAGCTCGCGGGCTCGCCCGGCCAGCGCGAAGGCCAGCGCGTGGAGCCCGAATCCCCACAGAATCCCCTGTGCAATCGAGGAGGTCAGCGGGATGAGCAGAAGTGTGACGTAGGCCGGCAGCGCTTCCTCCAGCCGCTCCATCGGGAGGTCTGCCACCGTCCGGAACATGAACACGCCGACCAAGAGCAGCGCGGGTGCGGTTGCGCTCGGCGGCACCACGGCCGCCAGCGGTCCCAGGAACAAAAAGGGCAGGAAACAGAGCGCACACACGAGCGCGGTCAGGCCGGTGCGGCCGCCCGCTCGGATCCCGGCCACGCTTTCGATGTAGGCGGTGCCGGCGGAGGTGCCGAGAAGCCCCGCCCCCAGAGTGGCCAGCGCATCGGTCAAAAGCGCTCGGCCCAGGTTGCGCGGCTGGCCCTGCTCGTCGACCAGGCCGGTCGCATGGGCGACCCCCACGAACGTGGACAGCGAATCGAACAGATCGGTCAGCAGGATGGCCAGAAGCGCCGGCACGTAGGCCAGCCGCAGCGCGTGCACGAGGTCGGCCGCGCCGACGAGCGAGAGGTCGGGCAGCGACAGGAGCTGGGCCGGCGCGCGCACCTCGCCGCACAGCCAGGCCAGGCCGGTGGTCAGAACGATGCCGGCCATGAGCGCAATCGGGCTCGCGCGCAGCAGCAGCAGCAGGGTGAGCAGAAGCCCGAAGCCAAACAGCAGGGCCGGCCGACCCAGATGGCCCGCGGTCACGAACGTGACCGGGTCCGCGACCAGGATGCCGGCCTGCCGGAGCCCGATGAACGAGAGCAGAAGGCCGATGCCCGCCGCCGCAGCCACGCGCAGGTGGTGGGGCACCGCCCGCGCAATGGCCTCGCGCAGCGGGGTCGCGCTGACCACCACGAACGCCACGCCGGCCCACACGACCAGGCCCAACGCGACCGGGGCCGGCACTTTCTGCTTGAGCACGATCTGATAGGTGAAGAAGGCGTTCAGGCCCATCCCGGGCGCGACCGCGAACGGCAGCCTGGCGAAAAGCCCCATCAGTGCGGTCATCGAGGCCGACAGAAGAACAGTCGCGGTCATGACCGCGCGGAACGAGAGCCCGGTGCCGCTCGTGGCCAGGATGCTGGGATTGACCACGATGATGTAGCTCATGGTCAGAAACGTGGTCACACCGGCGATGGTTTCCCGGCGCCAGTCGGTCGGCACGGTCACCACGCGCCCACCTGGAAGGAACCACAGAGAACACAGAGAACACAGAGAACAGAACGGGATCCGGCTCTGCGCAAGGCGGCCCATCCCATGGGCCTATCAATCCTCTGTGCTCTCCGTGTTCTCTCTGGTGAGACTTCGGGTTGCGTCATCGCTCTACGAGGGCGCGGCGGGCGCTTGTCGGCCCTCCTCTGCGGGGCCCCCCCACGAAGTGCCACCATGCCACCATGGTGGCGCGACTTCTGTGAGCGGCTCGGACAGGGCTACGGGCTTCGCCTCCCCACTCGCACGCGGATCCAATTCCCTTCTCTGTGTTCTCTGTGTTCTCTGTGGTGAAGCTTCGGGCTCTACTAGGGCGAAGCGGGCGCTTTGTCGGCCCCTCCACCGGTGCCCAGCATCAGCTCGCGCAGCGACGGCAACGCCACCCCACCGTAGCGCAGCGCCCGATCCAGGAACGCGCGCTCCACGAAGGCCTTGCCCTGCGCCTTCTTCGCGGCGTCGCGGATGGAGCGCCACTCCTCGTAGCCCACGAAATAGGTGCACAGCTGCGTCACCGAGAGCTTGGCGCGCCGCAGCTTCAGCTCGGCCTCGGTCTTCTCCTGAAAGGTGCTGTCCACCATCAGCTTCATGGCCTCGGCATCGCTCATGTCACGCGTGTGCAGCCGAATGTCCAAAATCGTGTTGGCGACCACCCGCAGGATGCCCTTTTCGAACGAAAGCTTCATACGCGGATCGTCGAGGTAGCCGGAGCTGGTCATCAGGTCCTCGGTGAACACGGCCCAACCCTCGACATAGGCGCCCGACGACAGCAGCCAGCGCGCGACCCGCCGGTACTCGGGTTGGATCTGATTGGCGATCTGGTACTGGACGTAGTGGCCCGGCATGGCCTCGTGGATGGCGAGCAGCTCCATCTTCCACTTGTTGTACTCGCGCAGCTTGGACTCGGCCTTCTCCCTGGGCCAGTCCCTCGGGAACGGGGTCACGTAGAAAAACGCGCCCAGCTCAGGCTGCAGCGGGGGCGCGCCGTCGAACGCGGCCACGCCATAAAACGAGCGCAGAAACGGCGGCGTCTCGATGACCTTGATGGTCTCGGTGGGCGGCAATGTGAGCAGCCCGCGGCGCCGAATGAACTCGCGCTCGCGCGCCACGTCGTCCTTGGCATCCTGGAACAGCTGCTCGGGCGTCGAATGCTCCTTCGCGATGTCGTCGAGCACCGCCTTGACCAGGGTGTCGCCATCGGGGCGCGCGCGCCCGGGGTGGTTTTTCTGGAACAGCGGCCCGGCCAGACGCACCATGTCGGCCCGAATCTCGGCCAGGCGCTTCTCGGCGAGCGCGAGGGTCTCGTCGGGCGCCAGGTCGGTCTGCAGATAGTGGCCGAAGCGCTCCCCGTACAGCTCCTTGCCATAGCGGAAGTCGCCCTTCTTGAGCTTTTGCAGGGGGCCCTCGCAGAATTTGAGATAAGCCTCCACCGCCTTGAGCGCGGCCGGCAGGGCGGCGTCGATCTGCGGCTTGCCCGCACTTTTCTCGAACGCCTTGGGCAGGTCGCTTTGCAAGAAGCCGAGCAGGCCTTTGCCGTCGTCGAGCGCGGCCTCGCGGAAGGGCTCGACGAATGTGTCGAGGTTTTTCTGGGCCTGCGCCAGGAAGCGCGGCAGCTCGCGCAGGCGCGCGGCCACGTCGGCGGCGCGGGTGTCGAGGGGTGCGTATTCGCGCACCGCCATGTTGAAGAAGATGGTTCCCAGGCCGTCCATGTAGAGGTCTGCGCGCCGTGCAAAGTCGTGTGCTTTCTCCAGCTCGAGCAGCTCGAGCGCAATGTTCTCGTCGAGCAGGCGGGCGTCGGCCCGATCGTCGGGCTGAAGCCGGCCCCGATCGAGCGCGGCCAGCCGCTTGGACAGGCCGCGCAGGTAGGCCACCCGCTTCTTGCGCGCGGAGGCGGAGATGTCGTCGAGCTTTCGATCGACGCCGTCCTTGTGGTAGCCGACCTGCGACGCGGTGGTGGGCGAGTACCTGAAGTTCTCGCGCAGGTATTCCTCGGTGAGCTGCTGCACGGACGCGGCGAGCATGACTGTCATGACCAGCATAGGGGTTGTCCTTTCAGGAAATAGCGGCCCAGCGCGCGTAGCAGCGTGCGCTTTTGATCGGCCAGAACCAGGGTGCCCGACACGCGGGCGGCATAGAGATCGATGACCGTGGGGTCGCGGAAAAGCACGCTCAGCCAGCGCTCGGCGCGACCTCGGTAGAGCAGGCGCGCCAGCCAGCGATCGAGCGCCAGCTCGCGACCCACGGTGGCGCGGCGCAGCGCGCGCCGGTAACCGGGCAGGCCGAAATCGCCGCGGTCGAGCCCGCGGCAAAGGTGGCGGGCCGCGACCAGACCCTGCTCGAGCGCGACCGCGATGCCCTCGCCGGTCAGCGCATCGATGCCAGCGGCGTCGCCGACCAGGCACAGGTGCGGCGCCGACACCCGGCCCAGCGTTTGGTAGGACCAGGCCGGCCAGCCCCGCGCAACGCCGTCGGGAAGGGCCACTCCAAGGCGCACGAGCTCGCGGCGCAGGAGCGCGGTCAGCTGGGCGCCCGAGCGTGTGCGGCCGGGATCGTGCATGAGGCCGACGTTGATGCGGTCACCGGGCACCGGGAAAATCCAGAGGTAGCCGCGCAGGTCGGCCCCTGGCCGCATGGGCGTAAAGTCGTAGAGCATCGTGGTCTGGCCGCGCAGCACGGGCGGGGCCGGAAGCTCGGCCCGGAACAGGCGGATGGGCCGAGGCTCGCGCCCGGCGCCCGGGTGCGGACGCAAGCGTTTGCGGACCAGCGAGCCGGCGCCGTCGGCGCCCACCAGAAAGCGCGCGCGCACGACCCCGCTGTCGGTGCCGCAGGTCACGCCATCCTGCTCGACCGCGAAGTCGCGCAGCCCGCAACCTTCGCGCACCTCGACGCCGCGGGCGCGCACCTGATCGACCAGCGACTGATCGAACTCTTCGCGACGCACGATCTCGACCGGCCGCGGCAGCTCCACCCGGCGCTCGAACGGGCCGCACAAAACCCGCGCGTCGGGCGAGGCCGTGTGGGGCACCGAAAGCTCGAAGCCGAGCGCGCCCAGCGCGTCGGTCGCGTGCCCGGTCAGCCCGCCGCCGCAGGGTTTGCTGCGCGGAAAGCGAGCGCGGTCGACCAGGAGGATGCGGCGCGCGTGGAGGCCCCGCTGAACCAGCGCGGCCGCGGTGGCGGCCCCGGCGGGCCCGGCCCCGGCGACCAGGACGTCGTAGTCCACGACGAGGGAGTACCACAAAAGGTGGGGGGCGTGAGGGAAAAGGGTCTAGAGGCTCAGGCTCACGTCTGCGGTTCCGCTCAGCAGCACGGTCATCGAGCCGGTCGGGACCGGCGCCCCGCCGCGCTCGACCAGCGTGCCCACCGCGATCGCGTTGAACTTGGTCTTGACGTTCTGCGTGAACGTCAGGAACGTGCGCGCCGCGTCGGGCTCCAGCATCACCTTGGCGAACTTGGAGGGATCCGGGTGCGTCAGATCGGCCGGGCAGTTCAGGTTCTGCATGGGCGCCACCATCGGGACCGTCCCAATCTTCTTGGCTCCCATGGCCGGATCGGGCTTGGTCACCGTCTCCGGGGCCAGCCAGATCTCGATCTGGGGCACGGGCACATTGAGCGTGTTGTTGCAGATCGCATACTCGATGCTCTTGAGCGTCACGTCCGACACCGACTTCGCGCGCGCCAGCGTCGGATCGGTGGACAGATCGACCTTCGCCACCAGAACCGCGATCACAGTGGCCTCGCAGGTGCCGGCGTTGCAGGCCAGCGTCCAGCCAGTGCCCTGACAGGAGGTCGGGCAGCACTGCGCGTTGCCTCCACACTGCACGGTCGGCACCGCCGGCGGCAGATGCACGTTGGTCGCGTCCATGGTGTCGACCATGTAGGTTTCGACCGGAAGTTGCACTGTTACTTTGGTGAGATCGCTCGCGACCAAGTCGCAGCCAGAAGCGGCTGCCCCGATGAGGATTCCGAGCGTGACACGTCCTGTCCAGCGCAAGCTCATCAAGGCCCTCCATAAGTCAAAGCCTAACCAGTATAGCAGCTACCGCAGCACTGCGCTTGCCGCTTCGTCGGCGGCCGTGTAGGGATCTATGCGACGCTGCGCAATCGCCTCTGCGAGCGCCTGGATGCCGCCGCGCGCAGCCAGGTGGCGCACGGTCGCGTCCGCGAACCGTTCCTGCAAAAGCTCCATGAGCTGAGCCTGGGCGCGCTGGCGCAGGCGCTCCCGCCCGCCCGGGCTTCCCTGCATGTGCGTTCGGTGGCGCGCGATGGCCGCCGCCAGCTCGCCGATCCCTTCGCCCTTGGTCGCCACCATGCGCACGATCTCGACGTCGGGGGCGCCGGCCGGCCGCAGCTCCAGCATCCCGGTCAGGTCACGAACCGTGCGGTCGGCACCCTCGCGATCGCACTTGTTGACCACCAATACGTCGGCGATTTCCAAGATGCCGGCTTTGATGGCCTGGATCTCGTCGCCCAGACCGGGCACCGTCACCACCACCGCCGTGTGGGCCATCGATACCACGTCCACCTCGTCCTGCCCGACCCCGACGGTTTCGACCAGCACGATCTCGAAGCCCATGGCATCGAGCACCGCGACCACGTCCGCGGTCGAGCGCGACAGGCCGCCCATGTGCCCGCGCGTGGCCAGCGAGCGAATGAACACGTCGCTGTCGGTGGCGTGGCGTTGCATGCGAATTCGATCGCCCAGAATGGCGCCACCCGAGAAGGGCGAGGTCGGATCGACCGCCACCACCCCGACCCGCCGGCCCTCCTTGCGGTAGTGCTCGATGAGGCCATCCACCACGGTCGACTTGCCGGCACCCGGATTGCCGGTCACGCCCACCACATAGGCGCGCCCGGTGTGCGGGTACAGGCGCTTGAGGTCCTCGATGGCGCCCGCGACCCGGTCGTCGAGATCGCGCATCAGGCGCGCGGCCGCGCGGATGTCGCCCGTGAGCACGCGCTCGGACAGCGGAGCCGCGGCCGGCACTAGAGCCTTCCCAGCGCTCGCGCGATGATCATGCGCTGGACCTCGTTCGTGCCCTCGCCGATCTCGCACAGGCGGGTGTCGCGGAAGTAGCGCTCGACCGGGAACTCGCGTGTATAGCCGTAGCCACCGTGGATCTGGATGGCCAGGTTGCACACGCGCGAGCCCACCTGCGCCGCGTACAGCTTGGCCACCGACGACTCGCGCGTATGGGGAAGCTTTCGATCCTCCAGCCAGGCCGCGCGCCAGCACAAAAGGCGCGCCGCGTCGAGCTCGGTGGCCATGTTGGCCAGCATGATCTGGATGGCCTGAAACTGCGCGATGGGCTGCCCGAACTGCTTGCGCTCCTTGGCGTAGCGGATCGACTCCTCGAGCGCGCCGCGCCCCAGCCCGAGCGCCATGGTCGCGATCCCGATGCGGCCCTTATCGAGGATCTTCAGGGTATCGAAAAATCCCCCGTCGACGGCGCCCAGCCGTTGCTCGTCGCCCACCTCGCAATCCTCGAGGATGAGCTCGGTGGTATCGGAGGCGCGCACGCCCATCTTTTCGATGTGCTTGCCGGTGCGGAACCCGGGCATGCCGCGCTCGAGGATGAACGCGGTGAGGCCTTTCTGCCTCTTTTGCGGCGTGGTCGAGGCCAGCACCACCGCCACGCCGCCGACCGAGCCTTGGGTGATGAAGGTCTTGGTGCCATTTAAGACCCAGCGCTCGCCGCGCCGCACCGCGCTCGAGCGGGCTGCGCCCGCGTCCGAGCCCGAGCCGGGCTCGGTCAGCCCCCAGGCGCCCAGCACCTTGCCGCTGGCGAGCTGCGGCAGGTACTTACGCTTCTGGGCTTCGCTGCCCGCGAGCAGGATGTGCCCTGTGCACAGCGAGTTGTGCGAAGCCACGCTGAGCGCAACGCTGCCGTCCGCACGCGCCAGCTCCTCGAGCACGACCACCGTGTCCAGCATCGACATGCCGGCCCCCCCGTAGGCCTCGGGCACGCGCAGCCCCCACAGGCCCATTGCGGCCAGCCGGGGTACAATCTCGTGCGGGAAGCGCTCTTCGGCGTCCCACTTGCGCGTGTGCGGAATGATTTCGCGCGCACAAAAGTCGCGCACCGAGTCGCGCAGGATGCGTCGGTCTTGGTCGAGCTCGAAGTCCATCGTCACTTCTTGGCGGGCGCGGCCGGCGCGGGCGCGGCCGGCTGCTTGAACCTCTGCTCGGGCCCGGCCGGCACGTAAATCTGGATGGCGCGCGTCGGCTCCGGGAAGCTGGCCGCGTGATCGGTGTCCTCGGGAATGTAGATTGCGGTTTCGTCCTCGGCCGGCGTGTCCTGGCCCGCGATGGTCATCTTGGCCCTGCCCTTTTGCACGAACAGAAGCTCGGCCGAGCCCCGGTGCTGATGCCTTTGCACGGCCGCGCCCGCCTGCGCCTCCAGAACGCCCAGGTAGGCCGCGTCCTCGCCGGTGGTGGCCTTCTCGAGCAGCAGCCAGACCTTGCCCTTGCCGCTCATGATGGTCAGCGGCTCACGGTCGCTTTCATGGGCGACCCGAAACGAGTTCGGCGGCGCCGACGGCGGCGTGCCCCGGACCACCTGGGTGCCGGCCGCCTGCGTGCGATCGCGCAGCACGCGCTCGGGGCCCGGCGGCACGAACGCCTGCAGCAGGCGCAGCGGCTTTTGCGAGGATTGATCGTCGATCGAATGCACCGTCCCGGCCCGGAGGAAAACCGCGGTGCCGACCTCCAGCTTCTCAGGCTCGGTGCCCGGGACCAGGAGGCGCCCGTGCCCCTCCAGGACATACAGGATCTCGGCACAGCCGGGGTGCTTGTGCGCCGACAGCTTGGCCTTGGGTCCCAGCTGCACGACCGCCAGCGCGGCCTTCTTGGCGCCCACCGATTTCTCGTCGAGCAGCAGCCAGGTTTGCAGCGGCAGCACCCGGGGCAGCTTGCCCGGCCCGGCCTCGGGCGCCTTGGGCACCGACTGCACGTCGGCCAGCCTGACCGAGCGCTGCGGGCCCGTAGCCTTGAAGATGAGCGGGAATACCACCTGCGTGCCCGCGCCGCCGATCCCGGTAAGGTTCCAGGCCAGCATCCGCTCGCGCAGGCAGGCGGCTAGAATCGGCGAGCCCACCTGATCCTTCAAGATCTCGGCGCGCGCCACCTGATCGCCCTCGCCCAGGGTGACCCGCACCAGAAGCTCGCCCGCCGCGTCCATGTCGGGCGCGAGCGCTCGCGCGTAGCAGCCGTGCACGTCACCCGCGTAGGCGGCTAGCGCCTTCTGTATCCTTTGCGCCTCGGCGCGCGAGGCCTCGGCCTCGCTCGACTGAACGAGCAGCGCGAACAGCCCCATCGCAAGCAGTCTCATTAGGCGGCCTCCACTTTCGGTCGCAGCTCGCGCTCGACCCAATCGACGATCTCCTGGGTGGAGGCGCCGGGCTTGAAGATCGCGGCCACGCCGAGCTTCTTGAGCTCCTCGGCGTCCTGATCGGGGATGATTCCACCGCCGAACACGACGACATCCGCGGCCCCGCGCGCATGCAGCGCCTGCAAGACGGCCGGCATCAGCGTCATGTGCGCACCCGACATGATCGAGAGCCCGACCGCGTCCACCGATTCCTGCACGGCCGCGGCCGCGATCTGGTCGGGCGTCTGGTGCAGGCCCGTGTACACCACCTCGTAGCCGGCGTCGCTGAGCGCACGCGCGACCACCTTGGCCCCGCGATCGTGCCCGTCGAGCCCGGGCTTGGCCACCAAGATGCGAATCTTTTTCACTTTCCAACCCTCAAGATGCGAAGCGAGTTGCCCCCGCCCTTGCGCTTGACCAGCTGAACCCAGGCGCTGGTGCCGTCGGGACAGGTCACACGCCCGCTCGTGATGTACCCGATCTGGCGCTGCAGGTCGAACAGAAACTGACCGATGTGCTGCCCCATCTCGGGCTTGGGCTTGGGCAGCTCGTGCTTGCTCGTGTAAAGCTCCAGGTCGCCCGGGGCGGGCGGGCCCCACACGCAGCCGCCCTTGACCAGAGCCACGCGAAAGGCCGCGAACAGCTCGCCCGATACCTCGGCCCGTAAGGTGTCGAGGGCGGCGGCCTCGCCCAAACGCGGCTGCGCGGCCTCGAGCATCTTGACGCGCTCGGTTCCGGGCGCGCGCGTGATGTCCTCGAACAGATCAACCTGCTGCCGGATCTCGACGTCCCAGAGCGCGGTCACCTTGCGCGGATCGGCGGCCAGCGCATTTCCGAGCTCGGCGACCAGGTCCTGCTCGGGCCCCTTGGGCACTGCCTTGGCCTTGCCGCAGCCGAACATCGTGAGCGCCACCAGCAACCATTTATGCATGTGCCCCCTCCTTCCCTAAGTGCCGCGCGATCACAATGCGCTGCACCTCGCTGGTCCCCTCGTAAATGGCCGTCACCCGCACATCACGGAAGTAGCGCTCGAGCGGAAACTCGCGCGTATAGCCGTAGCCGCCGTGGATCTGGATGGCCCGATCGCAGATCCGGATGGCGGTCTCGGCCGCGTATAGCTTCGCGATCGAGGCCTCGCGCGAGAACGTACGCCCGCGCTCTTTCAGAAAAGCCGCGCGCAATGCAAGCAGACGCGCCGCCTCGAGCGCGGTCGCGGATTCGGCCAGCACAAACTGGATGGCCTGGAAGTCGGCCAGCCGATGGTCAAACTGCTTGCGCTCCTTCGCGTACGCGGTGGCGGCCTCGAGGGCAGCGCGCGCCACCCCGACCGCCTGCGATGCAATGCCGATGCGGCCGCCGTCGAGCGCCATCATGGCAATGCGAAATCCGTCGCCCTCGTGCCCGAGCAGCGCCTCCGGGCCCAGCTCGCAGTCCTCAAACGTGAGCGGCACCGTGGTCGAGCCGCGCAGGCCCATCTTGTCCTCGTGCCGGCCCACATGCAGCCCGGGCCTGCCCTTTTCAACCAGAAACGCGCTGATGCCGCGCGCGCCCGCGTGCGCGTCGGTCTTGGCCCACACCACCATGAGGCCGGCCCGGTCGCCGCTCGTGATCCATTGCTTCTGCCCGGACAGAACCCAGCCCCGCCCGCTCCTGCGCGCGCTGGTGCTAAGGCCAGCCGGATCGCTGCCCGCCTGCGGCTCCGAGAGCGCGAACGCGCCCGCCAGATACTGCCCGCCGGTCAGGCGCGGCACGTGCGTGCGCTTCTGCTCCTCAGTCCCGAAGTGGGTGACCACCTCGGCCACCATGTTCGTAACCGCCATCGCCACCGACACCGACGCGTCGGCACGCGCAATTTCCTGCATGGCCAGCGAGTAGGCCACCACGCCGGCGGCGGCGCCGCCGAGCTCCTGCGGCACGTTGACCCCGAGCAGGCCTAGCGAAGCCAGAGCGCGCAGCTCGGCCTCGGGAAACGTCTCCTTGCGGTCGCGCTCGGCCGCCCGCGGCAAAAGCTCCCGCTGCGCGAACTCGCGCGCCGTGCGCTCGACCATCCGCTGCTCGTCGGTCAGCTCAAACGAGATCATGGGAGCTTCCGGAATTTCAGATCTTCTCGCTTCATCGACGGCCGAACGGGTAGGTGGCTCGCACCACGATGCCGAGCGGGTCGGTAAACTTCCAGGTCTGCGCCTTGCTGATCACGCAGTCGATGTAGGCCTCGTCGATCTCGTCGGGAAAGGCGATGCCGGCGCTTACAACCTTGCCGCCCGCACCCAGGTACACGGTGAGCTTGTAGGGATGCCGCGCGCCCACGCGGTCGCATTGCGCCAGCTCTTTTCTGTGCTTGACGATGTCGGCCGAGATCTGCTCGGGCGTCCATTCGGTGACCTGGGCGCGCGCCGGGAACTCGATGGGGTAAGAAAACTCAGCCTCGCCGCCGCGCGGATGCGAAAAATGCAGCGTGCGCGCGATCGAGAGCAGGCAGCGCTCGATGCTCCAGTTGCCCAGCTGCGACTCATCGATGCTCAGCTTCTTGACGTCCCCGTCGCGGCTGATTCGAAAATGCAGCGCCACCCGGCCGCCGATGTACCAGGGCGGCCTGACCTGGGTCTTACACCTCTGGATCTCGGGCCAGCGCTGCTGGATGGTGCCCTGGATCTGATCCTCGCTCAGGCTGCCCAGAACGCCGTTGCCCGAGATCCGGAAGCCCTCCTCGGGCTCTTCGCGCGCCCCCCCCGCGCGCGTCTCGGGGCTCACGCTCGGCGCCGCGGCCGGTGGGGACCCGGCAGCCGGCGGGGTCTTGGGTGCGGGCGCCGGATCATCGGCACAACCGGCAGCGCCGGCAGCGCCGAGGCCGCCCCAAAGGAGCGCTAGTAGAGCGCCTTGAACGTGTACTGCCACGTTATCTCTTTCGAAGCCGGAATGAACGGGAAATCGAAATTCCGGACCAGGTTGGTCACGCAGCTCTCGAACTCCTTGGAGCTGATCGAGTCCTTGACGATCTCGACCTCGCTCGCGCGCCCGCGCGTGCCAATGGTGAGCTTGAGCATCACGTCGATCACCAGATTTCGGTTGTGCGTGCGTGACGCCTCGTCGGTCCAGCAGTGTGCGACGTCGTGGTGCTTGCGCCGCATGATGTCCTCGATCTCCTCGAGCTTCTCGGGTGGCACCGCTTCCTCGGATGCGCCCGGCTCGGGCTCGGCCACCTCCTCCTGTTGTCGGGGCGGCCGCTCGGCCGCCTGCTTCGTCGCGCAACCGAGACCCATCGCGACCCCCCAGATCCCCAAAGACCATACGATCCGCATCATCTTGGCCCTCCTAATCCTTCAAGAGGTTTCCCGCGATGACGAGCCGCTGGATCTCGCTCGTCCCCTCGTAGATTTCCGTGATCTTGGCGTCACGGAAATGGCGTTCTGCTGGAAAGTCTTTCAAATAGCCGTAGCCGCCGAAGATCTGCACGCACTCGCGGGCCGCGCGGTTGGCCACGTCGGACGCCAAAAGCTTGGCCATGGACGACTCCTGCGAGTGGCGCTTTCCCTGATCCTTGAGCGTGGCGGCGCGCCAGGTCAGCATGCGCGCCGCGTCCAGGTCGGCCGCCATGTCGGCCAGCTTGAACGCGATGGCCTGGTGCTCGAAGATCGGCTTGCCAAACGTCTTGCGGTCTTTGGCATAGGCGAGCGCGTCCTCCAGGCACGCGCGCGTGATGCCGAGCGCCTGCGCGGCAATGCCGATGCGGCCGCCGTCGAGCGTGGTCATGGCGACCTTGAAGCCGTCGCCGACCTGGCCCAGAAGGGCCTCGCGCGGCAGCCGACAGTCGCTTAAAAACACCTGCGACGACGGGGAGGCGCAGATGCCGAGCTTCTTGTCCCAGGGTCCGCACTCGAGCCCGGGCGCGTCCATGGGGACGAGGAAGGCCGAGATCCCCTTATGGCCCTGGCCCGGATCGGTCATCGCGAAGAGCACGCACAGCTGGGCGACCGGACCGTTGGTGATGAAGTTCTTGGTGCCGTTCAGGATCCACTCGTCGCCGCGCAGGGCGGCCGTGGTTTTCTGCGCGGCCGCGTCGCTGCCCGCTTCAGGCTCGGACAGCGCAAAGCAGCCGATGATCTGGCCGCGCGCAAGCGGCGGCAGCAATTTTTTCTTTTGCGCCTCGCTGCCGAATTTTCGGATGGGATCCTCGACCAGCGAGTTCTGCACGCTCAAGATGACCGCGGTCGACGCGCAAGCGCGCGCGATTTCCTCGAGTACCAGGACGTAGGCCAACGTGTCCGTGCCCGCACCCCCATGCTCCTCATCCACCGCCATGCCCAGAAAGCCGAGCTGGGCCATCTTTTTCACGAGCGCTTCCGGATAGCGGTGCTCGCGATCGTTTTCCGCGGCCACAGGCAGCACTTCGGCGAGCGCGAACTCACGCGCCGTCTTTTGCAGCAGGCGCTGCTCCTCGGTCAGCTCGAGGTCCATTTCGGCTTCCGCTTTTCCAGAAAGGCCTGCATGCCTTCTTTGCGATCGGCGCTGGCAAACAGCTCACCAAACAGCTCGGCCTCGGTCATGTGGCCAGCCAGGATCACGCCCTGCGGATCGACCGCCAGGGCGCGCTTGGCCTGCGCAATGGCACCCGGGCTTTTCTGCGCGATCTCGAGCGCCACCTCGCGCGTCTTGCCGAGAAGCTCGGCCGGCTCGAAGACCGCGTTGCAGAGCCCGATCCGCAGGGCCTCCTCGGCACCGATGCGGCGCCCCGTGTAAATGAGCTCGCGCGCGCGCGCCAGCCCGACCCGCCGCGCCAGCCGCTGGGTGCCGCCGAAGCCCGGGATTGCACCCAGGTTGACCTCGGGCTGCCCGAACCAGGCCCGCGTGGAGGCGTAGATGAAGTCGCAGGCCAGCGCCAGCTCGCAGCCCCCGCCCAGCGCAAAGCCGTGCACGGCCGCGATCACGGGCGCGCGCGCCTCCTCGATCTTGCGCATGAGAGCGTGCCCGGCCTGCGCAAACCGGAGCGCCTCGTGCGGATCGAAGTGCACCATTTCCGCAATGTCGGCGCCCGCCACGAACGCCTTCTCGCCGGCCCCGGTCAAGATCACCACCCGCACCGAACAGTCCAGCCCCTCGACGGCCGCCGTCAGCTCGGCCACCGTCTTGCGATTGAGCGCATTCAAGGCCTGGGGCCGGTTCACCGTGATGGTCACGATCTGGTCCGCGGCATCGACCAGGATGTTTTCGTACATGGCCGCCCTCCCCTAGTAGGTGTAAAAGCCGCGGCCGGTCTTGCGACCCAGCCAGCCCGCGGCCACATACTGGCGCAAAAGCGGGCACGGCCGGTACTTGTCGTCGCCCAGCTCGCCCTGCAGCACCTGCAGGATGGCCAGGCAGGTGTCGAGCCCGACCAGATCCGCCAGCTCCATGGGCCCCATGGGATGATTCAGCCCCAGCTTGCACGCGGTGTCGATGTCCTTGACCGTGCCCAGCCCCTCGTACAACGCAAAGCAGGCCTCGTTGATCTGCGGCATCAGGAGGCGGTTGACGATGAAGCCAGGGATGTCGCGCGCATCCACCGTGATCTTGCCCATCTTGGTGGCCAGCGCCACCGTGTCGCGGTAGGTCTCCTCGGCTGTGGGCAGGGCGCGGATGACCTCGACCAGCTTCATCACCGGCACCGGGTTCATGAAATGCATCCCGATCACGCGCTCGGGCCGCTTGGTCGACGCGCCCAAAAGGGTGATCGAGATCGACGATGTGTTCGAGGCCAGGATCACGCCCGGGCGGCACGCCTTGTCGAGCTCGACGAAGATGGCCTGCTTGAGCTTCTGGTCCTCGGTGGCAGCTTCGACCACGAAGTCGGCGCCCGCGAGGTCACCGTAGCTTCCGGTGGGCCGGACGCGGCCGAGCAGACGCTCGCGCTCCTCGGGCGCAAGCTTGCCCTTCTGCACCAGCTTGTCGAGATCGGCGCCCAGGCGCTGCTTGCCTTTCTGGGCCAGCTCCGGGCTGGCATCGAGCAGCAGCACGTCGTGGTCGGTCTGGGCGGCCACCTGCGCGATGCCGCGCCCCATCTGTCCGGCGCCCACGACGCCGATCGTCTTCAGGTTTGCCACTTACGGCCGCTCCACGGCCAGCGCGATACCCTCGCCGCCGCCGATGCAGAGCGAGGCCAGGCCGCGCCGCTTACCGCGCTCGGCCAGCGCATAGAGCAGCGTCACCAGCACCCGGCAGCCCGAGGCGCCGATGGGATGGCCCAGCGCGACCGCGCCGCCGTGCACGTTCACGTTGGCGCCGTCCAGGCCCAGCATCTGGTTGTTGGCCAGCGATACCACCGCGAACGCCTCGTTGATCTCCCACAGATCGACGTCCGATTTCTTCCAGTGCGCGCGCTCCAGGCACTTTTCGATGGCGCCCGCCGGTGCGGTCGTGAACCACTCGGGCGCCTGCGCGTGGCCGGCGTAGGCCACGATGCGCGCCAGCGGCTTGCGCTCCAGCTTCTCGGCGCGCTCGCGCGCCATCAGCACCACCGCGGCGGCGCCGTCGTTGATCGACGACGCGTTGCCGGCCGTGACCGTGCCGTCTTTGCCAAATGCGGGCCGGAGGCCCGAAAGCTTCTCGACGTCGCCGCGCTTGGGCTCCTCGTCCTCCGCGACCAGCTTGGGCGGACCCTTGCGCTGCGCCACCTCGACCCCCACGATCTCGGCCTTGAACTTGCCCTCGGCCTGTGCGCGCAGCGCGCGCCGATACGACTCGGCTGCGAACGCGTCCTGCTGCTCGCGCGTGATGCCCTTTTCCTTGGCGCACAGCTCGGCGCAGTTGCCCATGTGGATCTGGTTGTAGACGTCCCACAGCCCGTCTTTGATCATCGAGTCGACGACCTCGGCGTTGCCGAGCCGGTAGCCCTCGCGCGCCTTGGGCAGAAGGTAGGGCGTATTGGACATCGACTCGATGCCCCCCGCGACCACGAGATCGTGCTCGCCGGTCGCGATGGCCTGGGCGCCCAGAATCACCGCTTTCAGGCCCGAGCCGCACACCTTGTTGACCGTGGTTGCGCCGACTGAATTGGGGATCCCGGCACCGAGCGAGGCCTGGCGCGCGGGCGCCTGGCCCAGACCGGCCGGCAGCACACACCCCATGAAGGTCTCGCCGACGGCATCAGCCGGCACACCCGCACGCTCGAGCGCCGCCCGGATCGCGATCGATCCCAGCTTGGGCGCCGGTACGCTCGAGAGCTCGCCCATGAACGACCCGATGGGCGTCCGCGCCGCCCCCACGATCCAGACCTCGCGCATGATCTCCTCCTTGCAGTCGAAAGTCGAAAGACTTTTGACTTTCGACTGTCGACTTCCTTATCCCACCATTCAACGTGCTGTCAAGCCAGCGCAAGTTGAAGGACCGCAGGAATTGCGATACGTTAGGTCGTGCTGCGCGGGCTTTGCCTAGCGCTCGTGGGCTGCCTTCTCGCCGGCTGCACCGATGAGGTGTCGAGCCTCGCCCTGCGGGTGCGCATCCCGCATCCGCGCAACGCGGTGCGGCTGTGCACCTCCGACGCGCTTGCAGACGGCGGCGACAAGCTGCCCCTCGAAACTACGATCACACATTTGCGTTTCACCGTGCTGGCGCCGCCGCAGGGCATGATGCCGGGCCACTTCGTCTGTGACCGCGCATTTTCGGTGTCGGCCGGCAACCAGCAGGAGCTTTTGATCCCGAGCGCGCCGCCGCTCGTGGATCTCATCCTAGAAGCCTACAGCGGCCCCGCCGCCGGTCCCTTCGTGCTCGAGTACTATGGTGAGGCGCGCGGCGTCCCCAACCGAGCCAGCGGGCCGCAGGTCAACCTGTTTCTGTTGCCCCCGGAGGATTTTGGCTGCACGCCGGGCGTGACGCAGGTCGCGCGCGCATTTCACAGCGCCACCCTTCTGTCCGACGGCAGCGTGCTGCTCGCGGGCGGGCTCACGCAGCCCGACCAGATGCACATCAACTTCACGGCCACCAACAAGTTCGAGATCTACGACCCGGTCACGCACACCTTTGCGGATGTCACCGACAACCGTCCCAGTGCCCGGCAGACTGCGCGCGCATTTCATCAAGCCGTGTATCTGGGCACCCAGGCCGACGGCAAGTATCTGGTCATGCTGATCGGTGGCGTGAGCGCGGCGTCGCCGACCACCCCGGTCATTGAGCTGCGCGGGACCCAGCAGCCGCTGCCCCCGCTGCGACTGGCGCCGATTCCCGGGATGTCGCAGCCCGCGGGCGTCGAGGTGCTGGCCTACGACCGCTCGAATCGCTCCATCGCGCCGGCTGCAACGGATGCCATGGCGGGGGGCTTCCGGGCGCGCATGTTTGCGGCCGTGCCCGATAATCCCGGCGCCGCCGATTCCGCGCGCCTGCCCAATGTGGTGATGGCGGGCGGCGCCTCCAACTTCGACGGAACCAACTTCGCCGGGGTGCCTTTTCTGCAGCAGGCCGACGCAACCGGGGCCCTTCTGGCGCAGACCGGGCAGCTCGCGATCGACCGTTTCGGGGCCACCATGACACCGCTCTCAGGCTCGACCGCGCTCGTGTTCGGAGGCGACCTCAAGTCCGCCGGGATGGAAGCGCAGCAGGCGATCGAAATTGTATCGGGCATACCAGCCAGCCCGGGGGCGGTGGTTCCCCCTGTGCCCGCGGTCCTTCCGGCCCCGACCGCGTTCCACACGGCCTCGCTGCTGCCGGATGGCAAGGTCCTGGTCACGGGCGGATTCGCGGTCGCAAGCGGTGTGGCCGTCAACGTGAGCTCCACTCAGCCCCTGCAGCGGGTCACCGTGAACGGGACCACGGTCACGATTGAGCCGGTCCCGGCGGCCATGTTCACGCCGGTCGGCTACCATCAGGCCACGCGCATGGACGAGGTCTCGGCGCTCCTGGTCTCGGGCGGCAGCCCGGAGGGCGCGGGCGACGGTTGCGCAGCCACCTGCGCGTGCGCGACCGAGCAGTGCTCGCTCGCCAACGCGTATCTCGTCGATTTCGGGACGCTCTTCGCGCGGCCGATCAGGCCCATGAAGGTCGCGCGCTACGGCCATCGGCAGGTGCAGCTGCTCGACGGAACCGCGCTCGTGACCGGCGGCCTGCGCCGTGCGCCCGACGTGGACGATCAGCTGGGCGGCACCATCGTGCTGCGCTCGGCAGAGCTGTTCAACCCGCACCCGGCCGGTTACGACCGCGCCAACCTCTTGTTCATGGCCAACCGGGCGCCGGGCGCCGAGGCCGACCACCGCAACCCCAATTTTGGGCAGTGTCTGTTCCGAAGCGAGTACAACAAACTGCACCCGTGAGCCTGGCGAGCCTGGTTTTTCTGCAGTTGGTGATTGTGGAGCCGGAGGCGGAGCCGGGGCCCGCCGGACCGCCGCCCATCAAGCTCGTGGTGTCGGCGCTCGTGCAGGTGGAGGCGGGCGCGCGGCCCGATCCGGGCGACGTGCCGGGCTTCCGGCTCGCGCGGGCCCGCCTGTCGGTCGACGGCAAGCTTGAGAAGACGCTCGCCATCGAAGGTTTTGTCGAGATCGAGGCCTCCCCCACCTCGCGCCTTCTGGAGCCGCCGCTGGCCGACGCCTGGTTGGGCCTGGACGTGGCCACGCGCGCGCTGGCCGATCTGGGTCGGCTGCGGCTGGGTCAGCTCAAGGTGCCGTTTGGCGGCGAGCTTGCACGGCCACCGCCGGCGCTCATGTTCATCGATCGCGCGGCGCCCCTTCTGTGCCTGGCGCCGGGCCGGCAGCAGTTCGGCAGCGGGACCTCCCTTACCCTGGGTGACTCGACCGGCCGCGACGTGGGGCTGCGCTGGGACGGTGCGTTCGGGCCCCTGCACCTGGGCGCGGGCGTGTGGAACGGCGAGGGACCCAACCGGGTGCGCGCGCCCGATCCGGAGCCACACGCGGGCCCGCTCGTAACCGCGCGCGCCGCGCTCGAGCTGGGCCCGGACCTGCCGGCGCGGGCCCACCTGGTGGCGGGCGCAAGCTTCGCGCGCGGAGATGCTGCGCCCCTGGCCGCGTGCGCGGGCGGGATCGGGGTCCGGCGTGCCGATGCTACCTGGGGAGCGGGCGATTTCTACTTTCGGTGGAAATGGGTGCGCGCCGAGGCCGAGTACGTCTACCAGAACGCCGATTTCGATCGCTGGGGGCTGTCCGGTGCGGCCGGCTTTTACGCAATCCCGGACTTTCTGCTGGTGGCCTTCCGGGCCGAGCGTGTGCCCGACTTCTGGCAGTGGACAGCCGGGCTCGCGCTGGCCTACTTCGGCGATCGGCTGCGGCTGCAGTACGGCTTCACCCGCCGCACGCACGCGGGCGACGGCCTCACGACCAGCGCGCACCTGATCGCGTTCACGCTCGCGCTGTGAGCCTACTCGACATCAACATACGCGTGCTCGCCGGCGCCCCCCACTGCCAGCGAGCGCTCGAGGGTGCGGGAGCCGGCCGCAGCCGAAAGGGTCAGCAGCACCCGGTAGCTTCCCCGCGCCAGCCGCGTGTGATGGAGCTGCTCACTGGGCGCATCGCCGGCCGGATACCGAAACACCACGTGCCGGGCGAGCGCGCCGTCTTCCGCGCGCTGATAACGCACGTCAAGCTCGTGCAGCCCGGCCGCCAGCCTGCCCAGTCGAAACGACACGTCCACGTCGACCGGCGCCCGCAGAAACACCCGCCCCAAGAGGAGCAGGCCGACCAGCAGCACAAACCCGGCCGCGGCGCGCCCTCGCATGACGTAGGATATTATCCCACATCATGATATGATGCGGTCGTGACAAGAGTTTCGGCTTTGGCTCTCATGCCGGTGCTCGCGTCCGCGCTCGCGCCGGCTGCCTGCGCTCACCAGACCCCGACCGCTGTGCGGGCGCGCGTGATTGCGACCGCGCAGGCCGAAGCCGGGCTGCCCGCGCCCGGCGCCGTCGACTGGGTGGGCACGGTCCTGTATCGCACGCGCGCGCGGCCGACCGCCACCACTGCCCATCCGGCCGCAGGCGATCTGGTCGTGTTCGACCCCGGCGAGCGTGGCATTGTCACCCGCACCGATCCCGACGGACGCGTTCATTTCCTCTTCGTCAAAGCGGGCGCGGTGCGAGCCGGCGTGCTGTCGCTGCGGCATCCCGGCCTGCGCCGCGACCGCAACGGCCGGCTGCTCAACACCTATGTCAAGGCGCGCCGCATCGATGACCCGCCGGGCGCGCGCTACTTGGCGGGCGAGCTGTGGTCGGCATTCTCCGTGCTCGATGCGGCCGACTGACGTCCCCCGCCCCGCACCAGCCGGGCCAGCGCGGTCAGCTCCGCATCCGAAAGCTTGCCGGCGAAGCGCGGCATCTTGCTGCGCTTGCCGTAACGCATGGGCGCGCCCGCGTCCGCGATCACCGACTTGACGTACTCCAGGGTCCCGCGCCCGCTCAGATTCGGGCCCTGCCCGGGCGTCTGGCCGTCGGTCTCGTGACATTCGTCGCAGTTCTTTTCCGCGAACAGCGCCTGGCCGCGCGCGACCAGGCTGCGGTCGGCATCCGGCGTGCCACTCTGACTGTAAACGAACTCGGCCAACGCGCGCAGCTCGTCCTCCGAGGCCTGGACCGGTTTCATGCCCTTTTCGAGCTTGGCCGGGCCCATGCGCAGCGGTCCATCCGGGTCGCGCAAGAACACGAGGATCCAGGCGCGCGAATTGTAGTCGTAAAGGTCGGGCCCCTTCTCGCCGCCCGCGCCCGAGAGCGAGTGACAGCCCGCGCACTTCTCGTCCCACAGCGCGCGCGCCGCATACAAGGGATCGTTCTTCCACAGTCCCAGGCCGCCTTCGGGCGGCACGCCGCCCTCGATGGCCAGCCGACGCGCCCGCTCGGCTTCGGCGGCGGCGATCGCGCGCTGCTTTTGAAAGGTCGGATCGGCGCGATCCTGGCGCACCGCCAGAAGGCCCAGCCCCACCACCACGACAAAGCCGGTGCCCGCCATCGCGAGCGGAAGCAGACGCCGCCCTGGTGCGCGCGAGCGCGCGCGGTCCCAGAACGGCAGGGTCAGAAGGGTCAGCCCGACCAGCGTTGGGATGATGATGGTGCCGACGATCTCGGCCGGGCCCTCGAAATATTTCAGCATCTGGAACAGCGGCAAGAAGTACCACTCGGGTCGCGCCACGTAGCTGGAGGCCGGATCGGCGGGTGCCTCCAGATCGGCGCCGTGCGAGCGCACGACCAGCACGACCATGATCAAGAACACGACCGCACAGGCGAATAGATCGCGGAACAGCTGGTAGGGCCAGAAGGCTTCGGTTCTCTTGACCAGCTCGGCCTCGGAAACGTTCCAGCGCGGCGTGACGCCGTGCTTGCGGAACAGATACAGATGCGCGCCCAGCAGCACGAAAATGGTCGCCGGCAGGATGTAGGTGTGGAGCGCGAAGAAGTGCGTCAGCGTGTAGTTTCCGTAGGCGGGACCGCCCTGCACCAGCTCCTGCAGCTCATGCCCGATGACAGGCGTCGTGCCCATGATGCTGGTCGCGACCTGCGTGGCCCAGTAGCCCTTCTGGTCCCAGGGCAGAAGGTAGCCGGTGAGCGCAAACGCAAGCACGAGCCCCAGCATGAGCACACCAACCAGCCAATTGAGCTCACGCGGCGCGCGATAGGCCCCGTACAGCAGCACCTGCGCCATGTGCGCGCCCACGACCACGATCATCGCGGACGCGCCGGTCGAGTGCAGACCGCGGATGAACCAGCCCAGGGTGACCTTTTCCTGGATGAACACGACCGAGGCCCAGGCGGTGGTCGACGAGGGCGCGTAGAAGGCTGCCAACAGCACACCGGTCGCAGCCTGGAGCAGGAGCAAAAAGGTCAGCACCGAACCGAACACGTACGCCCAGCGCGCGCCGCCGCGCACCGGCTCCAGCAAAATGTCGTCGAGGATCTTGCGGTAACCGGTGCGCGACTCCAGCCAATCGGAAAGCCTCACCCGAGCGGCTCCTTCTTGGGCGTCGACACCCGGAAGCGGCGATACAATACCTTGACGTCCTGGCCCGCCAGCTTCACCTCCAGCTCGTCCATGTCGCGCGGCGAGGGGCCGGCCACGCGACGCCCGTCGGCGTCGAAGGACGAGCCATGGCACGGGCAGTCGAAGCGCTTGCTGTTCGGGCTCCAGTCGATGCCGCAGCCCAGATGCGGGCACACGGTCGAGAACGCGCGCACGCGGCCGTCGACGTCGCGCACGAGCCAGCACGCGCCCAGCTTGATGCCGTCCAGGCGCAGCCAGCCGTCACGGCGCGTGCCGACCACGCTCACGCGCAGCGGTTGCCCGGGCTCGAGCTCGGCGAGCGCGGCCACCCGGATGGGCTCCTCGCCTCCCCAGACCGTGCGCTCGCGGAGAGGATAGGCCAGAAAGCGCAGCCCCGGCACGGCGGCCAGAAGACCGATCGCGGTCCCCAGCGCGCTGGTCAGAAGTCTTAGAAATTCGCGCCTTTGGCCGGCCACGGCAACTCTTAGGAGCGCTGTTTGCGCTTCTTGGGGGCGGCCGGCACCACAGCGTCGGCGGCCTCGGTCCCGCGCCGCGCGCGGTCGCGCAGGTAGAAGAAAAGCGCGATGCCTAGGAGTGAGGTCACGAACGCAATGATCTGCGAGGTCGACCACCTTCCGATTTTGCCGCGTTGCTCGTCATCGCGAATGAACTCGAGCAGAAAGCGCGGGACGCCGTAACCCCAAATGAAGGTCAGGAACACAAAGCCGTCGGTCTTGCGATACTTGCGCACGAGCAGGCACGCAAAGAGCAGGCACAGTCCGAGCAGCGACTCGTAAAGCTGGGTCGGATGCACCGGAAACGACGCGGTCGCGGTTTGCGGAAGGTCGTAGTTGCGCACGTGCAGCTCGAACGCCGGGCTGCCGAACTTGGCGAACCGGCTGGGCCCCGGGAAGCGCACCGCCCAGGGCAGGCTCGAGCGCGCGCCGAAGTCGCACCCGTACAGGAAGCAGCCGATGCGCGTCAGCGCCAGGCCCAGCGAGATGGACGGCACCGCGTTGTCGGCCCATTTCAGAATCGGGATCTGGTTGCGCAGGCAGTAGACGAGCGAGGCCAGAAAACCGCCCAGGAACCCGCCATAGGCCACCAGGCCGCCCTTGTTGACCTTGACGATGTCGACCAGGTTGCCTTCGAAATCGCCCCAGTTGGTGAAGACATACAGGAGCCGCGAAGCGACCACGGCCATGACCGCGGTCCACATGTACAAGCTCGCGATCTTGTCGCGCGGCAGGCCCTCGGCGGTGGCGAGCCGGATCGCCAGGTACCAGCCGATGATGAGCGAGAGGCCCAGCATCACGCCGTACGAGTAGATGGGGACCGGATCCCAGGGCCGTCCCCAACCGCTCCAGAAGGCCCACTCGCCGGTGCCCACGCGTCCCACCACCAGCGCTGCCAGAAGCAGGAACCAGCCGTACGAGAACGCCTGCGACTTGCGGAAGCGCGGAACCAGCCCGAGCGCGGTCAGCACCGCGCCCGCGAGCGCGAGAATGACGAATGCGGGCTTGGCCGGGACGAAAACGAGGATGGGGCGCATCTTGCGCGTAATTATTTCTTGCGCACCGGGCGAGTCAAGGAGAACGCGGGCGGCGCGTTGGGGTCACACTGGGGCCCGAAGCCAGCCGCGTTGAAACGATCGTACAGCCGCCCGGTTGCACCGTCGGGCGCGACCGCCTCGATCTCGAGCTGGTGCTCGCCCGCACGGGCCGGCGAGCAGTACGAGAGCAGGTAGTAGCGCCGGCTGTAGCCCTCGATGCGGGCCGCGATCTGCTCGAACGCCTGCTGGACCGCCTGGGGATTGGACTCGATCACGGTGCCGGTGCGACCGATTGCGCGCAGCTCGTGGGCATCGATCTCGGCGCCTACTCCAATCGCGAAAATGTCGAAGGGGGCCTCGTCGACCGCCTTCATCATGTCGTCACGCGTGACCCGGCCCGCATGATCGGTGCCGTCGGTGAACACGACCAGCGTGCCGAACTTGAGCGGCTGCTGGGCGGAATTGAGCGCATGCTCGAGCGTTTGCACGCCCTGCGCCACCGCACCGTGCAGATTGGTCGACGGATCGCGCGGATGGTAGCCGGAAAGCGCCGACACCGCGTGCGAGGCCCCGCCCGCGCTGCCAAAGCCCGCGATCGCGGTCAGGTTGGGCGAGCCGTCGAACGCGTACACGCCGACCTTTTGATACTTCTCGACCCGGGTCGTAAAGGCCTGGGCAGCCGACTGCAGCGCCGGCACCTGGCCCGACTGCGTGACCGAGCCCGACATGTCGACCAGAAGCAGCGTGTAATGTGCCGCCGCCACCTCGGGGTTCAAGATGACTTGTTTGGACTCCAGCACCGACACCGGCTGGCCGTCCTCGAAAATGCGGAAGTGGTCGGCAGTCAGCCCCGGCACCGGGTCGCCGTTGGACCTGTCGACCGTGAAGTAGACCGCGACGTTGCTGGGCTTCTTGACGCTGTGGTTGATGAGGTCGAGATGCAGACCGCCACAGGCCGAAAGCGCCGTCAGAGTGAGCAGGTGCACAGCAGGTGTAAGAGTGCGCATGGCCCAACATTTTCGACCGGCCTTCCGATCCTGTCAACCTGTGCGCATGGTATTCTGGGCGCGTGCCGCTTGCGAACGGCCCGACTTCGAGCATCCGCGGTCGGCTGGTCGCGGCCAGCGCCGTGCTGGCGACCGTGTTCGGGTTGGGCACCGTCGGCTACTACCTTCTGGGCTGGTACAATCTGGGCAAGGGCACATGGTCGCTCGGCGACTGCGCGTACATGACCGTGATCACGTTGACCACGGTCGGCTACGCCGAGATCCTCGACGTCGCGCACGTACCGGGCGGACGCCTGTTCACGAGCGTTCTGATTTTCTTGGGCCTGGGCACCGTGCTTTATTTTGCTTCTGCTCTCACGACCTTTCTGGTCGAGGGCGAATTCCAGCACCTGCGAACGAGGCGCAAGATGAAACGGCTGATCGAAGAGCTCAAGGATCACATCATCGTGTGCGGCGTGGGCGCGCACGGAGCGGCCGTGGTCGAGGAGCTGGTCGCGACCCGCTGGCCGGTGCTGGCGCTCGACCGCGACCCCGACCGGCTGGAGCGCATGAAGGAGCTTTTGGCCGGGCCCGACGTCCCCTGCATGGTCGGCGACGCCACCGAGGACGACGTGCTCCAGGAGGCCGGCATCGAGCGCGCGCGCGGGCTCATCACCACCCTGCCCGAGGATCGCGACAACCTGTTCGTCGTGGTCACGGCGCGCCAGCTGGCGCCGCAGCTCAAGATCGTGGCCAAGGCCGACAAGCCCAAGAGCGCCGACAAGCTGCGCAAGGCGGGCGCGGACAGCGTGGTCACGCCCAGCTTCATCGGCGGCGTGCGCATGGTCAGCGAGATGATCCGCCCGCAAGTGGTCGAGTTTCTGGATCTGATGCTGCGCGACCGGGACAAGAACCTCCGTATCGAGGAAGTGGTCCTGCCCGAGGGCTCACGACTCCATGGCAAACCGCTGGGCGAGGCGCGCATCCGCGAGAAGGCCAACCTGCTGGTGCTGGCGGTGCGCGACTCGCAAAGCGGCAAGTTCGTGTACAACCCGGGGCCGCAGCTGGAGCTGGCAGCCGGGATGTCGCTGATCGTGCTGGGCGAGACCGAATCCGTGCAGACGCTGCGTCGCGCGGCCGGACGCGGGTTCGACCCGACGTCTGCGATTCCGGTCCAGAAGCGCGAATGAGATTCAGTTCGCTGGGCGGCGGCTACCCGTAGGCCTTCTCGATCCGCTCCTGATCCTCCTTGCAGCGGATGCAGAGCGTGGTCTCGGGTCGCGCTTCCAATCGTTTGGCGGAGATGGGCTCCTCACAATCCTCGCAGATCCCGAACGTGCCGTCCTCGATCTTCGCGAGCGCATGATCGATCTTCTTGAGAAAGGTCTTCTCGCGGCCCCGCAGCCGGAACGTAAACGACTGCAGATACTCGCTGGAGGCCAGATCCATCTCGTCCGGCAAGTCGTCGCTGTCGAGTGCCATGTCCTCGGACAGCGTGCGCTTGGCGTTCTTCAGGATCGCGGCCTTCTTGGCCAGCAGGATCTCGCGGAACCGCTTGAGATCCTTCTTCTTCAGCCCCGTAGACTCCATGCTACGACGCCCCTTTCGAGACTGCCTGGCGGCAGCCGTAAGGACTGAGTGTAGTGGCGCCCCCCCAACCGGTCAACTCTCTTTTTGCCGTAGTGGGCGAAACAGAGCTTGCACGACGTAATCGAGGATCTCGTTGGAAAGCCTGGTTGGTTCGGGCGGCGTCTCGCCCGCCACCGCATACCGATACATCACTTCCTTGATGCTTCCGAGCACGCAGGCGGCGGCCACGCGCGGCTCGCACGCACGCAAAAGGCCCATGGTCTGGCCGAGCCTCACCCCGTCCTCGATCCGGCCCAGGAGGCGCCCGTAAAAATCGAGCAGCTTGCGGTCGAAATCGGGATCGGCGCCCGCCTCGCGCAACAGGATCCGGGTCAGGTCGCGCTCGCTGAGCAGTAGCGTCACCACGCCCAGCACGTTGGCTCGCATCTGCTCGAGCGGCGGGGGCGCGCTCGGGCCCACCTCGATCCGATGCACGGTCGCGTTGAGACGCCCGAACAGTCCGTCGATGAGCTGGTCGAAGACCGCGCGCTTGGACGGAAAATGCAGGTAGAAGGTGCCTCGCGCGACGCCGGCCGCCAAGATGATGTCGGCCACCGAGGTGGCATGATAGCCGTCCTGGGCAAACAGGCGGCGCGCGCAGCCCAGGATCTGTCGACGCCTCTTTTCGCGCAGCTTCTCGGCGCGCACGCTGCGCCCGTCGCGGGCGAGGGTGGCCGTGCGTGCCGGCATGCGTCCAGCCTAGCATGTCGGGGCTGCGGGTGCGTCTTGACACAGAGGCGCAAAGAAAGCTACAATCGCCTACACTCATCTACTGTTCTAGCGGAGGTCGCACATGGCCGGTTCCGACAAGCGAAAGCAGAGCCTCTACTTCCCTGAGGAAATGCTGCGAGAGATTCAGGAAGAAGCCACGAGGCAGGACCGGTCGCTCTCCTGGATCGTGCAGAAAGCCTGGAAGATCGCCCGCAAAGAAATCATGAAGTATCCGTCGGTCAACGAGTTCCCGGGCGAGGAAGACGAGCGCGGCGCCAACGAGTAGCTCCCCGCCCACCGCCGTCTCCACCGTGCATCAGAAAGAAGGATACGCAATCGGGCGCGACGGCTCGCCCATCTACTACCGTTTGCGTGGGGCCGAGGCCGCGCCGGTGGTCGCGCTGTGCGACGGGATCGGCTGTGACGGCTATGTGTGGAAGTATCTGGAGGGCCGTCTGGTCGAGGGTGGGTATCGGATCGTGCACTGGAATTATCGTGGCCATGGCCGCACGCCGGTGCCGCTGGATCCGCACCGGGTCGCGGTCGCGGATCTGGCCGATGACCTGGCGGCCGTGTTGTCGACGGTCGGGGTGGAGCGGGCCACCCTGTGCGGCCACTCGATGGGCGTGCAGGTGTGCCTGGAGACTTTTCGCCGGCACCACACGCGCACGGCGGCCCTGATGTTCTTGTGCGGCAGCTACGGCAACCCTTTGCGGACCTTTCGCGGCAAGCGCACGCTCGAGGCCGCGCTTCCGTTCGTTCGCATCCTGGCGCACACGCTGCCGCGGGCCACGCGAGGCTTCTGGCGCCACATGATCCCGACCGAGCTGGCGTTCGTGATCGCCAAGACGGTCGAGGTCAATCCGGACCTCATTCGGCGCGAAGATTTCTTCCCGTACCTGGAGGGGATCTCGCGCGTGGATCCGTTCCTGTTCCTGGAAATGCTGGCCAACGCGGGCCGGCACACGGCGCGCGAGATCCTGCCCCAGATCGACGTGCCCACGCTGGTCGTGGCCGGAGACCGCGACGGCTTCACGCCGGTCGCGCTGTCGCGCTCCATGGCGGAGGCGATCCCGCAGGCGGAGCTCCTGGTGGTCGAGGGCGGCTCGCACACCGCGCCCATCGAGCGCCCCGAGCTGGTGTGCGACACCGTGCTCGAATTCCTTTCGCGGCGGGTGGCCAAGCCGGCGGTCCGGCCCAAGTCGGTGGCGGGCTGACCAGCGCCTGCGGGCTGTCCCTCATTCGACCTGCTAACTGGTGCTCTCGGCTCTCGGCGCCGGCGGGCGCGCGCGCGCGCTCAGACAGTCCTCGGACGCCTGCGCTCTAGGGCTGCCGGGATCCTTGCAAAGCGTCTTCGTTTCAGCGCAGGCGTCCTGCGGAACTCGCGCTCGCTGCGCATCCCGACGTCGCCTGCGCCGCTCGCTTCGCTCAGCTCAATGAGCCACCTCGTGACGCGCGGGACGCTAGCGCGCCGCCAGGTAGCTGCGCACGCCGCCCGCGTCCACCAGCTCGGTCCGGCACCAGTCGACCAGCA
>DATFWX010000145.1:0-15228 GCA_035258845.1 Polyangia bacterium | reverse complement strand
CGCGCGAGACCGGATGGGTCGAGATCGCGCGCCCGCCCGATTGGGACCTGCCGTGAAGCTCGACTTCGATCCGGCCGCAGCCGCACCCGCCGTGCTGCGGGCTGCGCTGGCGCGGGGCGGCGATTTCGCCGAGCTATACCTCGAGGATGTGGTCCACACGGCGGTCACGCTGGATGCGGCGCGCATCGAGCGCATCACGACCGGCGTCGACCGCGGAGCCGGGATCCGCGTGCTGCACCGGCTCAAGACCGCCTACGGCTACACCAGCGAGCTCTCGCCGCGCGCGCTCATCGAGCTGGCGGGGGCGGTTGCGCAGGCGGCGCGCGGGGGCCTGAAGGCCGTGCATCCACCGGAGCGCAGCGCTGCACCGCCACCCTCGGCCGGGCCGCGGCGCGATCCGCTGGCAGCGCCGCTTGGGCTCAAGGTGGCGCTGTGCCGGCGCGCCGATGCGCGCGCACGGGCCTGGGAAAAGCGCATCCACCAGGTGACGGTGCGGTACGGGGACGCGCGGCGGGCGGTCGTGTGCATGAACTCGCTGGGCGAATGGGCGCAGGACGATCGCGTGCAGACGCTGCTCAGCGTGACCGCGGTCGCGGGCGCGGGTGCCGAGATCACGACCGGCTACGAGTCGATCGGCGGCGCGTGCGGCCTCGAGGTGCTGGACGGCGACACCCCCGAGCGGGTGGCCGAGGTGGCCAGCCGGCGTGCGATGGCGAACCTTCTGGCTCGCCCGGCCCCGGCCGGGCGCATGCCGGTCGTGCTGGCCGCTTCGGCCGGCGGCACCATGGTGCACGAGGCGGTCGGGCACGGGCTGGAAGCCGACCTGATCGCCGACGGCCTGTCGATCTACCAGGGCATGATCGGCCAGGTCGTGGGCACGCCGCTTCTGACCGTGCTCGACGATGCGACGCTGCCGGGACGGCGCGGCTCGTTCAGCTGCGACGACGAAGGAACGCCGGCCCAGCGCACGGTTTTGATCGAGAACGGCGTTTTACGGGGATATCTTCACGATCGGCTGAGCGCGTGGAAGGCGGGCGCACGCTCGACCGGCAACGGACGGCGCGAGTCTTTTCGATGCCGGCCCATCGTGCGCATGTCCAACACCATGATCGCGCCCGGCGACGACGACCCCGAGGACATCGTGCGCTCGACCGAGCGCGGCCTTTTCGTGCGCCAGATGGGCGGCGGGCAGGTCGAGACCGTGAGCGGAAACTTCGTGTTCGAGGTCACCGAGGGCTATCTGATCGAGAAAGGCGCGGTCTCTGACCCCGTGCGCGGCGCCACCCTGACCGGCAATGGGCCCGAGGTCCTGCGCGGAATCGATCGCGTCGGGCGCGATCTGGGGTTCGGCATCGGCACCTGCGGCAAGGACGGCCAGAGCGTCGCGGTCGCCGACGCGCAGCCGACCCTGCGCATCCCCGAGCTCGTGGTGGGCGGTCGGCAGGGGACGTAGCGCCTACGCAGACCCTGCGTCCGCGGCGGCGGCCGCGGCCAGGTCGGCCAGGATGCGCGCCGCGCCCCGCTCGAGCAGGCGCTCGGCCAGTGTGCGGCCCAGGTCCTCGGCGCTCCAGGCGGCGCCCCCGATGTGGTCGCGCACGATCTCGGTGCCGTCGGTGCGGCCGACCATGCCGTCGAGCGCCAGCGTGCCGGCGTCCCAGGTCGCGTAGGCGGCCAGGGGAGTCTGGCAGCTACCACCCAGGCGGGTGAGGAATGCCCGCTCGGCCGCCACCGCACGCGCGGAGGGCTCGTGATCGAGCCGCCGCACCAGCGGCTCCACCTCGGCATCGCCGGCCCGCACCTCGATCGCGAGCGCACCCTGACCAATCGCGGGCAGGCTGACCTCGGGCGCCAGGTACTCGGTGACGCGCGCGGTGTGACCCAGCCGCGCCAGGCCCGCCGCCGCCAGCACGATGGCGTCGAAGCGACCCTCATCGAGCCGGCGCAGCCGGGTGTCTACATTGCCGCGCAGCATCTCGATGCGCAGATCGGGCCGCCGCGCACGCAGCTGACAGATGCGGCGCAGCGACGAAGTGCCGACCAGCGCGCCTTGGGGCAGCTGGTCCAGCGTCTTTTCGGTCCGCCCGATGAGCACGTCGCGCGCGTCCGCGCGCTCGGGCACGGCCGCGATGACGAGGCCGGGCGGCAGCGCCGCCGGCACGTCTTTCATCGAGTGCACGGCCAGGTCGACCTCGCGCGCCGCCAGCGCCTGCTCGATCTCCTTGATGAACAGGCCCTTGCCACCGATGCGCGCGAGCGGCGCGTCCTGGATCTTGTCGCCCTGGGTCTTGATCACGCGCACCTCGATGGTGGCGCCGTACGCCTCCAGGCGTTCCTTGATGTGATGGGCCTGCCAGAGCGCGAGCGCGCTGCCACGCGTCCCGATGACGAGGCGGGGCGCGCTCACGGCGGCTCCTTCTTGGCGGTCGCCAGCGGTGCCGGTTGCTCCGGGGCCGGCTCTTTCTCGCCGGCCAGGTCGAACAGCTTGCGCACGGCGGCCGTCAGCGCTTCATCGTGGCGCAGGGCCAGAAGCGGAGCGTGCAGGAGCTTGTTCACGATCGCGTTGGCCATGGCCTGCACCTTGGCGTGCGAGCGCTCGTCGAGGGCGGGCAGCGTGCGCTCGAGCTCGGCGCGTACGATGGCCTCGGCGTGCGCGCGCAGCTCCTTGATGGTTGGGGTCACGCCCTGGGCACGCAGCCAGGCACCGAACAGCCGCACCTCCTCGCTCACGATGCGCTCGGCCGCTTCGGCTTCCTTGCGCCGCGCCGCCAGGTTGTCGGCCACCACCCGCTCGAGATCGTCGACGTCGTACAAGAACACGCCTTCCAGCTTGGCCGCCTGCGCGTCGACGTCGCGAGGGACCGCGATGTCGATCAGAAAGAGCGGTCTATGCTTGCGCCGCTTGACCACCTGGGCCATGCGGGCCGCGCTCAGGATGGGCTCGCTGGCGCCGGTCGAAGTGATGGCCACGTCGACCACTGCCAGAAGCCCCTCGAGGTCGTCCCAGGGCCGCGCTTTGCCGTCGACCTCGCGGGCCAGCTCGAGCGCGCGCTCGTGAGTGCGATTTACGACCAGCACCTCGGCCGCACCGGCCGCCCGCAGCCGCCGCGCGGCCAGGCCGCCCATCTTGCCGGCGCCCACCAAGAGCACGATGCGTCCCCCGAGCTCGCCGAAGATCGATTGCGCCAGATCCACCGCCACCGAGCTGACCGAGGCCGCGCCCTCGGCGATCCGGGTCTCCGAGCGCACGCGCTTGGCGACCGTGAACGCGCGCTCGAGGCACCGGCACAGCCACGAGCGCGCGGTTCCCACTCGCACCGCCGCGCCGTAGGCCTCCTTGACCTGGCCCAGGATCTGCGGCTCGCCAATCACCATGGAGTCGAGCGCGCAGGCCACTCGAAACACGTGCCGCACCGCGGCCTCGCCCGCATGCTCGTACAGCGAGCGCGCAAGAGCTTCCCCATCGACGCTGCGGGCCGACCCCAGGAAGCTGCGCAGCTCGGCCAGCCCGCTTTCGGGCGCCCGCGCGGCCGCGTACACCTCGACCCGGTTGCAGGTCGAGATGAGGAGCGCCTCCTCGACGTGCGGCAGATCGACGAGCTGGCGCAGGGCCTTTTCCAGCTCGGCCGGTGCAAACGCCAGCCGCTCGCGCACCGCCAACGGTGCAGTGCGGTAGGACAGGCCAACGACGACGAACTCCATCAGCCGGCCACGGACCGCATCAGGTAGATCAGAACCACCGCTAGCGCGCCCCCGAACCCGGCCAGAGTGAGCCAGGCCGCGCGTCGGCCCTGCCAGCCCGCGGCCGCCCGGGCCAGAAGCAGCGCGCCGAAGGCCAACCAGGTCATCATCGAAATCGAGTACTCGGGACGCAGTGCGGCGCCGGCCACGTGGAGCTGCGCCACCCACACCGCCCCGGTGACGATGGCAATCGTGAACACCGGGAAGCCGAGGGTGATGCAGCGGTGGCCGAGCGCATCGAGCGTGGCCAGGGGCAGGCCTCGCTGCTGGAGAATGCCGATCTTCTTGGCTTTGAGCTGCGACTCGCTGACCAGATAGATGACCGCGACCGCGGCCGCGAGCGCAAACATCGCGACCCCGATCATCGAGAGCGTGATATGGATGCGCCCGATGGTGCTCAGGCCGCCGGGAGGAACCGCCGCGGGCGCGCTCGGCGACAGCCGCGCCAGCACCATCCCCACCAGCGCCACCGGCGCGACGAAGCCGCCCACCACGACGCTGCGGTAGCGCAGCGAGATCACGAGATAGGCGCCCACGAGCAGCCAGGCCGCAAAGGACACCGCCTCCTGGGCGGTCGCGACCGGATGCAGCCCATGCACGCAGCGCACCCCGATGTCGGCCGTGTGCGCGAGCAGGCCCAGCACCAGCGCCACGCGAGCCAGCCGCGCCAACCCGTCACGCGGCGCGACCAGAAACGCGAGGTAGAGCGCACACGACAGACCGTACAGGAGGAGGACCGGGATCAGCAAAGCCATCACGGCGTAACCTCAACGCTTTTCACGTTTCGGCGTCACGCTCCGCGCGCTCAGCGCATCTTAGCAGTAAAAGCGCTTGCGTGCCATCAGGGCACTGTGCTAACGGAAGCGCGACGCGGAGGAAGAAATGGCTGGCAACGTCATCGAGGTCACGAACGACAGCTTCGATCAGGAGATCGTGAAGAGCAACAAGCCGGTGTTGGTCGATTTCTGGGCGGCCTGGTGCCAGCCCTGTCGCGCGATTGCGCCTGCGGTCCAGGAGCTGGCCGGCTCGTACGGCGAGAAGGTCAAGTTCGCCAAGCTCGACATCGACAGCAATCAGAAGGTGGCCGAGCAGTTCGAGATTCGGTCCATCCCCACCCTGCTCCTGTTCAAGGAAGGTCGCGTGATTGGCCAGATCGTGGGCGCGGTGCCCAAGGCCAAGATCGAGGACCTCATCAAGCGCGCACTGTAGGTCTGCCCAGTCAATACGAGCTGCGCCGGACGCTGACGTTCATCGCCAGCCCCAGCGCCGCCATCACCGTGAGCATCGACGAGCCGCCATAGCTGAACAGCGGCAGCGTCACGCCGACCACCGGCAGGATGCCGGTCACCATCCCCACGTTGACCACCACCTGCCAGAACAAGAGGGCCGCCACGCCCACACACGCCACCGCGCCGAAGCGGTCGCGCGCCTGCCGGGCCAGATTCACCAGCCACAGCACCAGGAACAGATACAAAAGCAGCAAGACCGTGCAGCCGAAGAAGCCCCACTCCTCGGCCCACACCGCAAACGGAAAGTCAGTCCAGTGCTCGGGCAGGAAGTTGAGCTGATTCTGCGTGCCATGCAGATAGCCTTTTCCGAACAGCCGCCCGGAACCGATCGCGAAGATCGACTGGCGGGCGTGCCAGCCCGCGCCCGCGGGATCGCGGTTCGGATCGAGAAACGAAAGCAGCCGCTGTTTCTGGTAATCCTTGAGCCCGAAGAACCACAGGATGGGCGAGCCGACCAGGCTCGCGCCCGCGACCACGGCCAGATACGGCAGGTCGACTACCGCCATCACGCTCGCGAACAGCAGCACGAACAGGAGCGCAGTGCCCAGGTCGGGCTGCTTGAGCACCAGGAGCGCCGGCACCGCGATGCACGCGGTCGGCAAGAGCCAGCGTCGCGCCGGGGAAACCGCGCCCGCGGCCGCGTCGTGGGCATACTTCGCCAGCGCGACCACCACGAGCAGCTTGACGAACTCGCTGGGCTGGATCCACTGGCCCGCGATCACGATCCAGCGCCGGGCGCCGTGCGACGAGTGGCCGAGCTTCCAGACTGCAACCAGGGCCGCCACGCCGAGCAGCCAGCCCACGTAGCCCAGCCGGTTGAAGGTCCGATAGTCGATGGCAGCCACCGCGACGAACACGAGCACGCCCAGGAGCAGCCACCCCAGCTGGTGGTAGAAGAGCGCGGGCCGGACCGCCAGCGTCGCGCTGTAGAGATTGACCAGGCCCAGCGCCAGGATGGCCAGCGTGGTGGCTGCCAGCGGCCAGTCGAAGTAGGAGCGGAGGCGGCGCAGAACCGGGGCGGCGGAAAGCGTCAATCTCCCGGATCCCCCGGCTCGTCGTCGCCCGCGGTGTCGCCCGCAGTGTCACCCGCGCTGTCGGCCGCGGTGTCGGCGGCGCTCGAGGCCGGATCGGCCCGCGCCGGCACCGGTTGAGTGGGCACGAACGCGACCTGGGCCGGCCGGTCGGCGGGCGCGATCTTGTCGAAATAGCCACGCAGCACCTGCATGACGATGGGGGCGGCCGCGCGCGCGCCCAGCCCGCCATGCTCGACCAGCGCCGCCACCACCACGCGCGGCCGTGAGGCCGGCGCAAAGCCGACGAACCAGGCGTGATCCTTGCCGGCATCCCACTCGCCCTCGGCCACCACGTGGTCCCGGCCGCGCTGCTTGATGCCATGCACCTGGGCGGTGCCGGTCTTTCCGGCCACCTCGAGCTCGGGCACCCGGGCCGAGTATGCGGTCCCGCGGGGATCGTTGACCACGCCGTACAGCGCATGCTGGATGAACCGCAGGTTGGCCGCGCGCAGGGCGAGCTGGCGGCGCAGCCGCGGCGGGAACTGCTCGATGGTCTTGCCGGACGCAGCCGCCCCCGGGGTCTCCAGCCGCTCGGCGATCTGCGGGACCCACAGCTTGCCGCCGTTGGCCAGCGCGGCGTAGGCCATCGCCAGCTGCAGCACCGTGATCTTTACGCTGCCCTGCCCGATCGCCATGTTGAGCGTCGAGCCGGGGTGGAAGCCTTCCTTGGTGTGCCGGTAGAACTCGGTGGTCGGGATGAAGCCGGCGACCTCGCCGTTCAGGCCCAGCCCGCTCGGAGAGCCCAGGCCCAGCTCATGCGCGACCCGGGCCATCCGATCCATGCCGACCTTCTCGCCCAGACGGAAAAAGTAGGTGTTGCACGAGCGCACGAGCGCCGAGTGCAGGTCGACCGGCCCGTGCACCTCCATACAGTGGAACAGGCGCTTGCCGAATCGGTAGCCGCCCCCGCACACCACTTTTTCGCGCGGGTCGATGAGCCCGTCCTCGAGCGCGCCCAGCGTCGGCACCACCTTGAAGGTCGAGCCCGGGAAATAGTTCTCGCGCAAAACCTTGTCGATGCGTGGGCGGCGCGGGTCCTTGGCCATGCGCTGGTCCTCGGCCCGCGTCAGACGCCCCGACAGCACGTTGGGATCGAAGGCGGGCCGCGATCCGATCGCGAGCACGCGGCCAGAGTCGGCCTCGACCACAACCGCAGCGCCGGCCTGGACCTTGTCGAGCGCGCGGTCGAGGATCTCCTGCAGCTCGAGATCGAGCGAGAGCACCAGGTCGGCGCCCGCGACCGGGTCCTCGCGCGTAAGCGTGTCACCCAGAAGCTCCCGCGCCTCCTCGTCGCTCTTGCGCTGCCCGCGCGCGTCGACCACCACCCGCATGGCGCCGCCGCGGCCGCGCAAAAAAGGCTCCCACTGCCGCTCGATGCCGGAGCGCCCGATGGCCTGCCCGGCCCGATAGCCCTGCGCGTCCAACCGCTCCAGCTCGTCGGCCGAGATCTCGTTCAAAAAGCCCATCGCGTGCGCAGCCAGCCGGCCGTGCGGGTAGTTGCGATGCGGAACCGCCAGCGCCGCCACCCCGGGCAGGTCCTGCTTGCCGGTCTCGAGCAGCGCCATCACGTCGCGCGGTACGTCCTCGAGCACCAGCACACCCCGGAAACGGCCCAGCCCGCGCGGCGCCTGCACCTTCTGCCACATGGCGGCCGCCTGGGCGTCGTCGAGCTTGATGAGCTCACGCAGGCGCGCCATGGCTTCGGGGGTGAAGAAGCGCGGCGTGATGTAGACGTTGTACGCCGGCCGGTTGTCGACCAGGATGCGGCCGCGGCGGTCCTTGATGCGGCCCCGCAAGGCCGGGATCTCGAGGTCCTTGACGAAGTTGTCCTGCGATTTTTGCAAATAAACTTCGCCTTGCATGATCTGGAGGTGCCAGAGCCGCCCGAAAAGGGTCAGCATGCACAGGCCCACCAGGCCCAGGATCCAGGGTAGGCGCTTTTTGAACGTGGGCAGCTCGCCATGCTGGTGTGGAAGCAGGCCGTGGCCGACCGACGGGCTGTGAACGCTCATCGGCCCAGCCCCGGCGCGTGGGCTTTGGCCACGCGCCCCTCGAGCCGGCCCAGAAGGCCATAGACGATGGGCGCGGCGAGAGCGGTCACCGCCGCCTGCAAGGGCGCCATCTGAAGCGGGGCCAGGGTTCCGCTTTCGGTCTGGGCGCGCGTGAGCACGATCAGCCCGGCTGCGCTGAGGCTGGCCGCGAACGCAAATCCAGCCGAGACCAGCGAGCCGCGCAGGAGCAGGCGCAGCGAGGCGCCCTTGGCCAGAAGGCACATCAGGACGAACACGAGCGCGTGCAGTCCCTTGGGCGCGCCCGCGAGCAGATCGGTCACGTAGCCCAGCGCGAACGCAACCGCCGAGGCGCCGGCCACCCCGCCGCGCGCAGTCAGGCCCGCGTACAGCGCGACCAGGAGCCCCAGCTCGGGCACCCGCACGCGTACCGGCACCAGCGCCTGCAGGCTGGCCTGCAGAACCGTCAGCATGTAGCCGACCACGACCAGGACCAGGTGGCGGCCCGGCCTCATCGATACGGCACCACGCCGTGCGCCGGCTCCCGGCGCGCGGGCTGGGTCTCGGGCTCCTCGGGTGGCGGCGCCGTCACCAGCACCAGCACCTGATCGAGCCGCGCGAAGTCGACCACCGGCTCCACATCTGCGGTCTGGAACAGCCCGATGTCGTGCTTGCCGACCGTAACCACCTTGCCCACCGGCACATCGCGCGGAAAGATCCCGCCCAGGCCGCTCGTGACCACGAAGTCGCCCTCGCGCACGGCCTCGGCCGGCGCCTCGAACTCGAGCGTGGCCCGGTAGCGATCGCGCCCACCCGCGCCGCGCAGGAGGCCGCGCCCGCCCGTGCGCGGGATGACCACGTCGATCGAGCTCTTGGGGTCGACCGCCAACAGAACGTCGCAATAGGCGCCGTACACGCGCGCGACCCGCCCCACCACACCCTCGGGCGCCAGCACGGCCATGCCGGGTGAAAGCTCGCCCGCGCCTCGATCGAGCCGCAGCCGCGCTACCCGGAAATAGGCGTTCACGTCCGCGCCCACCACATGCGCAGCCAGCGTCTCGGCCGCGGTCCCCGATTGCAGGCTGAGCAGGCGCTCGAGCTCCTTCTCGCGCCCGGCCTGTCTCTGCGCGGCCAGGAGCTCGGCCCGCAGGCGCGCATTGTCCTCGCGCAGCTTCTGGTTCTCCTTGGCCGCGCTGACCACGAGCAGGTAGCGCTGGGCGCCCCGGCGAAGCGCGCGCCCGGTGCCCGCCAGCGCCGCCTGCAGGGGCGCCGACACGCGCAGGATCGCGCGGTCGAGCAGGTTGAGCTGGCTGGGATGGCGCACGCTCGATCGCAGCACCACCACCGATCCGATCAGCATCAGGCCGCACAGCGCTGTCTCACGTACCTTTCGCGCCGTGGTCATGTGCCGCTAAACCCTCAGTGAATGGTGACTTCCTTGAGCAGATTGATCTCGTTCAAGGCCTTGCCGGTGCCGAGCACGACGCACAGCTGCGGGTTGTCGCTGAGCGTGACCGGAAGCGCGGTTTCCTCGCGCAGAAGGACGTCGAGGTTGCGCAGCAGGGCGCCGCCGCCGGTCAGCACGATGCCCTTGTCGACGATGTCGGCCGACAGCTCGGGCGGCGTCCGCTCGAGCACCTGGCGCACGGCCTCCACGATGGCTCCAATCGGCTCCTGCAGCGCCTCGCGCACCTCGTCGGAGTTGATGGCGATGGTCTTGGGCACGCCCGCCACCAGGTCGCGCCCCTTGATCTCGAAGGTCAGCACCTCGTCGAGCGGGTAGGCGTTGCCGATCTGCATCTTGATCGTCTCGGCCGTGCGCTCGCCGATGAGCAGGTTGTACTTGCGCTTGACGTACTGGACGATCGCCTCGTCCATCTTGTCGCCGCCCACGCGGATCGATTTGGACATGACGATGCCGGCCAGCGAGATGACCGCCACCTCGGTGGTGCCGCCGCCAATGTCGACCACCATGTTGCCCGAGGCCTCGGTCACCGGCAGCCCGGCGCCGATCGCGGCCGCCATCGGCTCCTCGATCAGATAGACCTCGCGCGCGCCCGCCGCCAGCGCCGAGTCCCGGACCGCGCGCTTTTCGACCTCAGTGATGCCCGACGGAACGCAGATGATGATGCGCGGCCGCACCAGCGTCCTCCGGTTGTGCGCGCGCGTGATGAAGTAGCGCAGCATGGCTTCGGTGACCTCGAAGTCGGCGATCACGCCGTCCTTCATGGGCCGAACCGCCACGATGTTTCCGGGCGTGCGCCCCAGCATCTCCTTGGCTTCCTTGCCCACGGCCAGCACCTTCTTGATGCCGCTGCCCGTGCGCTGCACAGCCACGACCGACGGCTCATTCGACACGATTCCCTTGCCCTTGACGAACGTGAGCGTGGTTGCCGTGCCGAGATCGATCGCGAGATCGTTTGAGAATAGACCATAGACCCAGTCGAACAACATGCGCGCCCCACTCCGTCCGCGTGCTCTGTGGATAAGCGACTGCGATCGGCCGCGTCGCTTCGTGCCGCAGCCCATTTCTATCATGGGATCCTGTAAATCGCAAGGATCTTGTAGAAAATCCGCTCGCTGGCCAGTCAGGTGGCCGGTAGGCGAAGGTAGGGTCAGGGGCGCCTTGCACCGCGCTTATGCGCGGAGTAGAGTCCCCCACCATGCTGAGCGTGATGCGGCAGCACTCGCGGTCGCTTTTGATCTACATCCTGTTCGGCATCGTGATCGCGGTCTTCATCATCAACTTCGGGCCCGGCTCCAAGGGCTGCGGAACCGGCATTGCGGAAGGCTATGCCGCGAAAATCGCCGGCTTCTCGGTGCCCGAGCAGGACTTCGTCCACGCCTTCCAGCTGCTCGGCTACGACCAGGAGCCGGCCGACCAGGCGCGCGCGCGCGGCACCCGCACCTTCCTCATGGAGCTGCTCATCCGGCGCGAGCTCCTGGCCCAGGAGGGCGAGCGGCTGGGCTTCCGAATCAGCGAGGAGGAGATCGGCGACCGCATCGAGAAGGGTCGCATCCTGGTGGTCGGTGTGCCGCGCAACATCACCATGGACTACCGCTTCGCCTCCATCTACAAGGACGGGTTCGATTATCAGAAGTACAAGCAGAACTTCTTGACCTATTTCCTGCACACCACCGACAAGAAGTTCATGGCCGAGCAGCGGCGCGAGCTGCTCGCGGAGAAGGTCAAGGAGCTGGTGCGCGCGACCACCAAGGTCGGACCCGACGAGGTCAAGCGCGACTACATCGACCACGAGACCCAGGTCAAGCTCCAGTTCGTGCGCTTCGGGGCCCGAAGGTTCGAGGACGAGACCGAGCTCGCGCCGAGCGACGTAGCAACTTACCTCAAGGATCACAAGGACAAGATCAAGGAAGCCTACGAGGCCCGCTCGTTCATGTACAAGGCGGTGCCCAAGGAGGCGCGCCTGCGCGTGCTGCTCTTTCAGGTGGGCAAGGACGCGCCGGCCGCCGAGCGGGCCAAGGCCGAAGGGCGGGCGCGAGCGGCGCTCGACCGGCTCAAGGGCGGCACCGACTTCGCCAAAGTCGCGCATGAGATGAGCGACGACAAGTCGAAGGCGCGCGGCGGCGACGTGGGCTGGAAGCGCAGGGGCGCGGCCGGTTTCGGGGCCGCCTTCGACGATCAGGTGTTCGCGCTCGCGAAGGGCGCCTCCTCCGAAATCATCAAGACCGAGCGCGGGCTCGTGATTGCGCGGGTGGAAGATTTTCGCGAGGGCGACCTCCCGCTGGTCGCGGTGGAAAAGGATCTGGCCGAGGAGATGCTGCGCAAGGATCGGGCGGCCGCGCAGGCCAAGAAAGAGGCCGAGGCGGCGCTTTCAAAGCTCAAGGCCGGCGCCAAGCTGGAAGACCTCTTCCCCAAGCAGGAGGCGGAGGCGGACGAGCCCAAACCCGACGACGCAGCCAAGGAAAAGCAGCCCGATTCCGACAAAAAGGACAAAAAGGCCAAGAAGCCGGTCGATCCCAATGCGCCCAAGCTGCAGGAGACCGGCATGTTCGCGCGCCACGGCAACGCGCTCGAGGACATTGGCGTGAGCAAGGAGGCGACCAAGCAGGTGTTCGGCCCGCTCAAGAAGGGCGAGCTGGCCGGACCGTTCGAGATCCAGGGCGGCGTGCCGTCGTATGTGATCTTGAAGGTGGTCGACCGCAAGGATCCCGATCTGGCGGCGTTCGAGGCCAAGCGCGAGGACATCTCGCGCGAGGTGGCAGCCGTCAAGTGGGCCACCGTGCTCAACGACCTGGCGCATCGGCGGTGCATCGAGGTGCGCGACAGCGGCAAGCTCACGGTCAATCCGGAGATTCTGTCGTATGGCGGCGAGGAGGGGGTGGCCTACACGCCCTGCACCGGCTTCGGCCTGCGCTGATCGGAGCCCGGTTGCACCAGGGAATTGAACCACAGACAACACAGAGAGCACAGAGAAGGAAGGAAGGACCCGTCTCTAGGTGAGGCGGCCGATCCCGTAGGGCTGTCAAGCCTCTGTGTTCTCCGTGTTCTCTGTGGTGAACCTCCTGGAAGAGGCACCGGTCTCCACGTGCACCGTCGCGCCAGTAGGACACAACCGCCGGCCTGCGTTACAGTCCGCGTATGACCAGCGCGCCTACCCCGACGCCGCCGAGGCTGTCGGGTGTGCTCGGGGTCGCGTTCGTACTGGGCTCGGTGATCGCGGTGTCATCGCTGCAGGAGGCGCACGCCATGTGGACCCCCGATCGCGTGCGCTCGAGCATCGCCGAGTTCGCCGACAAGCAGGTGACCGAGCTGACGCGCAACAACGTCCCGGCAGGCGCGCAGCCGGCGGTCGAGGCCTTCCGCCGTGATCTGGTCGCGGTCGAGCTCAAGCGGCGGCCGGTGGTGGTCGCGCTGGCGCTGACCAACTTCGTCGTGGGGGCGCTGCTGACGCTGAGCACGGCCTGGGCGCTCCGGCTGCGCACGCGCGGGCGCGCCTGGCTTTTGCAGACCGCGGGCGCGGCCATCGGGTTTTCGGTGGTGCAGATTGCGATCCGGGCCGCGCTCGCGCTCGAGCAGGCGCCGTTGCGAGCCCATTTGGCGGCCGCGCTGGCGGCCAACGTGCCGGGCCTGGAGGCGCTGCGCGACCTCGCGACCTGGCGCTGGATCGCGGCCGTGCCGCCGCTTCTGGTCGGCGGCATCAAGGTCGCCTTTCTCGTGTACCTCGTGATGACGCTCCGTCGGCCCGCCGTGCGCGCGCTTTATCGAGCCTAGCCCGAGTGATAAAGTAAGCTGCCCCATGGCAGGTGCACAGCCGCCCACCCACGGGCCCGGAAACCCACTCGCCTTTTCGCTGTCCTTCCTCGAGGGCAAGGGCCTGCTCGGTCTGCGCGCGCGCACTTTTTTCGATCTGGTGGCGCTCGATCGGCTGGAGCTCGAGATCCCGCGCTTGCGCTTTCCGTTCGACGTGACCGGCGGTGCGACCCGCTTTCAGCACAAACGGTGCCTCCTGCGCAGCGCGGTGCTCGCGATCGACGACGCGCGCGCCGAGAGCTGGCTGCGCAGCCGGCCACGCCTTCACGAGCTGGGCGTGGCAGAGCTGATCGTGCGGTTCGCGGACGGGATGATCCTGGTGGCCGGTCGCGTGCAGGCGGGCGAGCGCTCGGCCGAGTTCACCGCCCGGGCGCTGGTGGCGCCGGCGGGAGGCCGCCGCATTGCGGTCTCGATCACGGACGTGCGCTTTTTCGGCTGGGTGGCGCTGGCGGCGCCGCAGCTGGGCCTGGGCCTGCTCAGCGCCCTGGGCGCTCCGGCCGAGGAGCTCGCCATCGAGGGTGCAACCGATGTGTCGTGCGATCCGCTCCACATGCTGCTCATGCGCACCCTGCCCACGCACGGCTGGCGGCTGCCCGATCTGGGTCCGGCGCGCGTTGCCACCATCAAGGTCGGCCCCGCCCGACTCGTGATCGGGTATGGAGCTCCAGGCAGCGAGGCCGAGGACGGGGCTGCGGACGAGCGGCTGCGGGCGCGCTTTGCGGTGCACGAGGAAGGCAAGGCGGCCTATCGCCAGATCGAGGCGCAGCTTGCGGCCGGCGATCTGGCGGGCGCGCGCGCGGCCTACCGGAGGCAGCTCGAGCGGGGCGCCGACCACCCGTTCGTTTTGCAGCGGCTGCTCGAGATCGGATGTGCGGCCGAGAGCTGGCTCAGCGAGACCGAGACGCTGGCGCACGAGCTTCTGCGGGCACGGCCCGAGCTGGCGCCCGCGGTGGCCGCGCTGGCCCTGGTTGCGGACGCGCGCGGCGACGCGCGCGAGGCCGGGTTAGAGTTCGAACGGCTGGCCGAGCTGTATACGGCCCTGGGGGACAAGGAGGATGCGCTGCGCGCGCAGCTTGCCGCCGCACGGGCATGGGCGCAGGTCGAGCCGACGCGAGCGACGCCGCTTCTCGAGCGTGCGCTGGCGACGCGACCGCGGGCGTCCGAGGTTGCGGAGGCGCTGGCGGAGCGGCTGCTCATCGAGGGGCGCGTCCGCGAGCTGGGCGATCTGCTCAGGCGCCGGATCACGCTGACCGAGACGCCGGGCGAGCAGGCCGCGCTCGCACTGCGGCTGGGCCAGCTGTGCCTGTCCCAGGGTGAAGCGGAGGCAGCGGTCGCGGAGCTGGAGCGCGCCGTGCGCCTCGATGAATCGGGCGCGCAGGGCTGGGAGGCGCTGGCGCGGGCGCTCGATGCAGCCGGCCAGCCGGTGCGCGCGGTCAAGGCGGCCGACCAGGCGGCGCGCCTGCACGGCGAGCGCGGCCACACCGCCGCAGCCGCGCGCGCACACCTTTCGGCGGCCGCCATGTGGCAGCGCGCAGGCGACGACGAGAACGCGCTCCTGCGGCTCCAGCGCGCGCTCGCAATCGCGCCCGCCGATCCGGCCGTGCACGAGCAGATGGGCCGCCTGCTGGAGCGGCGCGGCCGCCCCGACGAGGCGGCGCGCGCCTACGCCTGCCAGGCCGAGCTGTGCGAGGGCGCGCCGCGAGCGCGCGCGCTGGCCGAGCAGGCGCGCCTCGAGTGGCGCGCGCTCGGCGACCCGGCGGGGGCGCGCGCGCGCTTGCAGGAGGCGCTCGCGCTGGCCGAGGACGCGGGCGCGCTCGCTCTTCTGGCCGAGCTCGACGAGCACG